>JBAYYI010000050.1:0-14620 GCA_041673165.1 Bacteroidales bacterium
TCTTATTAAACTTCTTTTCATAGTTTAAGGTGACGGTTTGGAAGAACGAACTTCTAGTGCTATTTTCTAATCCAAAATAGTTATTAGCGTTACTTGTATCAGATGGGTTGTTTATATCTTTAGAAAATAATTTTTCAATGTTTTCACCATTTTTTGACGTTCCTCCTGTTCTAAGATTATAAGAAAGGCTTAAGGTGTTCTTGTTGTTTATATACCAATCTCCTCCAATTTTAAATCCTTTTCCAAGACGATCTCCGTTATAGTAGCTGTCTTGATGAGTTGTTGTCATGGCAGAATTAAGTAAGGTTTTGTCTGTCATTCCATTGCTTGTGGTTTCAAAATACTTTATGTCTCCATTTACAAATACAGCATATTTCTTAGTTGAATAGTTTAGGGCTGCTGAAAAGCTTCCTTGAGGAAATAGAAATTGGCTACCATCTAAATCGTTGTTTACTCCAACTCCAGAAGATGCTGCAATGCTTCCGTTAAATCCTCTATTACCTTTTTCTTTTAATACAATATTAATAATACCACTCATACCCTCTGGATTATATTTTGCAGATGGGTTAGTGATAACTTCAACGCTTTCAATTGTTGAGGAAGGGATTTGTTCTAAAACTGTTTGTAGGTCACTGCCAAGAAGTTCGCTTGGTCTTCCATCAACAAGCACAGTAACATTTCCACTGCCTCGAAGAGATACATTCCCGTCTTGGTCAACCGTCACAGAAGGAACGTTTTCTAAAACATCAGTTGCAGAACCACCTGCACTAACAATATTTTTATCAACATTAATAACTCTCTTATCAAGTTGGTATTCCATCATACTTCTTTCAGCAGTTATCTCAACTCCTTGAAGAGCTTGAGTGCCTAAGTCAAGATTAATTATGCCTAATCGAACATCTTCACTCTTTACTTCTAACGATTGGTAAACATCTTTGTATCCAATAAATGTTAATCTAAGAAGGTATTTCCCTTTTTTAGCATCAATTGAAAACTTACCCTCTTTATCAGTAATTGTTCCATTAACTAAAGATGAGTCCTTAGTTCTTAATATTACAACGTTTACATATTCAAAATATTCGTCTGTTGAAGCGTCTTTAACCCTTCCACTTACCTTAAATGTAGATTTGTTATTCATTTCGCTCCCTGAAGGCTTGGTCTGTGGAGCTTGAGGACCTTGTGAGAATAAATTAGGGGATAAAAATAGCATCCCAGCAATTAGTAAAAATAATGTTTTAGTTCGAATTTTCATGTTTATCTGTTTATTTTAGAATGCAAAATGCAATATCAAGTTTTATAAATATGTAGGTTTAGACAATAAAAAACAGAAAAGTTTACTTGTGTGGTAAAATTTTCTGTATATTTGCCTTTTAAAACGAAATAATCATTAGGAAAGTATCATGAAGAAAGGTTTTTTATTAATAGTAATGTTATTTGTCTCCATTTTGTCTTTTTCACAAGTTGATGTTAAGTGGGGAGAAAGATTTTATAATATACACGAGTCTTGTGAGGATGCACAAATTGTTATGGAAGATTCACAAGGATATTATATGTGGTATTTATTAAATGAATATGCTGGAGGTGGTGAGTTTGAACTTAATTACTATATGGCAAGAATAGATAAGGATCAAAATATTCAGAAGATATATAAGATGGATTTTGGTCATTCTTCATTCAAAATAGAACAAACTTGGCAATCAGGAGAGCTTATTGGCTTTATTTTAAGCAGAGTTTCGGAAGATGCACCAACAAAAACAAAAGGCTCAAGAGTAAAAAAACAAGCACAAAAGGTTACAACAGGAAAAGCAAATCTATACTATCAGTTTTTCCATACAAAAGATATGCGTTTGGTTGGAGAAAGACCGCAGAGGTTTAAGACCTACGACTATTTCGCAATTGAAGGACAAAAGCCATACTTATTTAATTTCTCAGAAAACAAAACAAAGCTATCATTCGGTTTCTTAAAGAGTGATACATCAGGAAGAACTATTGACGTTGAGATTTATGATGACAAGATGAGACTATTATGGGAAAAGCCTCATAACTTAAACGTTAGTAATGATGCTTATGTTATTAAAGATATTGCTGTTAGTAATGATGGCAAAAGAAGTCTTCTTGCAATCAAATCATTCTCTACATCAAAAAAGAAAGTATATACTGACGGT
This sequence comes from Bacteroidales bacterium, assembly GCA_041673165.1. Taxonomy (GTDB): domain Bacteria; phylum Bacteroidota; class Bacteroidia; order Bacteroidales; family P3; genus UBA10566. Next base: position 2,166 of record JBAYYI010000050.1, read on the forward strand.
AAGGTTCATTTGATTTGGATCAATGAATATGAAACAAGAACTCATGAAGAACAATTAGATAAGGCATGGGCAACAGATTTCAAATGTGCTTTTGCTCACGAGGAGGATTATTTAGTTGCTGGCTATTATTCAACAACAACTGCAACACCTGAGCTTGCAATCGGAACCTTCTCCTTTACTTATGACCATAGAAGAGGAAACAAGAAAAACTCATCAACCTTAGAGTTTAAGGAATATGAAACCGATGATGATATACCAACAAAAGGCGACCTTACCCTCCCTTCAAATATGGTTGCAACGGTTGATTACCTATATCCAATGGTTGGAGGCAATTGCATAATGATTGGAGAGCAAAAATTTGAGTCAAAGATAATTCAACCAAAAAGAAGATCAGATAGTCCAACAGGGGAAGAAGCTAATTTCTATAGAGACATAATTATTTCAAATGTTGATAAGACAGGTTTCATAAACGGCAATGCATATATACCTAAACGCCAAAAGACCTATCGTGAGAGTGATCAGTTTAATTCTTACTCTATTTCAAGAGACCGTTATGGACTATATATTATGTTCAACGACCACCAAGATAATTATGATGGTAATGCCTTCTACCCCGTAAGAAGTTATAATTCTGATAAATCAAGAACGCAGATAAATTTTGTACAAGTTTACAGTGATGGTTCTTGGCGTTGGCACGAGGCTTATAATTCCAAAATTAACAAGATGCCTTTCTTTAAAACACTATTCCTAAGCTTTGATAAGCAAGTTCTTTTCTTAGGTCACTACCAAGATAATAACGTTATTGGAAGTATAGGGACAAGGTAGAGAAAGATGGATCAGAAGAAGTTTAGCATACTTGAGGACTTAATTTCCGAGGCATCAAAAAACAAGAAGAATGTTTTGATAAGTGGGGAGATAGGTTCTGGACACGAATACACTGCAAAATCAATTCACGAGCTCTCATCTCTTAAGGATAACCCCTTTGTTATTGTTAATATCACAACAACAGCATCTGTTGAAAAGATAATACCTTATTTTCGCAAAGCATGTGGAGGAACAATTTATTTAGATGAAATTGGGAATCTAAGTCTTGATCAACAGGAAATCTTATTTGAAATGCTTGATAATAGAAAGATCGACTCCACAATATGTTCTTGTCAAAAAGATATAAATGTGAAGATTATCGCTTCTACAGAAAAAGACTTGCTGACTGAAATTATCAAAGGCCGTTTCAGAAAAGATTTATATCATATATTAAGTCAGTCTGTTATTGAGCTATGTCCCCTAAGAGAAATGGGGGATGAGATAATTGAATTGGCTGAAATATTTATAATTGAATACTGTAAGAGAAACCGCAAGCCAATAAAACAGCTAAGTCAAGCAGCCAAGGAAGTCTTACTTGATTATGATTACCCACAAAATCACAGAGAGTTAAAAGCAATAATTGAACTAACTCTAATAACATCAGCCTCTTCAATAATCTATTTAGAAGAAATTTATCTTAGAAAGAATATATCAGATACAGATATCTTAAAAGAAGAAAGGACATTAGAGGAATATGAACAAATTATTATAGAACACTTCTTAAAGAAATATGATAATAGGGTGTATTATGTTGCAGACAAGCTTGGTGTAAGCAAAAACAAAATCTATAGTATGATAAAGAAGGGTACGGTTAGTAGGGAAGAAGATTAGTTCTCTTAATTTTACTTCTTAGTATTCAACCACTATTCCTCCACAAGAGTCTCTCAAAGCACCAGTCACAGAACAGAGAGTATTAATTTCTTTTCTCTGTCTTAATACTCCTAAGAAAGCAAAAATCAATGCTTCCTTATAATTAATAATAATAGGTTCTGGAATCGAGATTTTGTGTTTAAGCTTTGTTTCTAACCTTTCTATTAAATATTTATTAAAAGCACCACCACCAGTTATCAAAACATCTCCATTAATATTATTAGATAGTTGTTCGGTTGCATGTTCAACAAATGTAGCCATTAAGTCTTTTGTTCCAAGCTTGCTTTCTTCAAGTAAGGGTAAGATGTTTTCAATAACCCATTCCTTTCCTAAGGATTTCTTTTCTTCTTTCTTATAAAAATCTAAAGCATTAAGCTTTTCAAGAAGTACATTATCAACCCTCCCACTTCTTGCCAATAGTCCATCTTTATCATAAGTTAATCCTTCTCTTTCAGCTAAGAGATTAAGAACAATATTAACAGGACAGATATCAAAAGCAATCCTTTTTCCTTCTTTCTCAAATGAAATATTAGAAAAGCCACCAAGATTTAAACAATAAAGATACTGAGAAAAGAGATGCCTATCGCCAATAGGGACTAAAGGTGCTCCTTGACCACCAAGAGCAATATCTAATCTTCGGAAGTCTCCAATTGTTTTTATTCTCGCCTCTGCCGCAATTGCATTAATATCTCCAATTTGAGTTGTTAGGTTAATTTGAGGTTGGTGAAAGACGGTTTGACCATGAGAGGCAATAAAATCTACCTCCAAGCTATACTTGTCAATAAATCTCCTAACTTGCTTTCCAATAAAGTGACCAAACTCCTTGTCTATAATAACAAATTCATAGGATGTTGTGTTTTCAGCTTGAAGAAGTTTATCTCTTAACTCCTTTGAGTATTCAATGGTTTCTGCTTTCTCAATAGAGTATGACCATTTATCGTTTTCAAAAGAGAATAAGCAGTAAGCAATATCTAATCCATCGAGAGAAGTCCCCGACATTAAGCCAATAACCTTATAGAACATCAGCCAAAACCTCCATCTTAGTAGAGTTAGAACCCTTAATTAGTATTGTAGCCCCTTTTATCTGATTTTTTATGAAATACTCCTTTGCATCATTTGAACTATTAAAGAAAAGCATATTCTCTTTTCGTAGCTTTTCAAATTCTTTCCCAACCAAAACAACTCCTTTTAGGCTCATAATTTCTAATAAATCAACAACATGTTTATGCTCATCTTCTGAACAAGTGCCAAGTTCTTTCATAGCTCCAATAAAAGCGTATTTCTTGTCTGCTTTTAAGCTTTCAAAATCTTTTAATGCAGCATTTATGCTTGAAGGATTTGCATTATAGCAATCAAGAATTAGAGTATTGTTTTTTGTTTTTTGAATTTGAGAACGGTGATTACTTGGCTCGTAGTCTTCAATTGCCTTTGCTGCAATATTAAGAGGAATATCAAATAATTCTCCAATAGTTATTGCGGCTAAAAGGTTTTGACTATTATAGCTCCCAACAAGATTAGAATTTATTCTTATGCCTTTATAATCCAAGCTTGCAGTTTCTGAATATATTTTCTCTTCAATAGAATAGGTATAAAACTTATTTCTATGAGTTTTAGAATAATCAAACAAAGATTTATCATCCATATTGATTATTGCATAGTGGTCTTTTCTGTCAAGATATCTAAAGAGTTCTGTTTTTGCTCTTATCACTCCTTCAAAACTTCCAAAGCCTTCCAAATGTGCTCTGCCAATATTGGTGATTAAACCATAAATAGGTTCTGCTATTTTACAAAGAAAATCAATTTCCCCAACATGATTAGCTCCCATTTCAATAATAGCAAGCTCTGTTTCCTTATTTATCCTAAGCAGGGTTAAAGGAACACCAATATGATTATTGAAATTGCCTAAGGTTGCAATTGTATTATATTTCTGAGATAGGACTTGGTAGCATAATTCCTTTGTTGTAGTCTTTCCGTTTGTTCCCGTAATTGCAAGCATTCTAAGATTTGGGAATTGTCTTCTATGATAATTTGCCAATTCTTGTAAAGAAGAAAGTACATCATCAACCAAAAAACACTTGTCATTTACCTTATACTGCTCTTCATCTATAATAGCAAAAGAAGCGCCATCTTGAATAGCTTTCTCGGCAAACTTATTCCCATTAAAATTATCTCCTTTAAGAGCAAAGAATAGGTCTCCTTTTTTAATATTGCGAGAGTCCGTTGTAATTGTTGGATGTTGAAGAAAAATACTATAAAGTTCTTCTATCCTATGTTGATTGTTTTCTCTATTGCGTTCCATAGTTTTTCAGCTGATTTATCCCAATTAAATTTCTTATTTTGTTCAAATCCCTTTCTAATAAGTTCTTCCCTAAGCTCTGGCTCAAGATAAATTCTTTCCATTAAATCAGCAATACTTTGTGGTAGATAAGGGTCGCAATAAAGTGCCGCATCACCTCCAACCTCAGGCATTGAAGTTGCATTTGAAGTAATAACTGGACATCCTGCTGCAAAAGCCTCAACAATAGGTATGCCAAAACCCTCAAATTGAGAAACAAAGGTAAGAGCTAAGGCAGCATTTGCAATTTTATTTACTTGTTCCACTTCCAATCTTCCAGTAAAAATCAAATCCTTCCTATATCTCAAATGATTATAACAGTCTTCAATCTCACCTTTCCACCATTTCTTAGAACCAATAATAACTAATTTAACATCGCTCTTGGTCTTTTCCTTGAACAAATCAAATCCCTTGAACAAATTAAGCAGATTCTTCCTTTTATGAATAGCTCCAATGAAATAGAAATAATCACTTCCTCCAGTTAAATCTTCTTTTGTTTTCTTTTTCTCTTCTTCTGAAACAATATAATAGCCTTCATTTGCCGCATTATATACAACATCAATCTTGTTTTCTGGAATATCATAAAACTCAATCAGGTCTCTTTTCGAGTATTGAGAAACAGTAACAAGGTGAGTTGAGCTTTTAGCAAATTTAGGGAAGTAATTCAAATAGTATTTCCTGTGCCAATAATTACCAATATAACTTGGATCATATTCATAGTTAATATCATGAAAAGTATTTAGGGTTGGAACCTTAGGTCTTGTCGGAATATAAGTGTCGGGTGAGAAAAGCATATCAACCTTGTGCTTTTTCATATAAAGAGGAAGTAAGAATTCAAAATACATATACCAAAGAATAGGGGCACGTGTAGGAAAAGGGATGACAACAGGGGTAACATTGTCCGCAAAAACAAAGCTATCGTGATATTCTCTATCAAAGAAGAAGATAAATTCATGTTCAGGATGGTTTTTTACTACTTTCTCTAAAGTCTTAAGCGTAAAATAACCAATGCCCTCAAGCCTATTATGTAATAATAATCTTGTGTTTACTGCTATTTTCAATACTAAAAAATGTTTTTATGAGTTATTAAAGCAAAATTACAAATAAAAAGTGAGAAAAAGGTTTGTAACAAATTTATTTTTTCTTTTAGCACTAAATATAATCATAAAATCTTTCTGGATACTTGGAGTAGATAGAGGGGTTCAAAATGCTGTGCCTGCAAGTGATTACGGATTATATTTTGCCCTCCTAAACTTCTCCTTCATCTTCAATATCTTACTCGACTTTGGGCTAACAAACTACAATAATAGACTAATAGCTCAGCACCCCCAACTTCTCTCAAAATACTTGTCCCAACTCGTCCCCATAAAGTTTGCAATGTCAGTTGTTTTTACAATAGTAGTATTTGCATCTGCAATCTCACTTGGCTACGACACCTACGCACTAAAACTACTTGCCCTTCTCTGCCTCTCACAGTTCTTTTCCTCACTCCTAATCTATCTCCGCTCCAATATATCTGGGCTCTTGCTCTTCAAAACCGATAGCATACTCTCCGTCTTAGATCGTTTTATAGTTATTATTCTTTGTTCCATACTCCTTTGGTCAGGACTCCTTAAAACAGAATTTAAGATAGAATACTTTATCTTTGCACAGCTTTTTGCCTATTCCATTTCTGCAATCATAGCCCTTATTATCTGCATAAAAAAAGCAGGATTTATAAAACTAAGGTGGAACTATCCCTTTATAGTTAAGATAATTAAAGACAGCTATCCTTATGCCACACTAATACTTCTTATGGCGTTTTACAACAAAGCCGATGGTGTAATGGTGGAACGTATTTTGGACGATGGAGCAGAGCAAGCTGGCATATACGCATCCGCCTTCCGCCTTGTCGATGCAGTAAATATGATAGCCTATCTTTTCTCCATAATCCTGCTACCTTTATTTGCAAGGCTGATTAAAAACAAGGATGATGTAAGACCAATAATCAAGGTCTCATTCCACCTACTTCTAATGCTAACCGTTTGTTTTGTAGCCCTTAGTCAAGTCTATGGCTACGACCTAATGCACCTTATGTACAACAAACACATAGAAGAAAGTTCAGAAGTCTTTAGAATACTAAGCATTTGTTTTATTCCAATTGCCATGACCTACATATTCGGAACGCTCTTAACCGCAAATGGCTCCTTAAAACACCTAAACATAGTTGCAGGCTTAGGAATGGTTCTAAATATCAGCATAAACCTATTCCTAATACCAAGATTTTTTGCCTTAGGGGCAGCCTATTCCTCACTAATAGCTCAAACTATAACAGCCATATTCCAAGCCCTGATAGCAATTAAGATATTTAAAATCAAGTTTGACCCAATCTACGCCCTGAAAATCTTATTCTTCGTTATCTCCTTAGGAATCTCTGCATTTATCCTCAAAGACATAACCACTCAGTGGGTATATAACCTAATCATAACCTCATTCGTAATGGTTATCCTAAGCTTTGTATTCAGAATATTCAGCATAAAAGACATCCTTTCCCTACTCAAAGCCTCAAAAGAGTAATAAAAACTTCTAAAGTCAAGTCTAAAATCCCCAAAGTCAAGTTAAAAAACACTCAAATCAAGCATTAAATTTCTATCTCTTTGTTTAATCTTGCTAAGATGTACATCTCACGCTGCTAAGATGCACATCTCACCGTGCTAAGATGCACATCTCAGTAAGCTAAGATGCACATCTCAGTAAGCTAAGATGCACATCTTAGCAAAATGAAACGCCGTATTAGAAATTTAATACAGCGTTTCAGAAATTTAATACGGCGTTTTGTGAAAATGAATTAAGCTAATACCTTATTTTATAGTATGTTTTAGCATTTTCTTTGAAAGAGCAATATCAGAAATCTCCTCAATAATTCTATTAGAGCGTTGTTTGTTTAACCCAATTATTCGGGCCACCTCCATAATGTCTTTTAAAGTTGGTTCGCCTTGTCCATTTATTGTTGTTGTATGATAACCATTAAATCCAATACTTGGCAAAATATCGTAGGCAGGGGAGATAATCCAATTGTTATTTACTAATTGGAATGAGAAGTTTTTAGAATGGTCATCCCTATTTGATATAATGATATTGAAGACCATTTGGCGAAAAAGCTTATAAACTTCTTCCATATTATTAGTTAGGATAGCACATGCTTTTAGCAAATCGATATAATCTAAACTTGGTATCCTGTGGTCTGCATTTAGTAATCCTGATGCACTTATGGTATGAGTTTTCCCTTCTTCTTTTCTGTCGAAACGCTGAACTGCGAAGTATTTCCCAGAAATCAATTTTGTTTCTGGCATTTCAATACCGCATTCTTTTGCTAATAAGGAATAATCATATTCTATTTGACCTACGTCTTTTGAATCATAAGTGCTTTTAAATTTTACAAGCCATTCTTTATCCTCAATCTTAACAAAAATCTTCGGTCTTGCGCCACCTGAGGAAGAACCGTACTGATAAAAAGTATCAATCGCTCCTCCATCATAGTCTTTACTTGAAAGAATAGCCTCAGCCTGTTTTGACAAAACATCAAAATCAATTATATCTTTTTCTTCTTCTCTGCTATTGTCAGGAAAGTACTCTAAAGCTCCTCTACCATTTGAACCGATCAAGGATAAACGCTGTAATATTGTTAGTTTATAAGGGTCTATTCCTTTTTGTTTTAGATAATAGTCAAGGATTAGGTTACCCCAACCATCAGGAAGGCTGTCGCCAAAAACTCCAAAGCCACCTGAGAAAGGGGTTCTTTTGGCTATGAAAACGCCTGTGTTTAATGGTAAGATAAAAGGGGATATTGAAGTTCCTGTTTTTATATATTCAGCATCATATTCAAAAGCACACAAATTATCAGGCGTTATTGCGAGCTTGCCAATAAGCTTTTGGTTTAAAAAAACTTCTAATGAATTTATATTTTTCATATTCCACCTCCTCTTTTACGTTTCTTTGTCTTATCAAAATTAATTATCTCGTCAATATTACTATAACTTGTCTTATCGAAAAGAGAAGAAAAATCATCTGTAGCATTAAGTGCAAATGCAATCATAACTAAGTTACGAAGGGAAACCTCTCCCGTTAGTTCAAATTTGCGATATGTTGAAATAGGTATGCCAGAGCGTAGAGAGATTTCCTTTTGGGTGAAGTTTTTTTCTAATCTTCTTTCTCTAACACGAGAGGCTAAAGACGACATTATTCCATCTGGATTTCTATCTGTAAGTGATACTATAATGTTACTTGATTGGTTTTTCATGCTTAAGTGATACTATGATGTTAGTTGCAAAGATAGTGCAACAACAGTGAAAAACCAAGAAAAGGGTCTTGTTATTTTCTTTTATAGACTAAGAATTGGAATTCTAAGCTGTTGTTTGGGTCAGTTTTTATCTCGCTTTCTGATTCCAAAAGCCAAGTGTTTAAGTCTATTTCTGGGAAAAAAGTATCAGCTTCAAAGTCTTTGAAAACTTTTGTTATATAAAGCTTGTCGCAAAAGGGTAGGGCAGCTTCGTAGAGCATTCCTCCGCCCATAATAAAGCTTTTATCGAATTGTTTAGCGTAATCAATAGCATCCTCAACTGAGTTTATTACTGTTGCACCTTCTACTTTATAGTCTTTATTTCTTGAAATAATAATGTTTTCTCTTTTTGGTAGGGGTTTAAAAGGAAGGGAGTCCCAAGTGTTTCTTCCCATAATGATTGGGCAACCAAGTGTTGTGCTTTTGAAATACTTTAAATCTTCGGAGATATGCCAAAGCAAATCGTTATCTTTTCCAATTGCATTATTATTTGCAATTGCCACTATAATATTTATCATAATCGTAGTTTTATTTTCTCTTATACAGCAATTGGAGCTTTAATTGTGGGATGTGATTCATAGTTTAGAATCTCTATATCCTCGTATTTAAAGTCAAAAATGCTTGTAATTTCTTTGTTTAGTTTTAGTTGAGCTAGGGGATATGCCTCTCTTGAAAGCTGAAGTTTAGCTTGGTCGAAATGGTTTAAATATATATGGGCATCACCAAGGGTATGAACAAATTCACCTACCTCTAAGTCACAAACTTGTGCTATCATATGAGTTAGCAGAGCGTAAGATGCTATATTAAAAGGAACGCCCAAGAATATATCTGCGCTTCTTTGATATAGCTGACAAGAAAGCCTTCCATTAGCAACGTAAAACTGGAAGAGGATATGACAAGGCGGAAGAGCCATCTTATCAATCTCACCAACATTCCAAGCACTTATTAGTAATCTTCTTGAATTTGGGTTAGTTTTTATTTGCTCAATTAGTTCAGTAATTTGATCTATTGTTTCTCCCTCTGGGTTTGTCCAAGACCTCCACTGCTTTCCGTAAATTGGTCCCAAGTCTCCATTTGCGTCTGCCCACTCATCCCAAATTGTAACCTTGTTTTCGTGAAGGTATTTGATATTTGTATTTCCCTGAAGGAACCAAAGAAGTTCGTGTATAATTGAACGTGTATGTAGTTTCTTTGTAGTTACCATAGGAAATCCCTCTTGAAGATTAAACCTCATTTGATAACCAAACACACTCTTAGTTCCTGTTCCTGTCCTATCTTCTTTTAGGTTGCCATTTTCAAGAACGTGTTGTAATAAATCTAAGTATTGCTTCATCCTTTATTGGTTTAGAGTTTTATGTTTATGGTTTAAAGTAAGTATGAAACGCTATAAAAGGTCTTTTCCTATATCTTTTCTAAAATATTTGCCTTTATAGGATATCTTGTTAGCATTCTTGTATGTATTATCTAAGGCTTCTTCTAATGTTTTGCCAAAAGAAGTTATAGCAATTACTCTTCCGCCATTTGTTACAATCTTTCCATCGCTTTCTTTTGTTCCTGCGTGAAAAACAATGCAATCTTTTGTTTCTTCGATGCCAGATATAATATCTCCTTTCTTATAATCCTCAGGATAACCACCAGCAACAATCATAACAGTTGTTGCATAGCGAGGGTCAATTTCAAGGTTTACTTTGTCAAGAGACTTAGTCCTAAAACTTTTAAATGCTTCTACTATATCGGATTTAATTCTTGGGAAAACGCTTTCTGTCTCTGGGTCGCCCATCCTAACATTATACTCAATAACATAAGGCTGACCATCAACATTCATAAGACCAATAAAAATAAAACCTTGATATGGGATATTATCTTTCTTTAAGCCTTCAATTGTTGGGATAATTATAGTTTTTTCTACCTTATCCATAAAAGTCTTATCAGCAAAAGGAACAGGAGAAATTGAACCCATGCCACCAGTATTTAAACCTGTGTCGCCCTCTCCAATACGTTTATAATCTTTTGCAACAGGCAGTATCTTATAGTTTTCACCATCGCTTAGGACAAAGACACTACATTCAATTCCTTTTAAGAATTCCTCAATCACAACCTTTGAAGAGGCTGCACCAAACTTAGCATCTTCAAGCATTTGAGTTAGTTCCTTTTCTGCCTCTTCAATAGTCTCTGGAATAACAACGCCTTTTCCTGCAGCTAATCCATCAGCTTTAAGAACGTAAGGAGGGTTTAAGGTTTTTAGAAAGGCTTTTCCCTCTTCTAATGTCTCCTTATAAAAGGTCTTATATCTTGCAGTAGGGATATTATTCTTAAACATAAATTCTTTTGCAAAGTCTTTGCTACCTTCAAGCACTGCTCCCTCTTTGCTTGGTCCAATAACCAAAATATCTTTTAAGTCTTTATCCTCATTAAAATAGTTCCAAATTCCATCAACTAATGCTTGCTCTGGACCCACAACAAGAATTTCAACCTTATGAGTTAAAACAAAATCTTTAATCTTTGAAAACTCAGACCCAATGCTCACATTCTCCCCACACTGTGCAGTCCCTGGATTGCCTGGTGAAATATAAAGCTTATCTAATAACTTACTTTCCTCAATCTTTCTTGCAATGGCGTGTTCTCTTGCACCACTTCCCAATAATAATATATTCATTCTGTTCTTATCTTTTTCTTTTTCTTGTTGGTTTTGCTTTGCTTTTTGACTTGTATTTTGGTGGAGCTTGATGGAATTGCTTTTTCTCATCTATCTTTTCAGGGGAAAAATCCCTTAGTTTTGTTTCAAACTCTCCGTCATCAACCAAAGAGAAATCCATTTGTTTCTTTAGCATATTAACACTCTCAACCTTAATCTTGATAGGGTCACCTAAACGGAAAGTTCTATTGTTTTTCCTGCCAACAACTTGGTAGTTGTCTTCGTCAATATAATAGAAATCATCGGTTAGGGTTCTTATTGGCACAAGTCCTTCACATTTGTTTTCGTCAATTAAAACATAAATTCCCCACTTACTAATACCTGATATTGCACCCTTAAAGACTTGTCCAATCTTGTCGGAAAGAAATTCTGCTTGTTTGTATTTTACTGATGCTCTTTCTGCTTCGGCTGCTTTCTTTTCCATCAAAGAACAGTGTTCACATTTTGCTTCGTAAACGTCTTTGTCTGCTGATGGTTTTTCATCAAGATAACGTTCAAGAAGTCTATGAAGCATTAGGTCAGGATAGCGTCTGATTGGAGATGTGAAATGAGAATAATAAGGGAATGAAAGCCCGTAATGTCCTATATTATCAGTGGAGTAATATGCTTTTGACATTGTTCTAATTGCAATGCTTGAAATCATACTTTCTTCACCCTTACCTGCAATTGAAGCAAATAAATCATTAAAACTCTTAACAAGCAAATTACGACTTCCTGTGTTTATTACATATCCTAATTTGCCAACAAACTCTGTAAATGTGCTTAGTTTATCTGGGTTTGGTTCATCGTGAACTCTATAAATAAATGTCTTAGCTTCTTTTTTGTTTCCTTTGTCTTTTCCTATCTTCTCAGCAACTCTTTTATTAGCTAAAAGCATAAATTCTTCAATTAACCAGTTGGCTTCTTTCGATTCTTTAATAAATATACCTATTGGTTTTGAGTTTTCATCTAAATTGAATTTTACTTCTTGGCTTTCAAAATTAATTGCACCTGTTTTAAATCTTTTCTTCCTAAGAAGTGTTGCAAGGCGATTAACAGGAAGTATAACATCCTTCATCTCTCCTTTTCCTTCTTCAATTGTTTTCTGAACATCTTCGTATGCAAATCTTCTGTCAGAATTAATAACTCCCTTTCCAAACCATTCACTAATAATCTCAGCCTTTGCATTCATTTCAAAAACTGCAGAAAAGGTTAGACTATCTTCATTTGCACGAAGTGAACAAACCATATTTGAAAGCTTTTCTGGTAGCATTGGTATTGTTCTATCGACTAAATAAATAGACGTTGCTCTATTATATGCTTCCTCATCAAGTGCTGAGCCTGGTCTAACATAGTAAGTTACGTCTGCAATATGTACTCCTAATTCAAAGTTG
>JBAYYI010000051.1:0-14421 GCA_041673165.1 Bacteroidales bacterium
GTTAAGGAAAACTCTCCTGCAATTGGTAGAGGAAATGGCATATATAATTCAATTTATCCTTATGATATAGTTGGCAATTCACGATCCAACCCCCCAACAATTGGAGCCTATGAGTATAGTCCAATAACTGCTAATAGAAGGAAGAGATAAGAATTAGTAAAACAAAGCTTTTCTTAGTCTAAATCTCTTAACTACACATAACAAACCCTAATTTCTAATGTTAAGTTTATCTTAAAATGAGGATTTAATCTTGTTTTTTTGTATCTTTGCAAGTCCAAAGTTATAAACTTTAGGATAATTGATTGATATTAACTATAATATATAGATATTTAATTAAATAATTAATGAAAATGGCAAACGTAAAGAAGTATGTTTATACTTTTGGTGGCAAGACCGCTGAGGGTAAGGCTGAAATGAAGAATTTATTAGGTGGTAAAGGAGCTAATTTGGCTGAGATGTGTCTGTTGGGGCTTCCCGTTCCTGCAGGTCTAACAATCACAACTGAAGCTTGTATAGATTATTATGCAAATGAGTGCAGCCTACCAGAAAACCTAATGAATGAGGTTTGGGAAGGAATGAAGAAGATTGAAGATGTGATGGGGATGAAATATAATGACAGCGAAAATTGTTTATTATTATCTTGTCGCTCAGGAGCAAGAAGCTCTATGCCCGGCATGATGGATACAGTTTTAAATCTTGGATTATCTTCTAAAACAATTCCAGGATTAATCAAGAAAACTAATAATCCTCGTTTTGTTTATGACTCTTACCGTCGTTTAATTATGATGTATGCTGATGTTGTTATGGAAAAAGCTGAAGGGCTTGAGCCTACAAATGGTGTTGGTATCCGTCGTATCTTAGATGATATGCTTGAAGATTACAAAAAAGAAAAAGGATGCAAATCAGATACAGATCTAACAACTGAAGACTTAATGTCTTTAGCTGATAGCTTCAAAACAACAATCAAAAGAAGTATTGGAGTTGAATTTCCAGACGATGCAGCTGCTCAATTAGAAGGAGGAATAAAGGCTGTGTTTAAGAGTTGGAATGGAAAGAAAGCAATATCATACAGAAGAATTGAAGGTATTCCAGACGATTGGGGAACAGCAGTAAACGTTCAAGCAATGGTATTTGGCAATATGGGAGATAGCTCTGCAACTGGAGTAGCTTTCACTCGTAACCCAGCAACTGGAGCAAATCAATTCTATGGTGAATGGTTAGTTAATGCACAAGGTGAAGACGTTGTTGCAGGCATCCGTACTCCAAACCCATTAAACGCAGACACTCGTAATAGTCAAAATGAGCACCTTACTTCAATGCAAGAAAGTATGCCAAAGACTTATGTAGAGCTTTGCGAAATCCGTGATATTTTAGAAAAAGCATATAGAGATATGTTAGATATAGAGTTTACTATTCAAGATGGTACACTTTATATGCTACAATGCCGTATTGGAAAAAGTACTGGTGTTGCTGCAATGACAATGGCTATGGATATGCTTGAAGAAGGAATAATTAGTGAAAAAGAAGCAATTGGTAGAGTTTCAACAGATCAACTTGACGAACTACTTCACCCAATTCTTGACTCAAAAGACGAAGCTAAAAACAAAGTTATTGCAAAAGGCTTACCAGCAGGTCCTGGTGGATCAGTTGGTGTTATTGCTCTAACAAGTGAAGAAGCAATGAGGTTAGACAAAGAAGGAATTAAATCAATTTTAGTTCGTGAAGAAACTAATCCAGAAGATGTTGAAGGAATGAGAGCAGCAAATGGTATCTTAACTGCAAGAGGTGGAATGACCTCTCACGCAGCACTTGTTGCAAGAGGATGGGGAAAATGTTGTATTGTTGGTTGTGATGCAGTTCATATTAATTTGAATGAAAACACAGTAACCATTGCAGGCAAGACCTATAAAGAAGGAGACACTCTAAGCTTAAATGGAACAAAAGGAAATGTTTATGATGGTGCAATTGAAATGATTGACGCTACTGAAAACCCATTATTCCAACATTTCATGAAAGTTGTAGACAAATATCGTTCAATGGGAATAAGAACAAATGCTGACACCCCTGAAGATGCTGCACAAGCAATTTCATTTGGTGCAGAAGGTATTGGACTATTCAGAATTGAACATATGTTCTACGGATTAAATGCTGAAACTCCACTTGCACTACTTAGAAAAATGATTCTTTCAAAGGACACCCAGGAAAGAAAGAAATACTTAGCAGAACTACACCCACACATAAAAGAAGCAGTAAAGGGAACAATGAAAGTTATGAATGGCAAGCCAGTTACTTTCCGTCTAATTGACCCACCACTTCACGAATTCCTACCTCACACAGCAGACAAACAAAAAGAAATCGCTGCAGAACTTGGCATCTCTCATGAAGAAATAATGAGAAGAATTGATGCACTTGATGAAGTTAACCCAATGATGGGATTAAGAGGAGTTCGTCTTGGTATTGTTTATCCAGAAATTAGTGCAACACAATTTGATGCATTATTTGAAGCAGAGGCAGAACTAAGAAAAGAAGGTTATGATCCAAGATTAGAAATTATGGTACCATTAACCGTTTCTGTAACTGAACTTCAACACCAAAAAGACATTTGCGACATAGTTCACGCAGATGTTGAAAAGAGAATGAATGCTCAAATCACTTACCTATATGGAACAATGATTGAAATTCCAAGAGCTACACTTGTGGCTGATGAAATTGCAACAATAGCTGACTTCTTCTCTTTCGGAACAAACGACCTAACTCAAATGACATTTGGATTCTCTCGTGATGACGTAAACACAATTTTAAGTGAGTACCAAGACAAGAAAATCCTTCCTTTCGACCCATTCCAAACATTAGATCAAGAAGGTGTTGGACAATTGGTTGAATTTGGAGTTCAAAGAGGACGTACAACTAAGCCAAACCTAAAGGTTGGTGTATGTGGAGAGCATGGTGGAGACCCAGCATCAATAGAGTTCTTCTACAAAGCAGGAATGAACTATGTTTCTTGTTCACCGTTCCGTGTTCCAGTAGCACGCCTTGCAGCAGCACAAGCAGCTATCAAGGAAACAAAAGAATAAAAAGCTAAGAAGTAAAAACTAATAGCTTATACAACTATATAATAAGAGGCTGATTTGAACTTAATAATTCATCTCAGCCTCTTTCTTTGTTTTAAGATAATAACTCTTTGTTTTAATTTTCTATCTCTTTGATTCATTTTTTTAAAGTGGCGTTTCAGTAAATTATTACGGCGTTTCATTTTTTTGATACTTAACTTTAACTTTTACCTCTTAGTTTTTCACTTCTCAAGAATTATTTTATATCTTTGTTTATTAATAATATTGGATTATGAGATTAGAGTTTTTACAGCATTCGGAGTATAAGGATTATGCAAGGGGTTTGTATGAAAGTGCTTTCCCTTGTGATGAAAGAAGGGATTTTGATAGTAATTTTGAATTAATTGAGACTAAGGATTTCGATTTCTTTGTGATTATTGATTCTTTACCAGAGCCTAAACCAATTGGTATTCTAAGCATTTGGTATTTCGAGGATTATATCTATATTGAGCATTTCGCTATTGATGAAAAGGAAAGATTTAAGGGAAAGGGCAAGGAGATTATCAAAACTCTTATTGATAGCATAAAGATGCCTATTATTATTGAAGTCGAGCCTCAGGTGGACGAAATGACTAAGAAAAGGGTTAAGTTTTATGAGGGTTTAGATTTTGAATTATTAGATTATTTTTATCTCCAACCGCCATATTCGAAAGGGAAGAATCCTATTGAGTTAAAGCTTATGGTTTACGATAAAAAGCTATTGGAGATTAAGCCTTTAGAAGAGATTATAACGGAGCTTTATGAGTTTGTTTATGGGGTTGGGTCTTAGGTTTTACTCTCTTTTTGTCTGAGTGATTAGATTAAAAATCAAAAGAAATTCATTCTATGTTTTGTGATTGACCAAAACTTTTGTATTTTTGCACTCTCAAAACGGCCTCGTAGCATAATTGAATAGTGCATCTGATTACGGCTCAGAAGGTTACAGGTTTGAATCCTGTCGAGGTCACTTTTTTGAAGACATTATTACTATTTACTTAGTTTTAATGTCTTTTTTTTTGTTTTTATTCCTTATTTCATTGCCCAACCAAAAATAATCTTTATCTTTGAAAGCTTAAATGATATATCTTAACTTTTAAATAAAATGATTATGAACGAAGAATTAAAGGCTTTAAAGCCAACAAAAGTGTTTAAATATTTTGCTGAAATACTTGAAATACCACGTCCTTCAAAGAAAGAGGATAAGATTATTGCATATTTGATGAATTGGGGAGAGACAAGAAAACTTGAAACTCTTAGGGATGAAATAGGTAATGTGATTATTAGAAAGCCTGCAACAAAGGGTTATGAAGCTAAGCCTTGGGTATGTTTGCAATCTCATATGGATATGGTTTGTGAGAAGAATAGCGATAAGGTTTTTGATTTTAATAAAGATGCTATAGAGGCTTATGTTGAAGATGGTTGGTTGAAAGCAAAGGGAACAACTCTTGGTGCTGATGACGGGATTGGGATGGCTATTGCACTTGCTATTTTGGATTCTGATGATATTGAACATGGAAACATTGAATGTCTTTTCACTGTTGATGAAGAAACTGGTCTTTCAGGAGCAATGGCACTTAGTCCAGATGTTTTAAAAAGCCGCATACTAATAAACCTTGACTCAGAGGATGAGGGAGAATTATTTATTGGATGTGCTGGTGGAAAAGATACATTAGCAAAGATACCTTACGAAACCGAAGAGGCTCCAGAGGGCAAGGGATATAAGATTTCTGTTTTAGGAGGAAAAGGCGGACACTCAGGAGATGATATAAACAAAGGCTTAGCAAATGCAAATAAAGTTTTAAACAGAATCCTTTGGTCAATAAATACTGAAATAGAATTTGCTCTTTCAAGTTTTGTAGGGGGTAATCTTAGAAATGCTATTGCTCGTGAGGCTAATGCAGTTCTCATTGTTGGTGAGGGAGATTCAAAACAAATAATATCAATGGTTGAAAAGTATAATGATGATATTCGTTATGAGTTCCGTTCAACAGAACCTAATCTTCGTGTTAAGATAGAAGCAGTTGATAGTCCAAAAGAAGTTATTGATGTAATGACTCAAGAAGATTTATTAAATGTTTTATATGCAGTTCCACACGGTGTTTTGTCTATGAGTAGAGAGATACCAAATTTCGTGGAAACATCAACTAATCTTGCTTCTGTTAAGATGATTGACGATTGTTTTGTTATTGCAACATCTCAACGTTCATCAATTGAAACAGCAAAAGATGCAGCTTGTGATAGAAATGCAGCTTGTTTTAATTTAGTTGGAGCAGATGTAAGTCATGGTGATGGTTACCCTGGTTGGGCTCCTAATCCAGATTCAAGAATATTGAAGGTTGCTGAACAAAGCTATGAAAGACTATTTGGAAAGAAACCAATCGTTAGAGCAATACATGCAGGACTTGAATGCGGCTTAATTGGAGAGAAATACAAAGGAATGGATATGATTTCATTTGGCCCAACCCTAAGAGGCGTTCACTCACCAGATGAGAAACTTGAAATATCGACAGTTGAATTATGCTGGCAACATACTTTAGATGTATTGAAGAACGTTTAAAAAGGAAAAATTTATGAATAATTTTATAATAAAACCTAAACACATTGTCTTAATGGCTATTGGAGTTCTTACATTAATATTATTATTTATGTTTGGAGGTCCCGTTTATAGGGTTTGGCAACAAGAGATGAGAGGTAGGGCTCAGTTTGCAGAAGCTGAACAAAACCGTAGAATTAAGATTGAGGAAGCAAAAGCAAACCTTGAGGCTGAGAAACTAAATGCACAAGCAGAGGTTGAGAGAGCTAAGGGCGCTGCAGAGGCAATAAAAATTGAAAACGGAACTCTGTCAGATAGATATATTCAATACCTATGGGTTAGAAACCAAAACAACCTTAATGATAGGACTATTGTTTACGTGCCAACAGAAACCAACCTTCCTATCTTGGAGGCTGGAAGACTTACTAACTTTAAAAAAGATTAAAACATGTTTAATAAAAACACATACACAGAACGTCGTAAGAAATTAGCAAATGATGTTAAAGATGGACTAATACTTATTTTAGGCAATACAGATAGTGCATTTAACTATATAGCAAACATATACACATTCCGTCAAGACTCTTCTTTTCGTTATTTCTTTGAATATAACTTAGCTGACCTTGCAGGAGTTATTGATGCAAACACAGGCGAAGATTATTTGTTTGGAGATGATGTTGAGATAGAAGAGATTATTTGGACTGGAGAAGTTGATTCAATAAGAGAAAGAGCTGATGTAATTGGAGTAAAGCATAGTGGTTCAAGACAAGACCTAACAAATTTGCTTGAAGCTGCAATCCTACAAGGAAGACAGATACACTTCCTACCACCATATAGGGCTGAAAATAGAAATACTTTATCTTCCCTACTTCATATAAAGAAAGACCATGTTGAAAAGTTTGCTTCATTAGAGCTTAGAAAAGCAATTGTTAAACAACGTTCAATTAAATCATTAGAAGAAATTGTTGAAATTGAAAAAGCTATTGGAACAGCTTATGAAATGCACACAACAATGATGAGGATGGCAAAAGACCTTTCAACCTACGAATATCAAATTGCAGGAAAGATGGAAGGTATTGCTCTTGCGGGAGGAGGACCTGTTTCTTTCCCAATCATCCTAACAACTCATGGAGAAATTCTTCACGGACACGACCATAGCCTACAACTAAGAGAAGGTAGGATGTTAGTTTCTGATGGAGGATGTGAAACTGCAAGTGGTTACTGCTCTGATATAACAAGAACGGTTCCTTGTGGAGGAAAATTCAACGAAAGACAAAAAGACGTATATGAAGCAGTTCTTAATGCTAACTTAGCAGCACAAGCAGCAATTAGACCAGGCATCGAATACAAAGAAATACATCTCTTAGCAGTTAAAACCTTAGGAGAAGGACTTAAATCAATAGGACTTATGAAAGGCGATATTGATGCAGCCGTTCAAGAAGGTGCTATGGGAGTGTTTATGCCGCATGGTTTAGGTCATATGATGGGAATGGATGTTCACGATATGGAAAACTTCGATGAAACTATTGTTGGTTATGACGAAAAGACCTCTCGTTCAACTCAGTTTGGATTAAGATCATTACGTTTAGGAAGAACCCTTGAAGACGGAATGGTTATAACAAATGAACCAGGATGTTATTTTATTCCTGCACTAATTGACAAGTTTAAATCAGAAAATAAATTCAAAGATTTCGTTAACTACGACCTACTTGAAACCTATAAAGACTTTGGAGGAATAAGAATTGAAGATGACATTCTTGTTACCGATAAATCAAATAGAGTTTTAGGGAAACCAATTCCAAAAACAGTTAAGGAAATTGAAGAAATCATGTCTTAAATGAAAAAAATAGCATTACTGCTGTTCTTATTAGTCGTAGGCAATATTAATTCTTTTTGCCAAGATGTTTGGGTTGAAAAAGTTTATAGCCCATTAATTAAAACAGTAAAGCTTGAGGTAGAGGGAGTAGATTTTCTGCTCCCTATGCTTCGTTTAGGCACTAACGATAAGGTTATTCTTAAATTCGATGAGCTGGTTGAAGGCTATACAGAATATGGCTATTCAATCATTCATTGCAATTCTGATTGGACTAAGAGTGAGCTACAGCCACAAGAATACATTGAAGGGTTTGAACAAGGAATAATAGAAAACCACCTAAATTCAATAAATACCATTCAAAGATATACTCATTATTACCAGGAATTTCCTTCACAAATGATGAAGTTCTTAGTTTCTGGCAACTATGCTATCAAAGTCTTTGAAGAGGATAACCCTGAAAAAGTTATTATGGTTAGGAGATTTATGGTTTATGAGCAAGAGGCTAATCTTAGAGCAAATGTTATGATGGCTCGTGCTCCCGATATTCAAAAATCAAAACAAGAAATAGACGTTTTCGTAAGCCCTTCTAATAATATTTCATTTGCAGACCCGAACAGATACTTAAAGGTTATTGTTCAGCAAAACGGCAGAAGGGATAATCTTTCTGAGCTTAAACTTCGCCAATATAGAGCAAACGAATTAGAATATTCTTTTGATAACTCTAATATCTTTGATGCAGGGAATGAGTTCAGAAATTTTGACTTCACAAGCCTAAGAGTAAGAGCCCAGACTGTTAGTAATTTTGATTATGTTAATGGGAATAATGTTGTAAGGCTAAGACCTGTTGTTAATAGATCAAAACTCCCCTATACCACCATTGGAGATATTGATGGCTATTATTATATTAGGAATGACAGAGGAGATAATTACGATTTAGAGTCCGATTATGCTTGGGTCGATTTCTATTTGAATACACCTATGGACTTATATGGAGGATACTATGTTTTTGGAGAGCTATCCGATTGGCATTATAACCAACAGAACAAGATGGAATTTAATCCAAAACTAAATTCTTATACTCTAAGCCTATACCTAAAACAAGGCTTCTATAACTATATGATTATGTATAACCCTGCCAATACCTACAACTATGAGACAAGTAAAATGGAAGGAAATCACTCAGAAACAAATAATTCTTATCATATATTCGTTTACTACCGCAAGCCAGGCACGTTTTACGACAGTTTGATTGGATACTACAAGTTAACAGCTAACGGCTAATGATAAATTGGAGTTTAATGAAAAAAATATATTGCTTACTTAGTTTCTTGTTCCTTACTTTAGTTTTTGCTAATAGCGTTGAGGCTCAGAACAAAACTGCTTACATCAAAGGAAAGATAACCGATGAAAAGGGAATTGGACTTGATTTGGTGAATATTGGAGTTATCAATACTAATGCTGCAATAGGTTCAACAACTAATCAAAAAGGAGAATTTGGATTTTCTGTTCCTGCAAACAAAGAATTGGAAATAGCAATATCATATATTGGATACGCAACTAAGCTCTATAAAATAACACTTAAACCCAATGAAACAAGGGAAATAAACTTCTCACTCATAGGTTCAAAAACCACATTAAAAGAAATTGAGATAAGGGAAGACAATTCAAGAAGCGAGGGAATAACAAGAATTAAAACCGAATGGGCAAAGAATGTTGTGGGACCCACATCAGGAATTGAAGGATTAATAAAGACATTTGAAGGAGTTAGTTCGAGTAATGAGCTATCCTCTCAGTATTCTGTTCGTGGAGGAAACTACGATGAGAACCTTGTCTATGTTAATGATATAGAGATATTCCGTCCTTTCCTAATTAGGAGTGGTCAACAAGAGGGACTAAGTTTTGTTAACTCCGAAATGGTTGGCGACATCCTTTTTTCATCAGGAGGATTTGATGCAAAATATGGCGACAAACTCTCATCAGTCCTTGATATAAGATATAAGAAACCACAAGAATTTGCAGGCTCTGCCTCTATGAGTCTTTTGGGAGGTAGTGTTCACTTGGAAGGCTTAATTGGCTCTAAGATGACCTATCAAATAGGATACAGGAACAAGACAAATAAATATATACTTGGTTCATTAGAGACAGAGGGTAGCTATTATCCTGTTTTTAATGACCTACAACTTTATCTAACCTACGATTTCAACGAGAAAACCGAATTAGCTTTCTTAGGAAACATAGCAGATAATAAATACCAGTTTATTCCAAGAACAAGGGAGACAACCTTTGGCAATATCTATGAATCCTATAAGTTAAAGATATACTTCGATGGACAAGAATTAGACCGTTTCTCCTCACTCTTTGGAGCCTTTATGCTAACCCATAAACCAAGCAAGAAAATCCAACTTAAATTTATTGCATCAGCCTTTAACACTGACGAGAAAGAAACCTACGACATTCAAGGACAATATTGGTTATATGAAACAGGAATGGGAGCCCCTGAGGACGATTCCCTACTTTTCGACAGAGGAATAGGAACATACTTAGAACACGCAAGAAATAGACTTGTTGCCAGTATCTTTAATGCAGAACATAAGGGAATGCGTTTCTATGATAACGGCAATATGGCATGGGGTTTAAAATACCAATACGAAATGATTCACGACAGGATGAATGAGTGGAGGATGGTTGACTCAGCAGGAACCCCAGTTGGAACCTTGCCAAGCATACCAGGGGAAATAAACCCACAAAACCCACCAATACTTCAAGACATCTATCGCTCAGTCAATGACATTTCATCCTCTCGTCTATCGGCATATCTCCAAAGACAGTGGACAATATATAAGGAAGACGGAGAATGGTATTTTAATATTGGAGCAAGAACACAGTATTGGACATTTAATAACGAATTTCTTCTCTCACCCAGAGCCAGTATCTCCTACAAACCAAAATGGGAAAAAGACCTACTCTTTAGATTTGCAACAGGCGTTTACTCACAATCACCATTCTTTAGAGAATATAGAGACTATCAAGGAAATATAAATAAGGACATATTATCTCAAAAATCCCTACACTTTGTCCTATCCTCCGACTATAATTTCAAGATGTTAGATAGACCTTTTAAATTCTTAGCCTCAGCATACTATAAATATCTCTGGGACCTTATCCCCTACTCAATTGACAATGTTAGGATAAGATATTCAGCGCAAAACAACTCAGTGGGATATGTTACAGGACTTGATATGCGTTTGTTTGGAGAATTTATAGAAGGTATAGACTCTTGGCTTACAATGTCACTTATGCAAACAAAAGAAAACATTAAGGGCGATGACTATGGCTATATCCCAAGACCAACCGACCAGCTCTTTAATATGAATATCTCCTTCCAAGACTATATCCCCTCAATGCCATTTCTAAGAGTCTATCTTAACTTTAACTTTGGAACAGGTTACCCTTATGGACCACCAAAAACAGAAAGAGGAGAACAGACCTACCGTATGCCGTCCTATATGAGAGCAGACATTGCCTTCACATTTAGAATAAAGGACGAAAACACCAAGTGGGCACAAAACAACTTTATGAAACACATCAAAAAGATTTGGTTCAATGTCGAATGGTTTAATATCTTTGGCAACCAAAACACCATATCCTATATGTGGATAGCCGACTACGATGGTCGCTATTTCGGAGTTCCCAACTACCTAACCCCAAGCCAAGTCAACGCCAAATTGTCTTTTGAATTCTAAATACAACAAAGACTACTTAAAGCTCGGCTCCAAAATATATTATCTTTGTTCGAGTTGGTGTTATTGAATTATTTTCATAATATTCAACTGTAATAGGATCGCTGGAAGCAAATTGAAAAAACAAATCACAGCTTTTGCCAGATTCAGTTGCTGTGAATGTTTGTGATTGGTTTTCATTGTTGTAACTTGATAAAGTCCAATTTATAGGACCATTAGGCATCACTCTTATGTGCCAACTACTATTTTTAAGAACTATTTTTAAGGAACTTCCAATAGGTATGTTTGCAGCCATAGAGCATTCGTAATCACTAAAAGCTGTACGATCACCATATAAAACATTCTCTCCATATGGACTCAATTCTGGATAAACTATTTCATTAGTAGATTGGTAAGTTGTATTGTTAATAAACTGATTAACATAGGTTTCAAAATCAGGAATTACAACAGTCATTCCTAAATTATGATATCTATTCTCAATATTAGTTCTAATTTCTTGCAAATTAAGCAATCTAGCATCATTAATTAATAATGAACCTAATGAAGCACTATTTAAAACACCATCTTGTCTTATATCTGTACTTATATTAGCAAGTAATTCACTTAAATCTGCTTCTGATCTATAGCCTTGTAAGATAATAGAAATTGCTAACAAAATAGCATTATCATCTCCAACTTGAGAGATATCTAATTGATCCGAATTTGCAATATTAGTCATAGTTATTGAAAACATACTAAGTATTTCTTGTTCAGCTTGTCTCTTAGAAACAGAAAATGTTGAACCATTAGCTACTAAATATTCAATCCTGCTTTTTTCTAAGTGAGATAAGATGTTTACATTAATTGATGTTCTATATCTAATATCTGAAAGTGCATATAGAGTAATAGGAGCCGTAGAATTAGTTCCAGAAACTTCATTAAAATAATAACCATCTGCCTTAATTTGAACATATGGAGATATTAATGAAATGTTGCTAAGATTGAATAACCCACTATTATCCATTATCTGAGAAGAGAAAACCTTACCGGTAGTAGAATATGAATCATTTAATTCATTCAGACTAATTGAAGTGCCATTTAAAAACGGTCCCTTCTGAACAAATCCATTAATTGATGCATTATTAATTACAAGAACTTCCTCATCTTTCCCACATGAAGAAAAAAGAACAAGGGCTAAAGCTAATAACAAAAAGGTCTTTTTCATAATATTTAAATTTGATAAATTCAAGATGCATTACCAACCTGAATTCGTTTGTTTATAATAGATAATAAGAAATAAATCTAAATCTCTTTAAAGCCTAGTAACATCTAAGTATCATCTTGCAAACCCAATTAGTTATTATCAATCTATTTTCTACCGTTGATATAGTTTGGCAAATGTAAACAAAGTTATTCAATAATATGTATATTTTATCTAATAAAAGCAATATTACCAACTTGCCAACTAACTAAACATAAGTCCAATCAACGCTAAACAATCGTTTGAGTTCTAAAGTGCTGTACTATTAATTTGGAAACAACTACTATGCTATAGGTATAGTAGAAATAAAAGAGATTAATTGGTTTTATTCTAAAAGAATTATAACTTTGCAAGTGATGAAATATCAAATGCCTCTTTGAAATGGAGGTAGTAATAAAAAATAAAAATAAAATTATGAAAAAATTAATCCTTCTGTTAGCAGTTGTCTTTTTGTTTACCTCTTGTAAGAAAGAACCAGTTGAAGTTTCTGGAGTAATAACTTATTATGTAAACGAATATGAAGGAGATAAGCCAGATGTTGGTGCTGAGGTTTATTTCACTAAAATTAATATTGATACCATCGTTGATGCTTCTATTTATTTAGGAAAAGAAGAACTTCTTGCTACTATTATTGAAAACGTGAAATCAGTTGAAGCTCTTAAGGGGACTAAATCTTATAATGAAAATAATCTTTTAGAGAGTCAAAAGGAGATTAAGAAAATACAGTTGTCACTAACAGAGATTACGAATAAATACAAGATGGATAAAGATGCTCTTATGGATAAAGCCTATTTTGCATTGACTACAATCTTAAAAGACGAAAAAACAATGTCTGTTGTTGCTGATGGAAGTGGTAGATATTCTTTAAAAGTTGCTCCTGAAGCATATAATTTAATTGTTATTTCTAAAGGTAAAAAAGGTTTAAATCTATTGGAGATTAAGGGTAAAATAATAACCTTAGCTATTGAGCTTAAGAATAAAGAAGCATTTAATAAGGATTTCAGATTTACTTTATAAAAGGTTTGTTCTTATCTTAATTGCTTAAGATCTCGAATATTTTAATAACTCGTCGTTGTAGTTTACTGAATGACCATATTAATTTTTTAAAGTGGCGTTTCATGAAATTATTACGGCGTTTTAATTTTCTAAAGTGGCGTATTAATTAATTATTACAGCGTATTATTTTTCTGTTACTGCGTATTATTTGAAAAACTCTTTATCTATTTTTTATAGAGTTGTATTTTCTCGCTTTTTTTTGTTTACTTTGCATAGGTATTATGGCTTAGTGGCTATTTGCTTTAAATTTTAATGTAATTGATTTATGAAAAACAATATTGACTTTATTATTCCTTCCCTCTGTCCTGAAATTACTGTCTTAGATAATGATTTAAAAGTCTATGCTTTTAGAAATGAGGATATGGCTGTGGTGAAGATGGAGCTTTATTTCTATAATGCTGGTACTGCTAATCAGGAGAAGGTTTTTTCGTCTGTTATTGCTAACAACCAAATCACAGAGGGCAGTAATCGTCATAGTGCTAAGGAGATTGCTGATAGTATTGATTTTTATGGTGCTTTTATTGAAAAATCGCTTGATAAGGAAACGGCGTCTGTTTGTTTCTATTTCTTGAAAAAATATAAAGAGGAGTTAATTCCTTGGTTTGAAGAAATTATTAAAGATCCTGCTTTCCCACAAACTGAACTGGAGGTTTATCTTCGTAGGTTGAAACAACAGCGTTTGGTTAATGAAAAGAAAACAGATTATTTGGCAAGGTTAAGCTTTTTCCAAACCGTATTTGGCGACGCGCATCCTTTTGGAATTGTTGGCTCTATGGAAGATTATGATTTACTTACAAGGAAGGATTTGTTTGATTTCTATAATTCTTTCTATTCTTATGATCGCTGCTCTATTATCATTGCTGGAAATGTTGATGATAGGCTTATTAGTCTTATAAATAATAGTTTTGGAAAAAGGGATTGGAAAAAGGATAGTGTTTTCGATATTA
>JBAYYI010000052.1:0-14399 GCA_041673165.1 Bacteroidales bacterium
TCAGGACGGGTCACATCTTTGTTTTGAACTCATGACATACCCATGTCACACTCGCTGACATGGGTATGTCACACTCTCTCACATGGGCATGTCAGCATACGTGACATGGGTATGTCACGGAGTGCGACATGGGCATGTCACGAGTTTGTTTCTTTGATTGGGGAGTTTGGGTCTGCGTTTTAAGAGTTTTATTCTGCGTTTTAATTTTTTAAAGTGAAGAACTATGATTTTTTCTCTTTATTTTATATCTTTGCTTTGATTATTACTTCCATTAATTTAGTTAGATATTCAAAAAAACAATAGGTATATCATTTTAACGATTAGAACAAACATATTTTGCTGTATATTAAAGGAAGGGTAACTAAAATAACCTGTTTGAAATGAGCAATAAAATAAAAATTTATCAATCATTAAATTTATTATTCGTACATTTGAAAATTATTTATAATAATGCATATATTTAAGTTGAAATTTCAACTTTTAATTTTATAGCAATGAGATCAGTTATTAAAAGTGTTACAAGAAAATGAAAAGGTCAGGAACTGGATTATTATTTTTGATAGGATTGGTTTTGTATATTATTATACAAATAGGACCATATATTTTGGTAGCTTTATTAATAATTGGGGTAATTTCTCTCGTCTCATATTTACTTAAAAGGACACCTGAACAAAATAATACTGATAAAACATTTAAGTCTAAAATAAAGGAGAGTGATAATACTATTTTAGAACAATTTGATAGTCATAAAATTGCTTCAAGCAAAATTCCAAAAAAAGACAATTCTATTGCTAGTTTACATTTTGAAGATAAACAGAAAGAAGTCAAAAGAGAAAATAAAAAATCTTTAGTAATTAATAAATTAGAGCTTGAAAAAATTATCCATGTAAAGGATGTAAAAGATTCAAATAAATCAATAACTTATCAAGCTGATGACTGTAAAGAGTTTCCAAAAGATGAGGTGACTTTAGACATATTAGAGAAAATCATAGTATTACCTGACTTACCTATAAAACCAATTGTAAGATATAATATTGAAGGAATAAATAATATAATTGAACTACTACAAAATAATGTAGTACCTCATTGGGATCATTATTATGTTTATAGTACTTCAGGATTATTGGATGCAACAATTGAACAGAAAAAGTTTTATGCATATTTTAAAGAGTGTTTTCTCAACGGTACTTACTTAGATTTGAAAGATAATTCAAACTACGTTTTCATTCTTTTATTTGATCTGATTGATGAATTTAAAAACCATAGAAATCTTACACAAGTACAGAATGAGTTGGAAATTTTAGGAGAAAAGTATCCTAAAACGATTCGATATACAATGTCTGAGCTGAGTAAAGTTATGATCTCTGAAAACATTATGAGTGATAATACATCTAATGTTAATTTAAATTATGGTAAAGCAAGAGATAATAAACCATTAATTCAAAAATGTGAATGGATAAGAGAAGGACAAGAGGTAACAATTCAAGGGTATAAAATATCTAAAGGGAATTTTTATTTGGGAGAAGCATATCTAATTCCAAAACAGTTTAGAGATAAGGATTATCGTCAAGAAGAGCAGCCATATATGTATGCCTCTGTAATAAACCCTAATCTTGAAATTATACAAGGAACTAATAAAAAGACTATTTTTCATAGCTACTACAATATGAGTCCAGAATTTAGAGGTTTATATTTAAGATGGTTAGCTGGTATAATAGATACTGATTTACTACCAAATGAATTAATATCCTTTTATGAATTCGGTCTCGAGTTAAGGCTATTTATAGACGAAGAAACTACAATTTCTGAAAGAAAATTAATTTTGAAAGAAATTATAAAGACTAGAGATATCTATAAAGAACGAGACCTTTCTATTTATAAACTGAATAATTGTATTGATTGCGCAATTACAAAATACTTTAAGGATTCACCACTTGAGTTTGTTCATGAAGATGAGCTTAAAACATTCAAAACGTTTAGACGTAATTATATCAACGAATACATGAAAACGAACAATATAATTGATTGCAAATCAGCTTATGAAATTGCAAGAGAATGGTTCGTTGAAGATGATTTTGAAATTCCAAAGAAATACGAAAATTTTGGATACAATATTTTTTCATTGGAATTTAATAAAAAATTCAGCAATGGTATTATTGAGTGTAAAACGAATTTATGTTCTCAAGAAGAATCATATTATATAGGAAAGTCATTTCCTGAAGGTTTATATTATCCAGAAAGATGCTACTATTTAAATTGTAGTGTCTCTAAACTTAATTATAATGTATGGACTATAGAAAATGAATTTCAAAGTTTTTATTATACGATATATAGAAATTTCTATCCATATAATAAAGCTGTTTCCAATAATAAAGGAAAAGAAACTCTTGAGGCATTATTCCTTCTCCCTCCAGAGCTAGATATTTCAGATAATATGAAACTAAAAACATTAATTACATTTATATCAGAAAAACTTTCAGGGGAGAAAAATACAATTGTTAGTGTTAATGACATTCTTTCGATGTGGGAATATTCACTATCTAATGTTTCTTTACCAAAAAGAATCATAGACTCAATTCAAAATTCATTTGATACATTAGGGTACGGAATTGAACCAGACTATAGAGTTCATGGTATTAGATTTAAGCAAGACGAAAAATGCGTTATATTTACCAAAACAAGAAAATCCCCTATCGAGATTGACAAATTATATCTCAAGATGCAAGCAATAATAAAAATGGCAGTTATTCTTGCTCAATCAGATGGAGATGTTACTACTATTGAACAAGAAAATACAATAAGCTATGTAAATATGCAAATTGAAAATTTAACAAAACGTAAATATTTACATGCGCACTATGAGTTTTTAAAAACAACAAAGCAAAAATTCACAGGATTTAAACAATATCAATTGCTTTTCGATCCAAAATCAATAACAGAACTGGAAGTTTTCTTGATAAAACTAGCTTATGCTGACGGTGATATTAATAATAAAGAGATTGAAACAATAAAAAAAATAATGACATACTTTGATGTAGCATGTGAAGATATAAATTCTAAAATACATAGAATAATAATTGGAGAGGAAGATATTCCGATAACAATTTCAAGCGAAATTGATGCAAGAGATTATCTGATACCTAAACCAACAAAAATTACTTCTACATTTACTATTGATAAAAGTAAATTATCTAAAATTGAAGATGATACTATTAAATCTAGAGAACTATTGTCTGGGATTTTTACAAATGACGAAGAATATGCTGATAATTTAATTGGACATAATCAACAAACAAAACTAAGAGAAATACTGGAAACCTTACTCTCACAAGATTCATGGCAAAGAGAAGAAGTCGAGATAATATGCAATCAAAGAGAATTAATGCTAGGTTCTGTTCTTGAACTTATAAATGATTACTCATATACGATAGTTGATGATGCAGTAATTGATGATGACGGTGAGACTATATATATAACAACTAAATATAAAGAAAAATTAATATGTCAAAACCAATAAGACCTAAAGAAAGAGACGCAATTATACAGTCGCTTAAAAGTGGTGTTGTACCAAGAGTTGGATTACAACATATTCAAGTAGGAAGAAGCCAGGAGTTGAAATCATTTATAAAGGACATTGAAAATATTAAAGATGGAGGTACTTCTTTTCGTTTTGTTATAGGAGAATATGGGTCTGGTAAAACTTTTTTTCTTCAATTAGTGAAGAGTATAGCACTAGAAAAAGGACTTGTCACTTTCAACGCGGATCTTTCTCCAACTAATCGCCTTTATGGTTCAGACGGGCAAGCAAGATCTCTTTTTTCAAATTTGATAATGAGTGCATCTACAAGAACAAAACAAGATGGAAATGCTCTTATAAATATTCTAGAGAAGTTTATATCAATTGCAAGGGATGAATCAGAAAATAAAGGAGAGACTGTAAATAAAATTATTGATCAAAAATTGAAAGCGGTTAAAGATCTTGTAGGGGGATATGATTTTGCTAAGGTTATTGAAAATTATTGGATTGGTCATGAAACCTGCAATGAGAGGCTAAAGGATTGCTCTATGAGATGGTTGAAAGCGGAATATACAACCAAAACTGAAGCTTTCAAAGATTTGGGAGTTCGTTCTATTATTAGCGATGCATCTTTCTACGACTCCCTTAAGTTGTATGGAGTGCTTATTAAGCAAGCAGGATATGGAGGGCTAATGGTCTGTCTAGACGAAATGGTTAATCTTTACAAAATATCAAATTCTGTATCTAGAAAATCTAATTATGAAGAAATACTTAGGATTTTAAATGATTCTCTTCAAGGTTCATCATCAAATATTGGATTTATCTTAGGGGGGACACCAGAATTTCTAACAGATACTAATAGAGGTTTATATAGTTATGAAGCTCTTAAATCAAGATTAGCTGAAAATACATTTGCAAAACAATTTGGGGTTTCAGATTATAACTCTATTGTTCTAAGGTTATCAAATCTATCAAAAGAAGAACTTTATGTATTACTTAAGAATTTAAGGCATGTTTTTGCATCTGGCAATGAGAAAGAATATTTAGTTCCAGATGAAACTTTATCCTCATTTCTGCATCACTGCTCAACAAAGATAGGCGATTCCTATTTCAGAACTCCGAGAAATACAATAAAAGAGTTTATAAATCTATTATCTATTTTGGAACAACAGCCAAATCTTAAATGGACTGAGTTAATTTCACAAGTTGCAATTGTAAAAGATATAGAGTCAACTCCAATGACAGAAAGCATTCAAGATATGTCTTTGTCTAACAAATTAGAGGATGAAGATGAGTTTGCATCATTTAAGTTGTAATAATGAGTAAATCAATTTCGTCTTCGTTTTATCTTCTTGATGATCGTGTCCAAAGGTGGGTGTATAAACAAAATTGGTCAAGTCTTAGAGATATTCAAGAAAGCACCATTCCTTACATATTGGATAAGGATAAAGATGTGATAATAAGCGCTTCAACTGCTGGAGGAAAAACAGAAGCAGCCTTTTTGGGAATTATTACATCAATCTTGAAGAATAATGATAGTGGGTATAGTGTATTGTATATTAGTCCGCTAAAAGCTCTTATTAATGATCAATGCCAAAGATTAGAGGATATGGTTAATGGCTTATATATCGATGTGACTCCTTGGCATGGTGACATAGATGTTTCAAGAAAACGAAAGTCATTAAAAATCCCGAATGGAATTATCATAATTACACCTGAGTCTTTAGAATCATTTTTTATCAATAGAAAACAATATTTATCAAAAGCTTTTTCAAATTTATCTTATATTGTTATAGATGAATTACATTATTTTATTGGTACAGAAAGAGGGAAACAGCTACAATCACTTCTTTCAAGGGTAGAAAACATTTCAAATCGAATTATTCCTCGAATTGCCTTAAGTGCTACATTTTCGGATTATGAAGTAGTAAGAAGCTTTCTTCGAAATAACAACTCTATACCTTGTGTTATTCCACCTACAGGTGTTTCTAATCATGAAATAAAAATATTAATTAAAGAGTATCTATCTGGTATTAAAACTGCCGATGTTGATAGCTTTATTGTCAAAGATATGTACGATAAATTAAGAGGAACCAATAATTTAATATTTGCAAATGGCAGAGTTGATGTAGAAAAATATGCTTCAATGCTAACTGATCTTTGTGAAAATAATTCTGTTCCAAATGAGTTTAGGGTACATCATGGAAATCTTTCTAAAAGTGAAAGAAAAATTGTTGAATATGAATTACAGAAAGGAATATTTCCAATAAGTGCAGTGTGCACATCAACGCTTGAATTAGGAATTGACATTGGTAAAGTGAAGTCTATAGTCCAAATTGGTACAGCAAACTCAGTTTCAGGTTTAAGGCAACGATTAGGGCGTTCTGGACGTAGAGGCGAAGCCTCAATATTAAGAATATATTCTATTGATTATGCAAAAGATAATATTGATTATAACCTCAAGGTCAACCTGTTTAAAAATATTGCCGTAGTAGAACTACTAAAAGATAAACATTATGAAAAACCAGTAGCTTCAAATTACCATTTTTCTACTTTAATACAACAAATACTGTCCCTTTTATGTCAGTACGGTGGTTTTCAAGTAAAAGATGGATGGAGTTATTTATGTAATAATGGAGCATTTAAAAATATATCACCCGAATTATTTATGGACCTTTTAAGGTCTCTTGGGGAAGCTAACGTGATAAATCAAACTCATTCAGGTGAAATCATTATTGGAATCGAAGGAGAGAAGATTGTTAAATTACAAGATTTTTATACTGCATTTAAGACTTCAATAGATTACATCTTAATAGATAAAGATAAATCCAAACCAATAGGCTCTTTACAGTATATGCCAAAAGTTGGTGAATTCGTTATTCTTGGAGGGAGAAAATGGAATATTATATCTACTGACGAGAAGAGTAAGAAATTCTTTGGAGTAAGAGTGAAACATGGTGAATTACCTTTCTTTGATTCTGAATCTGCTGATATAGATGCTTTAATTGTAAATAAAATGAAAGAAATCTATTCTTTAGAAAATAAATTTCTTTACCTTGATGAATGTGGTCGTGAAAGTTTTGATAGTGGTTGTAATTTTTTTAAATCACATACACTTCAAGCTAATTCTTTTTTTAATTACGGAGGGGAGAAAGTATTAATGACTTGGCAAGGACATAAGGTTAATAGAACTATATCTTTTATGCTTAGACTGGTTGATGATATTGTAAGATGGTATAATTATATTTATATTGAAAACGTTACTTTAGATGATATTCTAAAATTAAAATCCTTATCAAAACCAAAATATTCTGATTTAACTTTACTAGTAAGTAATAGAAAGATGAAAGAATGCCAAAAATACGATTATTTACTGTCCGATTCATTGTTGGATATTGAATATGCACATACATATTTAGACATAGATGCAGCATGGGATTACATCAGTAATGAAATTAATTATTAACAACAGAATTAAAAGTTGTATTTCAAACTTTAATTCTAATTATAAAAATAAAATTACTGCTATGAAAAAGAATATTTTAGTTTTAATATCAGTTGCTCTTGGGCTTGGGTCTTGTGCTCAGCAGAAAACGAGCTTGGATCTTTCGACTGTTAAGGATTTTGAGATAAATCGTTATTTGGGGAAATGGTATGAGATTGCAAGGTTTGATCATCGTTTTGAAAAAGGGATGGTTGGCACGACTGCTATTTATACTCTAAATGATGACAAGACAATTAGGGTTGAAAATAGTGGGTATCAGGATAGTTTTTCAGGGAAGTTTAAGACTGCTATTGGAAAAGCAAAATTTGCAAATAAGGATAATCCTGCTATGTTAAAGGTTGCGTTCTTCCTTTGGTTTTATGGGGCGTATAATGTTTTGGAACTCGATCAGGAGAACTATTCTTACGCTATGATTGGCTCAAATTCTGATAAGTATTTTTGGATTCTAAGCCGCACTCCAAAGTTAGAGGATAAGGATTTAGAGTTTCTTTTGAAAAGGGCTAAGGAAAGAGGCTTCGATACCTCCAAAATAATATGGGTAGGACAAAAGTAAATAAAAAAGAAAAGGGATTTCTTCTATTTAATCTTTCGATCTACCCATATTTATAAAGGTTTATCTTCCGTTTTGTTTTATTGGAAGTTTTCTGTTAGCTGATTAAATTCTTTTTTTGCTGATGAACTCTTATAGAGTATTCTATATACTGCATCTGCTATTGGAATGTCTGCTTTAAAGGTTTTGTTTAATATATGAATACAGTTTGCTGCATAATAGCCTTCTGCAACCATTTTCATCTCTAGCTGTGCTGTGTTTACAGAATAGCCTGAGCCTATCATTTGACCAAAGGTTCTGTTTCTGCTATGTTGTGAGTAGCAGGTTACAAGTAGGTCGCCAAGATATGCTAAGTGATGTATGTTTCTTTCTGGCAAGGGTGAGCAAAGTGAAAGGAAGGTTTCTATTTCTTGTAGTCCGTTTGCAACTAATACGCTTATTAGATTATCTCCGCCTCCTAAGCCCTTACACATTCCAACTGCTAAGGCGTAAATGTTTTTCATTATCCCAACATATTCTATTCCTTCAATATCGCTTGAGATTGTTGTTTTGACGTATCTGCAATTGAAATTGTCGGCAATGTGTTTTGCAAGTAATGGGTTATGTGAGCCAACGGTAAGATAGGTTAGGCTTTCTTTTGCAATTTCTTCTGCATGCGAGGGTCCACTTATTACGGCTTGGTTGGCATAAGAAACATCGAATGTATCTCTTAGGTATTCTGCCACAATTTGGTTTGTTTCTGGAATAATTCCTTTTGTTGCCGAGATAATGTTTTTGTTTTTTAAATCATCTGCACTTAGTCCCTCGAGTGAACGAGCAAAAAAGGCTGATGGGATAACAAATAGTAGGTTATCGGCGGAGGAAATGATTTTCTTTATATCAGAATCAATAGTTATCTTATCTTTATCTAACTGGCATTGGCTTAGATAGAGTGGATTGTGTCCATAAAGCTTTACTCCTTCAACAATTTCTTCTTCTCTAACCCACCAAAATACTTCTTGGTGAGTTTCAGAAGCTATCTTTACAATTGCTGTTGCCCAACTTCCACTTCCAAATATTGCAATTTTCATTATATTTTATTTTATAGTCCTAATGTTGCTTTTCCTTTTTCAAAAACTATGTCTTTTGGAATTTTAGCTCCGTTTACTTTGTCTATGTCTTTTTGAAGTGCTGGACGGATTATGCCATTTTTTTCATTATACTGTTTTGCAAATGCAATGTCTCCCTCTCCTTCAACCTTGATGATAAGTGCTGCCCAGCTTTCCATTGCTGTCTTAGCTTTTGCAAAGTCTATAACGAATTTACCATCTTTATTTCTTTTGAATGCTCCATGGTCTTCAAAATAGTTGAAACACATCATATTTGCTTGTCCGTGTGCTGATGCTGCTCCAAAACGAACTGAACGAAGTATGCCTGCAATAAATGTTGCATAAGCATCTTCTGTTGTTACGTTTGTTATTTCTCCTTTTTCAATAAGTGAGGTAACCATATATAGTCCTAAGATGTCTGCCTTAGCTTCTTCCCATGATGAGTATTGGTTTCCAAGTGCTTTTCTAACAGATCCTTTTCCGTTAACTGTGTTCTTGATTCCTAAGCCGTGAGATACTTCGTGGAAGGTTACGTTTGAGAAAAATGCATCAAACTTAATGTGTTTCATTTGGTCAGAAACCATAATTTGTTCTGCTATTGGCATAAGTATTTTGTCAAACTTAGCTTTCATTGCGTTCTTTAGTTGAAGACGTCTTGCACCTTTCTTAAGTTGTACTCTTTCGTCATTTGGTAGGTTAATTGCTATTGTCTTGCTTCCTGCATTACAATCGCCACCATAGAATATTACATCATAAACATTAAGGTCAGAGTCTGTTCCTGGTATTTCTTTCTTAAATTTAGCATCAACAGGTAATCCCTTTTGAAGTTCAGGTAGCATTGCAGTAAACTTTGCAAGGTCATTACTCCACTTCTCATCCTTTACTAAGATGAATGATTCGTATGCTGCTTTTGAACCAAAGCGGCGGTCTTCATAGTTTTCGATTGGTCCAACAACGAAATCAATCTTCGATTTCTTCATATCCATCCAAGCCATATCTGATGCAAAGTAATCATCTGTTTGGAATGCTTTTCTTCTTTCTGTTAGGTATTTTTTAAGTCCTGCATCATCTGCAAGAGCTATTGCTTTTTCTAATAGGACATCAACCTTTGCTAATTCTTCTTTGTATTCTTCGTGATACCATTTAACAACAAGTTTTCCTTCATTATCTCTACGGATAACTGTGTAAAGGTTGTCTTTGTTTTTATCTTTAAGGGCATTATATTCCTCATCTGTCATATCAACAGGATAGAACTGTGCTCCAAGTGGTTTTTCTGCAAATCCACCAGCAAAAGGTTTCATCCCATTTAATCTTTCCCATGGTCCATAGTTTATCATTGCAAAATCTCTTGCTGCAACATCGCTTATGGTGTCCATATCTGCTTTGTTTCCGTATGCTTGTTTCCAAAACAAATCATCCATTATTTGTCCTATTTCAAGGAAGGTTCTGATAAGCTCTTTCTCGTTTTCACTAAGGCTTGAAAGGTCTGTGGTTAGCTTTACTGATGCAAATTCATCTACTTTTTCTTGCATAGGATTTTTTATTTCTTCTTTTGTTTCTTTTTTAGAACAGCTTGCAAACGATACTAAACATATTGCTAAGCATGCGTAAATTAACTTTTTCATTTGTTTTATTATTAAATTTTTTAAGGTTTCAACTTGCGAAATTATAAAAGTTTTGTGATATATAAAAGTTTAAGGCTTATGTTTTGGAATAAAGAGTTCCAAACATAAGCCTTAAACAATAAGAAATAGTAAGAATAAGTTTATTTACTTACTGTAATCTTTTTTGAAATCATACCATTATCAGTGCTAACCTTAATGAAATACATTCCATTATTAAGTTTAGATGTATTAAGTTGAATTGAATTTTGTCCTGCCTTCATTGATTTTGTTCCTAAGTCAATAACGTTTCTGCCTAACATATCAAGAACTTGAATTGTTGCAGTAGAGCTTGAGTTTAAGTTAATATCAAGTGTTGCAATATCTCTAACTGGGTTTGGATAAACATCAAAAGAAGAAATGTTATTCTCTACATCATTTAATCCAATAACTGATAGAAGATTAATAGCTATCTTTTCTCCCATTCCGAATAATCCATCTGAATTTTTAATAATTGTGCCGTTTCCATCAACTAATTTATAGTTACCAACAACGTTATCTGAATAATTTGTTCCTATTCCATCTCCATAACCATCAGTTATTTCAAAAACATAACAACCTACTGAAGAAAGATTGAAGTCTACAGTATCGAAAATGTTACTTCCTTTAGCGTAAGGTCCGCCCTTTTTAATAAGGTTTCCGTTTAAGTCCTTAACATTCCATTTAGTTTCGTCACCAAAATAGTCGGTTTTAAGATATAAAGTTACTTTTAGATCTGCATCTTTAGAAACTGGAGGATTATTAAGTGTAAATGGATAAATAATACCACTTGTATTTTCAATATTTACTCCATCTACTTCAGAAACATAAGCCATAAACATTGTTATTAATCCGTCGTTGTTAACTTCTTCTTGAGGTAAAACTATAGTAGCAGTTGCTCCTGCATTAATAGGAGTAGAATATGTATGAGTTGATAAAGAACTGTTTTTTACGCATTTCACAATGATTGAATTCATAGTATTTTCACTTACATTTTTCACTTTAAAAGTAAGATTGGTTAACATAGTTGTATTTGAACAATTAGGAGCTGCTGAACCATTAAGTGAAAGTGCTTGTACGTGATCAGAAACAACAGCATTAGAGTATTCACCTAAAACTGTTTCTCCTTCAGAACCAGTATATATTTCTTGATTGTTTTTAGAAACAAAAGCTACAACATTCAAATCTTTTAAAACTAAAGGAATAGAATTTATGCTTTCTGGTAGTGTATAAACATATCTTTTTGTGAAAAAAGTTCCAGAAGCTATTACGTTTCCTTCTCCTATTAAAGCATCACCAAATTGATTAGAAAACAAATGACGTAACATATGCATATGTACATATTGACCACCCATAACCTGGCCTGGGTTACTTGTCATACCTGATTGAGGTCCCAATACACTATCTTGCATAAGTGCAACATTTATCAAGTTTACTTTTGAATCAGCATTACCTGTATAATATACTTCAACATCTACTGTAATAATTCTGGTAACAGTATCAATATAAGCTTTAGAAGCTACATTCACAAAAGAAGGTTCGTTAAGTACGATAGCTCCTTTTGTAGCCCACTGTCCTCTGTCAAGTGCTGAATTAGCTCCTGAAAATACTCTTCTATTTACAGTTCCCGAAGGATATCCTGTCAATCCTGTTTGATTTGCAAGTGCATCTCCCCAAATAGTTTTGTAATTCGGAGTTCCGTTAGCAAAACTACCTTGGTGTATGTTAAGCAAAACTACTCTTCCTGAATTAGCATTCGCAAATATATTTGCTAATTTATGTCCATCAGGACAATATCCACAAGATTTTCCTGTGTATTCTTCCAACACAACATTTTTATTTGCTGGTGTTGTTGAAACAAATGTTGGTTGAGCCATTGCTCCTATAGTAGCAAAAGCTCCTACTAAAAATATAAAAATCTTTTTCATAAATCAAAAGTGTTATTTAAATAATAATTTTTCGAGGTGCAATAATACGATATTAATTATTCTCATCAAAATAATACTATATTTTATTTTATAAGTAGCAACTGAACTTAATGAAATAAAAAGCAAAGAGGTAAGATAAAAAAAAGAAGGGCTACAAATTAAATTGCAGTCCTTCCGTTAATCAATCTTAATTAAAGTTGTGTCCTCGCGGGGACTCGAACCCCGGACCCATTGATTAAGAGTCAATTGCTCTACCAACTGAGCTACAAAGACATTCTTTCTTCTAAGAAATTTTGAGTTGCAAAGGTATATCTTTTTCTTGGAATAGCAAATTTTTTAATTAAAAATTGATTTTCGATTATTCAAAGGCATGTTATTTACTTAATTATATGCTCTTTGTAAGAATTTACTGTTAATTTTATCAAAATAATTGGATAAGTAGTGAAAATTTGTATAATTTTGTCCATTCTATTTTCGAGAAATCGAAAGGGATAAATTTTTATTAAATTAATTATTGAAAAAAACTATTTAATTATGACTGCATTAAATGTATTATTAGAAGCTGTTGCAAATTTAAGTCCTTGGGCATATGGTTTAGCTGCAATTGGAGCAGGTATGTCTGCAATTGGAGCAGGTATTGGTATTGGAACTATTGGCAAATCAGCAATGGAAGCTATTGCTCGCCAACCTGAAGCATCTGGAGATATCCGTTCAAATATGATTGTTTCTGCTGCTTTGATTGAAGGTGCTTCATTATTTGCAATTGTTACTTGTTTGTTAGTTGTATTTATGAAATAATTAGCTCTTCTATTTAAATAGAGAGTTTATTGTTTAAATTTAATTTGATTTTTTATGGAACTAATTACTCCGCAATTAGGATTAATTTTTTGGATGACCTTAACCTTCCTTATCCTATTATTTATATTAGGGAAATTTGGATGGCCTGTTATAACTAAAATGATAGCTGAAAGAGAAACTCTTATTCAAAATTCTTTAAATGAAGCTCAAAAAGCTCGTGACGAAATGGAACAACTTAAATTTAATAATGATGTTCTATTGAAACAAGCAATGGAAGAAAGAGATGACATCTTAAAAGAGGCTCGTTTATTAGGCGAAACTCAAAAAGACGAAGCCCGTTTGAAAGCTCAAGAAGAGGCTCAAAGGATTATTGCATCAGCTCGCGACAGCATTAACTATGAAAAACTTCAAGCTCTAACAGAACTTAAAAATCAAATTGCAAGCTTCTCAATTGATATTGCGACAAAAATATTGGAAGAAGAACTCGTTGATAATGATAATAAGACAAGAATCATTGAGAAAAGAGTTTCAGACTTCAATTTTAATTAAAATATTATTATGACCTCAAGCATTATTTCTTCTCGCTACGCACGTTCCCTTTTCGATCTATCATTAGAGATGGATATATTAGAAAAGGTAAATAATGATATGGTACTTGTAAAGAATGTCTGTAAGGACAATAAGGTACTAAGTGCCGTTATGCGTAACCCAAATATTAATATTGGTAGCAAAAAAGGAATTGTTAAGGAATTGTTCGAATCAAGGATAGAAAAACTATCACTAAACTTTGTTACCTTATTAGTTACAAAACGAAGAGTTGTTTTCCTTAAAGACATTGCTGAGGCTTTTCTCGATTTTTATAATGAACATAAAGGGATTAAGGTTGCGACTCTAATTGTTGCAAGCCCAATGGAAAACGAGATAAAAAATAAAATAATCAAAGTCTTAGAAAACCAATTTAACTGTAAAATTGAATTGGTTGAAAAGATAGACCATTCGGTTTTAGGTGGTTTCAAAATACTTATTGATGACAAAGTATATGATGCATCGGTTTCTAATCAGATACTACAACTTAAGAAATCATTTGCAAAGAATTTATACGAAAAGGGATTTTAATAATAAAGAAATATGGTAGATATTAAACCTTCAGAGGTTACAGCTATTTTACGTAATCAATTATCTGACACAAACCTTGAAGCTTCATTAGAGGAAGTAGGAACTGTTCTTACTGTTGGAGATGGTATTGCTCGTATTTATGGGTTAAATAATGCACAAAGTGGAGAGTTAGTTTTATTTGAAAATGACGTCAAAGGTATTGTTCTAAACTTAGAGCAAGACAATGTTGGGGTTGTTATTTTGGGAGAAACTAATAA
>JBAYYI010000053.1:0-13617 GCA_041673165.1 Bacteroidales bacterium
AATATCTGATTTGATTTGCTTTTGTTTTAAAACTCTTGCAAGATAAAGTAGGGGAGCAGCACCACAACCACCTCCAATAAGAAGAACCCTCTTGCCAATAATTGTAAATCCATTTCCTAAAGGGAAGATAAGGTTTAGAGTGTCTCCTATCTTAAGATTAGAAAGCTGATCTGTTCCTTTACCAACAATTTGAACAAGGAGGGAGATTTGGTTCTTTTCAATATCTACATCATGAATTGAAATAGGGCGGCGAAGAAAAACATCCTTGTTTCCCTCAACTAATATCTCAACAAATTGCCCTGCCTTAATCTCAGGAAGAGTTTCGGGGTATTGGAGCTTTAAGATAAAAAGGGTTGAAGTAATTGTTTCGTTTTCTACGACTATAAAGTCTTTACAATATCTCATTGATTTTATTTATTATCATTTAAAAGTATAAGAGGCTATCTTATAATTAATTCAATTGCAAATTTACTGCTTTTATTAACTTCAACAAATAATATTGTGAGAAAACAAATTATTTAATACCTTTGCAGTTCACTTTTAAATGTTTAATCTATGAAATCAAAGCTTATTATCTCTATTCTATTTATAGCAAGTCTTATTGGTTTTGTATCATGTGATGTTGAATTTAATCCTAATGGAGATTGGACAGAAACAACAATAATCTATGGAGTCTTAGACCAAGATGCTGACACAAACTTTATAAGAGTTCAAAAATGTTTTCTTGGAGAAGGTAATTATATTCAATTTGCAAAGGAAAAAGACTCAATATATTATAAGCAAGATGAGATAGAGGTTAGCATTTATGGCTTCTATGATTGGGAAACTTCAGGTTGGGACATAGCAAAAGCAAAACAAACAATACATTTAAACTATACTGAAAACTATTCTAAGCCTGATAGTGGAGGGTTTTACTCCGAAACAGCACCAATATACTTCACTACAACAAAGCTAAACCCTGAATTTACTTATTATCTTATTGTGAAAAATATAAAGACAGGCAATATAACTACTTCCAATACTAAACTTGTTGCTGATTATAAGGTTATCGGCCCTTCAGGAACTTCGTTTGGTTTCAACTACAATCAAACT
This sequence comes from Bacteroidales bacterium, assembly GCA_041673165.1. Taxonomy (GTDB): domain Bacteria; phylum Bacteroidota; class Bacteroidia; order Bacteroidales; family P3; genus UBA10566. The sequence goes on from JBAYYI010000053.1 coordinate 1,093, forward strand.
TATAATGCCAACGTCTTAACTTGCCAATGGATAAATATGAATGCTACTGCACAAGGAGAAATGGCACGTTCTTTCCAGCCTTGCATTAGGTTTAACTTTATGGAAAATGGAACGCCTGCTTATGTTAATATTAATTTCATACCAACTCCAAACCTATATATTGAACCAGAGAAACAAATTGACTATAAGATTTTTGAAACTGATGTTCTTTTCCAAATTAAAACAGAAGTTAAGAAAAGAGGTTCTGCTATAAGGTCATTTATGATTGACTCTCATTCATTTGAAATCTATGTTTACGGATCAGGAGCAAGTTTAAAAGAATATATTGATAATAACGCTCCATTAGTATCTCTGACCGAAAAACCACTATATAGTAATATAGAAAACGGAACTGGCATTTTCTCTTCTCGAAGACTTCATATTAAGAAAGGTTATACAGAGTGGCCAGATATCCTTCAGCAGACAATAAAAAGTTATGATATAGGCTTCTAATTTCCATTGAAAATTAGATAATACTGAAAATTATTGTAACTTTGCACCCCCGTTTAAAATAATAATAATAAATAGAAAAATAGATATTTAAAATGAAAGTAACTAAAGAAAATACTGGAGATTTAACAGCAGTTTTAACAATAAATATTAGCGAAGAAGATTATGCTCAAAAAGTAGATGAGCAACTAAGAACTCATCGCCGTAAAGCAAATGTTCCTGGTTTCCGTCCTGGACAAGTTCCAATGGGAATGATTAAGAAAATGTATGAACTACCTCTTAAGGCTGATATTATTGAAAAAGGACTCTCAGAAGCAATGTATGAATTCTTAGATAAAGAGAAAATACAAATAATGGGTTATCCATTAGCTAATGATGAGAAGACTCAGATTGATTGGGAAACTCAAAAAGACTTTACTTTCTATTTTGATATAGCATTGCAACCAGAATTTGAATTAAACTTAGATAATATAGAAGAGACTTATTTTAATATAGTACCATCTGATGAGATGTTAGATAAGTTTATTGTTGATCTTCAAAGACGTTTTGGTAAATTCTCTTCACCTGAAAAAGTAGAAGAAAACGATTTAGTTTATGGAGAATTATCAGAACTTGATCAAGAAGGAAACGTTAGAGAAGACGGAGTTAAATCTACAACTTCAATAGCAGTTAATATGATTGCTGACAAAGCAATACAAAGCCAGTTTATTGGTAAAGAACAAGACGCTGAAATTGATTTCGATATTCTAAAAGCATTCCCTAACGAAACAGATAGAGCAGCAATGCTTAAAATGGATAAAGAAGAAGTAAACGAGCTTAACTCTAACTTTAAATTCGTTATCTCATCAATCAACAGAATAGCTCTTCACGAATTAAATGAAGAATTATTTGAAAAAGCATACAAGGCAGAAGGAATCACAACCCTTGAAGACTTCCGCAAAAGAGCAATAAAAGACCTTTCAGAAACATATAGAAGAGAATCTGACCGTTTCTTTACTAACGAAGCAACTCAAAAGGTGGTTAAAGGAGCTAACTTTGAACTACCAGATGAGTTTATGAAACGTTGGATTGTTTCAAACAGCCAAGAAAAACTAACAATGGAGCAAGTGGAGTCAGAATACGAAATGTATAGAGATAGTTTGAAATGGCAGTTAATTGAAACTAAACTATTAGAAAAATTCTCTCTTGAAGTATCTCAAGAAGAAATGAAAGCATACTTCAAAGAAGCTCTTTTAGGTAACTACTTCCCAGAGGGTGAAAACGAAACCGAAGAAGAAACACAACAAAGGCTTGATTCAATGGAAAGCGTTGCTGAAAATATGATGAAAAATCAAGAGCAAACAAAACAAGTATATGATTATCTCTACGACCAAAAACTAACAAAAACTCTAAGAGAGAATCTTAAGGTTGATGAAAAGTCAGTAACGGTTGATGAGTTCACAAAAATGGTTCAAGACCAAACAAAATAAAATAATAAATTGCATAAAGCTGGATTTGTAAATATAATTGGTAACCCTAATGTTGGGAAATCAACCTTAATGAATGCATTAGTAGGTGAGAAACTTTCTATCATAACCTCTAAATCGCAAACAACACGTCATAGAATCATGGGACTATTGAATGGAGACGACTTTCAGATAGTCTTTTCAGACACTCCTGGAATTGTAAACCCTCATTATAAGCTCCATGAATCTATGATGCATTTTGTAAATTTAGCCCTACAAGATGCGGATTTATTCCTATTAGTTACAGAAGTAGGGGAAACCCTAAAGAATCACGACACCTTAGACAAGGTAATCAATTCTGAAATTCCTGTAATTCTACTAATAAATAAGATAGACCTTTCAAACCAAGAAGAAGTTGAAGAGAAAGTAGAATATTGGCAAAACGAAATACCTCGAGCTATCATTATTCCTACCTCTGCTACTGAAAACTTCAACCTTGATGTCGTCTTCAATAAAATACTTGAACTACTTCCAGAAAGCCCTCCTTATTTCCCAAAAGACGAACTAACAGACAAATCAATGCGTTTCTTTGTTTCGGAAATAATAAGAGAAAAGATTTTAATGTACTATCAAAAAGAAATACCATATTCTTGTGAAGTAGTTGTTGAAATGTTTAAGGAAGAGAACAATATCAATAAGATATCAACCGTGATTTATGTTGAGAGAGACAGTCAAAAAGGAATAATGATTGGACACAAAGGCTCAATGTTAAAGAAAGTAGGTACAGAGGCAAGATTAGATATTGAAGAATTTACAGGAAAGAAATGCTTCTTAGAAATTCATGTCAAAGTATTGAAAGACTGGAGGAATAACGATAATTCACTAAGACGTTTCGGTTACGATAATAAATAAATTTCAGAGGTAAAAGTGAAAAGGTAAAAGGTAAAAGTTGATTTCAGCTTAACCTTAGCTTTTCGTTTTTACCTCTTACTTTTTACCTCAACTTTTACCTTTTAGTTTTTACCTTTTCACTTATATAATATGTACGATTTAATAATAATAGGAGCAGGAGCATCTGGACTGATTTCAGCAATTGTTGCAACACGACAAGGACAAAGAGTACTTCTAATAGAGAAGATGTCGCAAGCAGGAAGAAAGCTTAGGATAACAGGAAAAGGACGTTGTAATCTAACAAATACTCTACCCCTTAAAGATTTTCTTAAACACTGCGGTTCAGAACCAAGGTTTCTCTACCCTTCATTTAATAGATTTTTTACCAAAGACTTAGTTCTCTTCTTTGGAGACTTAGGAGTAAAGACCGTTGAAGAAAGAGGAGGAAGGATATTTCCACAATCAGGCAAGGCACAAGATGTTTTCTTAGCAATGATAAATGAGTTGGAAGACTCCGATTGCAGAATATTAAAAGATACAGAAGTAACTAAACTAATTGTTGAAGACGGCAAAATCGTAGGAGTTCAAACAAAAGGCTATAAACCACAAACCTTCAAAGCCTCAAAAGTAATCCTTGCAGCAGGAGGCGAAAGCTACCCACTAACAGGAAGCCAAGGAGATGGCGTAAGGCTTGCAAAAGAAGCAGGACATAATATTATCCCAACCATTCCTTCACTCGTAGGACTAAAACTAAAACATTATAACGGAGAACGCATAGACCCATCCATAATAGGCTTTGGCGTAAGAAACGTTAATGCAACCATAACTCTTGAGTCAGGAAAGAAGTTATGTGAAGAGTTTGGCGAGCTAACCTTCCGTGAAAATGGAGTAGAGGGACCAATCATCATAACCCTTAGCAGACAAATCGCAAGACTATTATCCCAAGGCGAAAGACTATTCCTAAACATAGATTTCAAGACTGCAATACCTGAACCAGAGCTTGACGAGAAACTACTAAGCGAATTAAACATAAGAGGAAAAGAAGACCTAAGGTCAGTACTTAGAGCATTCCTTCCACATGAGTTAATCTATCTTGCAATCTATCAAACGGCATTAGACCCTCGCAAAAAAGCCAGCTTTGTAAATTCCCAAGAAAGAAAAGAAATCTTAGCTTTCCTTAAACGTTGCCAATTTGAAATCATAGGTGACTTTGGCTACGAACAAGCAATAGTAACCCAAGGAGGCGTTGACCTAAAAGAGATAAACCCAAAGACATTAGAGTCAAAACTAATCAAAGGCTTATACTTCGCAGGAGAAGTTATGGACTTGGACGCCGACACCGGTGGTTTCAACCTACAAATAGCTTTTTCAACAGGATACTTAGCTGGACAAATTGCAGAAAAAGAAGATTAAAAGCTTGACTTATTCAGATATTTTTCGTATATTTGCATAATAGAAATCGTAGGATTAAGTCCTTGAGATTTTATATTACAAATTACCCTTAAATTTCCTTAAAATAAAATGATGCACATCTTTCACCCCGAAAGATGTGCATCATTTGGTATGAAAGATGTGCATCTTTCGGCAATTGAAACGGTGATTCAGTAATTTATTACAGCGTTTCATTTTTCTAAAGTGGTGATTCACGAAATCCTTTCAGTGATTCAGTAGATTCTTTCTTTGATTCATTTTTCGTAGTTAGTAATTCCCTTTTCTTTAGAATATTATGAGATAGGATTGATTTTATGTAAATTATTTATATCTTTGCTGTGTTATATTAATATTAAAGATAATGAGTAAATTGAAATCAATTAGTTTAGTGAAAATGGAATTGGCTTTTGGGATAGTTAATCTTGCCTTATGTATGTTGTTCGCTAACTTGAATATGTATGGGTTTCTGACTTTATCATCAACAGTGGTTCTGATTCTTTTTATTATATCTTATATTAAAATGAGAGAGAAGCATTTATATTTTAAGGAAAAACCTCTCTTATTTGCTTTGTCGTTATTTTATAAGATATATGCCTATTTTGCAGCAGTGTTTATCTTGAATGATTACCCTGGGAGAGATATTGTAGTTCTGATTTTGATGATATTAACCATTCTTTATATGGTTTTATCATATATTAACCAAAAGCAATATAAAGAAATGCTTAATGCTTATGTGTATTTTATGTATGTATCTATATTTATGTATGTACATTTCTTATTTAACTTTTAAACTATAAGGATATTGAGAAAAGAAAAACGAGGATTCATTTTACTGAGTCCTCGTTTTTGTTTTATAGGGGTAGGTATGAGATTTGTTATTCTCTTACTTAAGAGCTGCTTCTGATATTCCTTCGCCTCTTAGTTTGAGTTTGTCGAAATAGGATGGGGTTTCTTTGCCTAAGAGTTTTGCTACATAGAGTTTTGCTATGTATTGGGATAGCATAAAACCATGACCTCGTAAGCCAATAAATAGTCCTAATTCTGGGTCTATGATATAGCGAGGCTCAACATAGTAGCCTGACCAAACGGCTTGGAAACTTACGCTCTTTAGTTTCGGTATCCAGTTTGAGAATATCTCAGATGCTATTTCTAAGAACTCAAGTGATGAAACTTTTAGCTCTTGTGATGCTTCTTGTGCGTCAAACATTGGTGATGCACAGCCTATTATCTGCCCTGTTTCGTGGAGTTGTTGTCCGTAGATTGAAGAAAAACCCTTATAATGTCTTCTATCAATAACCATATCTAAGATATTACCGTCTTTTCCTAACATTGGCAAACGCTTAGTGATAAAGGCTTGGTGTTTGACTGGGTAAAGTCCTGTTTCAATGCCTATTTGTTTGGCAAATTTCCCTGCCTCAGGTCCCATAGCATTAATAAATACATCGGTTATATACTCAATATATTCGTTGTTCTTTGTTAGTACAAGGGCATGATAAGTCTTCCCTTCTTTTCTTAGCTCAACAAGTTTAGAGCCTTCAATAACCTTACCGCCTTTCTTTGTTCCAATTAAACGTAGGAGGTCAATTGTTTTTCCAGGGGTTGCTTGCCAGCACTGGTTTGTTATTTGTGCTGCAATATAGTCTTTATTGTCTTTGTTAAAATAAGGAGATATTTCTTTTTGGAAGTCTTTCGGTGCAACCATATAAGCATTAGACCACTCCATTGCTTTTTCCAAACCTTTGTATGAGGCTTCGTCATGAGCAAGGTTTACATATCTTGTTGGGTAATAGTCAATATTTGATAGGTTTTGAAGTTCTGCAAAAAGTTCATGGTTATGCTTTGCTATATCTGCAAGCTCTGGGTTGGAGAATGCAGGACGCCCACCAGCAATATTTCGCCATGATGCACCTAAGTCAAAATTAAGAAGTATAGGGTCGAAATTCTCTTCTGCCATATATCTAAATAATGAACTACCTCCAATTCCTCCACCTGCAATAAGGCTCTTTACTTCAATTTTCTTTAGATTAGGAGTAATAAAAACTTCTTTCTTATCATCGTTCCTAACTTCTCCAAACGAAAGTTGAAGAGAAAGAGGAGCTCTTGGGGTTGCCTCATCCGTAACTTCAATACCATAGGAGCGGAGTATTTGCTTTGCTCTTGGAACGCAGCGATTACCCCTACAATCTCCCATACCAAGTCTTGTGGTATGCTTTAGTTCATTAATAGATATTACTTTTCTGTCGCCAATTTGTTCTAATAACTTTTCTATAGTCACATCTTCGCAGTGGCAGACATAGGTTTTCTCATCTATTTCTTTGGAAGGAGAAAATTCTAGTTGTTTTGGAAGTTTGGAAGGTAGAATAAACCCTTTAATTTCTAATAAGGTCTTGTCGTCAATTGGGTTTTCATCATCATCAATTACCCTTATCCTTGCAACAGATGTCTTATTAGCGTTTTCTTTTATCTTATGAATTATCCCTTCTGCAACTTTCTTCCCATCATTATCAACTAATATAACTTCATTTCCTTCACTTGCCTCATATTCAAAAGGAAGGTAAACCTCTTTCTTCTTGGTATTATATCCAAAAATAGCTAAGCCTGGACACTGATTAATGCATTCCATACAACCAATACACTTAGCGTAATCAATTTCAGGCACAACAGAGGTTGAACTCTTGGTTATGGCTCCAAACTGGCAAGCAAACTGACAAGGATTGCAAGCAAAACCATACAAACACTCTAAACGAACAAAGGCACGCTTATCCATTCTGTCTTGGTATGGAGTATAAGGTTTTTCTAATACTCTAACAGGGTGTTGTTGTGACTCAATATAACTCTTAGAGACTTGAAGGTAATCATCATAATTAACCCTCACTTTCATCATTTGAGCAATCTCATAAGCACATTGCTTTCCCCTAAGAACAGCTGAGGTTCCTTCTCCAATCCTTGTTGAGTCGCCAACGCCATGACAGTTCTTCCCAAATAGGATATTGCCTTTAATTAGTAGTTGGTTGTCAGGGATAAGTCCAGTGCAAACATTAATAAGGTCAATTCCTTCAATAATCCTTTCCGTGCCTGCAATTGCTTCAAAATTCACGCAATCTGCAATAATAGCTCCCTTAACTCCTGTCCCTTCTTCATTAGGTATTGCTTCCAATAGCATAGTTGAAGTTAGGATTGGAATACCCAAACGCCTAACTCTATTTGCTTGAACAGGGAAACCTCCTTCGTTAGGCATAGCTTCAAGAATAGCCACAATATTTGCTCCTGCCTGAACTGCTTGGTAGGAAGTTAAGTATCCAATATTGCCAGCCCCAACAGTTAATATGTTTCTACCTAAGAGGGTTAGCTCTGAATTCATCATCTTTTGAACAACGGCAGCAGAATAAACCCCTGGCAAATCATCATTCTTAAAAACTGGCATAAAAGGAACGGCACCTGTTGCGACGACTAAGTGCTTGCAATCAACATAGTAAATCTCGCCACTAACAGTATTCTTTATGCCAAGCCTATTTCCTTTTAGTATATCCCAGACAGATGAGTTTAGAAATATACCTTCATTTGTAGCTCCTGCCAATGTGTTAGCTATGTCGAAACCTCGCATACCTCCAAATTTCTTTTCCTTTTCAAAGAAGAAGAATTGGTGAGTTTGCATATTAAATTGTCCTCCAATCTTATCATTAGAGTCAACCACAATATTATTTATCCCAAAATTATTTAACTCTTCTCTAACAGCAAGTCCAGCAGGGCCAGCTCCAACAATTAAAACATCGGTCTTATAAATCTTATTCTCTTTTTGAGTAGGAGAATCCTCATTAGGCAAATAGTCCTTAGGGATTTCCATCACTTCTTTAATATCGTCAACCTTTGTAACGCAAATTCTTCTAACCGTTCCGTCAACTAACATCTCGCAGGCTCCACATTTGCCAATCCCACATTCCAAAGAACGCTTGCGATTTTCGATTGAATGAGAGTGTACAGGGAAACCAGCTTGGTGAAGGGCAGCGGCAATGGTAAAACCCTTTTGAGCCTTTACTTCAATGCCATTAAACTTAAATAAAATAATGTTATCCTCTGGAATATCGAGGATGGGGTGAGAAGTAATCTTGAACATATTGAATGTTGTATTGGTTAATTATAATGTTCTATAAGAAAGTCTCAGCAAAAATAAATAATAAATTCTTATTTACAAAGCCTTTTGAGTGTTAAATGAATAAGTGCATCCATTTCATTATGATAATTTTCTATAAATTCTCCTCTCATCCTATTTGCAATAACAATGCAAATGGTCAAACAATTGTGTCCAAGGTTCCTACTTAGGGCATAGAGAGCTGAGGTCTCCATCTCATAGTTCGTAATCTTATAGTCTTTATATATGAAGTCGGATAACATATCATTAATCATAGGAAAGGCAAGAGGAACTCTAATTTCTCTACCCTGAGGACCATAAAAACCAGGGGAGGTTGCTGTTATTCCAGAAACCATATCGTAAGCAATTTTAGAGAAAAGCTTATCCGTTGCCATAACTCCATAAGGTCGTGGCAATGATTTGTCCCAGTTCATAAATGAAATAAAGCTTTCTGTTAGCTCTTCTTCCAAAACACCTTCTTTATTCTTATAGAAATACATCATTCCATCTAAGCCTACAACATATTTTGAAGCAATATATGAACCACAAGGAATATCCTTTTGTAAAGCTCCTGTTGTGCCTATGCGAATTAGGTTTAGCTGCCTATGACTTGCATTTACCTCCCTTGTTTCTAAGTTAATATTAGCACAAGCATCTAATTCAGTAAGCACAATATCAATATTATCTGTTCCCATACCTGTTGAAATGGCAGTAATACCCACTCCTTGAAATGTTCCTGTATGAGCTGTAATTTCTCTATTGCTTGCCTTGAAATTAATCTCATCAAAGTATTTAGAAATCATTGCAACCCTTGCTGGGTCACCAACTAAAATAACATTATCAGCTAATTGATGAGGTTTTAAATGAATATGATAAAGACTTCCCTCGGGGGTTAAAACAAGTTCAGATGCTTTTAGTTTTTCCATATTATTAATTCTTTTCTTTGATAAAGCGTATAAGTTTTGAAAATCCTTCATTGGTTGTTCTGTCAATGAAGTTCTCTCTGCTTGAATAGAAATTATGCTTAGAAGCTATGCAATCTCCTTTCCTATTTGCAACAGCAACCCAAACAGTTCCTACTGGCTTTTCTTCACTTCCTCCATCTGGGCCTGCAATTCCTGTTGTTGCAATAGCGTAATCTGAATCCATTCTATTTACTACTCCAATAGCCATTTGTTTTGCTACTTCTTCACTAACTGCTCCATGTTCTAAGATTGCTTTCTCATCAACTCCCAAAACACTTGTTTTTACTTCGTTTGAATATGCAATAATAGAGCCTTTGAAGTATAAAGATGAGCCTGGGTTGATGGTTATTGACTTAGCAATATTACCTCCTGTGCAACTTTCTGCGGTTGAAACGGTCTTCCCTTCTTCTATTAAAATATCTGCAAGAATAAGACTTAGGTCTCCTTCATTAAAACCAACAAAACAATCTTTAATCAGTGGCATTAGCTTATCAATTTGTCGGTCTAGTTCTGCCTTTACCTCTTTTTCGTTTTCACCTCTTGCAGACAAACGTAGTCTTAGCATATTTGCAGAAGGGAGGTAGGCAAGTTTAATATACTTAGGCAAGGCTAGTTCAAACTCTTCTATCATATCAGATAGGAAACTCTCGCCAACTCCTTGCGTAATAATTGTTTTATGGAAGATTGCATCAGGTTTATAGTGTGATTGGAGTATTGGGATAATATGTTTTATGAGCATTTCCTTCATCTCAAAAGGAACGCCAGGCATAGAGAAGGTTAGTTTATTGTCTTTCTCAAAGCACATCCCTGCTGCAGTGCCGACTAAGTTCTCAATAACTCTACACTTTTGTGGAACAAGGGCTTGAAGACGGTTTGTTGGGGTAAGCTCAAAGCCTCTACGGTCAAATATTGTTTTAATATTAGCCAATACTTCCTCGCTTTCTATCATCTCACTATCAAAAATCTTAGCTAATGTGTATTTTGTGATATCGTCTTTTGTTGGCCCAAGACCTCCAGTTATAATTACAGAATCTGCATTCTCTAAGGCTTTTTTAACCGATGTTTCAATCTCCAAACTATCATCAGCAATGGTCGTAATTCTGTTTACATTGAAGCCAACCTTATTTAATTCCTTAGCCATAAAAGAAGCGTTGGTATTCACAACTTGCCCAATTAGAAGTTCATCTCCTATATTAATTATCTCTATATTCATTGTTTTGGTTCAAATGTTTGTTTAATAAAAAAAAGCACTCCAATATTACTTTTGAAAAAGTAGATATAAGAGATGCAAAGTTAATTATTTGTTTGTTCTATTTCTCCTTTTTGCAAAGAAAATGAAACAGAAGGAAAGTAATTATACTAATTTTCGTACCTTTGTCCACAAATTGAATAGATTATAAAAGAAAACCTTTATAAAAAAATGTATAGTATAGTTCCGGAACAATATTTAATGAATCATATTAAATTAGCTTTAGAAGAGGATGTTAGAGATGGCGACCATTCTTCTTTGGCTTGCATTTCAAAAACCACAAAAGATAAAGCTAAGCTTATTGCAAAGCAAGATGGTATAATTTGTGGTATTGAAATTGCTAAAAGAGTATATTCTTTGGTCGATAATACCATTATTTTCACTCCACTTATGCAAGATGGAGACAGAATAAAGAAAGGAGATACTGTGTTTAGGGTTGAGGGTTCTGCAATAGGAATTCTGACCGCAGAAAGAACAGCACTAAATTATATGCAAAGGCTTTCAGGGATTGCAACAACAACCAATCACTATGTTGAGATAATTAAAGGAACTAATAGTAAGCTACTTGATACCAGAAAAACAACTCCTTCAATGCGTTTGTTTGAAAAATATGCAGTCAAAGTAGGTGGAGGATATAATCATAGGATTGGTCTATTTGATATGATAATGTTAAAGGATAATCATATTGATTTTGCAGGAGGAATAAAAGAAGCCATAACGAAAAGCCGTAATTATCTGAAAGAAAATAATAAAACCTTGAAGATAGAGATTGAGGTTCGTTCAATGGAGGAATTAGGAAAGGTAATGGAAGTTGGACAAGTTGATAGAATAATGTTAGATAATTTTACTCCAAAGCTAACCCTTGAGGCTCTTAAGCTTATTGGAGGGAAATATGAAACAGAGAGCTCTGGTGGGATAAATGAAGACACAATACTTTCTTTTGCCAAAACAGGTGTTGATTATATTTCTGTTGGGAGTCTAACTCATCAAATTAAATCCTTAGACTTAAGTTTGGTTGCAGATAATAATCAAGCTTAGTTGGAGTCTTATAAAATAATAAAAGGGATATATTAGTGGCTAAGAAGAGCAGTAAATATTTAAGAAAGTTTTTGTATTGGAGATATACTCGCAATACTATACATTTATCAAGACTTATTGTGCTTCCTGGTTTTCAGGGGGTGCCAGTTTTTGATGTGCTTTCTTTCTTCTTCAATGGCCTATACGAAGGTTATATTAGCCAAAGGGCAGCAGCCTTAGCTTATCATTTTATTTTAGCAACCTTTCCCCTTTTACTATTCTTCTTTACTCTTATACCATATATCCCAATTGATGCCCTATACTTTCAAGTCATAGATTTAATTCAATTAATGGTTCCTGATGCAATTGCAGGAAAGGTTATCCATACAATAAATGAAATATTCTTAATAAAGCACCAAGGCTTAATGTCTATCGGTTTTATATCCTCACTCTATGTTGGCTCAAGTGGTATGCATGCAATGATAGAATCTTTTAAAAGATCAACACATGGGTCAAAGAAAAGACCATGGTATAAGGATAGATTAATAAGTATAGGGTTGTTATTTGCAGTAGGATTAGTTGCTTTGTTATCCTTTACTTTAATTATAGGATCAGAATCTTTTTTTAATTTTCTTCTAACCAATGGAGTAATAGAAGAGGGCTTTATGGTATTACTACTACAAACTGCAAAATGGTTATTATTAATTGCTTTAGTATATATAATGTTTGTCGTACTATACTACTATTCACCAGCCGATAAGTCCAATTTTAGGTTCTTTTCTGCAGGAGCAACTCTGGCAACAATTCTTTTCCTTCTTTCAGTCTATGGGTTTGATTTCTATATCACTCATTTCTCTAAGTATAATGCGTTGTATGGATCAATAGGAGCATTAATAATATTCTTTTTAT
>JBAYYI010000054.1:0-13351 GCA_041673165.1 Bacteroidales bacterium
GTTTTCAAATGGGCTGTTACAAAGATGGCTGAAGCTACTGAGTCTCTAATGAAGAAACACAACTTGACCTCTGATGATATATCATATCTTCTTCCTCACCAAGCAAATTTAAGAATAATTACAGCAACAGGTGAGAGATTAGGCTTAGACCCTAAGAAAGTTTTAATAAATATAGAAAAATACGGCAATACCACTTCTGCAACAATCCCATTACTAATGTGGGAAAATCAAGATAAATTCAAAAAAGGTGATAACTTAATACTTACAGCCTTTGGAGCAGGATTTACTTGGGGAGCAATTTGGATAAAATGGGCAATCTAAGAATAGTTTTTTTAGGAACAGGAACCTCGCAAGGAGTACCACTAATCGGGTGCCATTGCGAGGTTTGCTCGTCTAATGACACTAAGGATAAACGTCTAAGGTCTTCTTGTTTGATTGAAAGCAAGGAAGGCACAATCCTAACAATTGATGCAGGCCCTGACTTTCGCCAACAAATGCTAACTTACAATGTAGATAGGTTAGATGCAATCTTAGTAACTCATTCTCATCGTGACCATATTAGCGGATTAGATGATGTCCGATCTTATAATTATCTCCAAAGTGGAGCTATGCCAATCTTTGGGAATAGTATTGCTTTAGAAGAAATCAAAGCAGCATTCTCTTACGCTTTCACTGAATCAAGATATCCAGGCTTGCCTACTTTTAAACTTTGCACCGTTAATAAAAATGAAAAGTTTAGAGTTAATGAATTAGAGATTATTCCTATTGAGGTTATGCATTACAAGCTTAAAATCTTAGGATATAGGATTAAGAACTTTGCTTATATAACAGATGCAAAGACTATTAGTGATGAAGAAAAGGAAAAGCTAAGAGGAGTAGAATACTTAGTTGTAAATGCATTGAGAAGAGAAGAGCATTTCTCACATTTCACTCTTTGCGAAGCTCTTGATTTAATTAAAGAGATAAATCCAAAACAAGCATATCTTACTCATATAAGTCATGCCTTAGGATTAGAAAAAGAAGTTAATAAAGAACTACCTTCTAATGTTTCACTTGCTTATGACGGATTAACTATTGAGATATAGTTTTTCGGCTTCCTTAATTGACTCAATTCTTCCAACATCAACCCAAATATCTTTTGAGTGAATATAAGAATTGATAGGGTAGGACTTAGCTAATTTTAAATACTCAGGAATTATTGAAAAGACCTTATCCTTATTCTCAATTAAGTCGATTAACTCTGGTTTAATTAACTGCACGCCACTAAAACCGTAAGGGATTAAATCAATATCATCTCTAACGATAATCCTCTCACAAGTCTTTCTATTCTCCCAACCACCTAAACTATTGTTCTCATTAAATAATAAATACCTACTTGTTTCCCTCTGGCTAACTGCTAAGGTTGCTAAGAAGGAACTCTTTTTGTGTGAATTGTAGAAAGAATTGAAATCTATTTTGGAAAGAATATCTACATTATGAATAAGAATATCTTTCGAGAAGTCAAATAAGTTTCTTGCATTTTTTAATCCTCCACCAGTGTCAAGCAATAATTCTGTCTCATCTGAAATGAAAATATCGCAAGCATAATGCTTCTTAGTTATATGTTCAATTATCTGTTCAGAGAAGTGATGAACATTAATAACAATATGTTTACAAGAGTAGGAGATAAGCTTGTTTATATTGTGTTCCAATAGACTAAGCTCATTTACTTCAACCAATGCTTTAGGTTTGGAATTAGTTAGAGGTTTAAGTCTTGTGCCTAATCCTGCTGATAGAATGAATGCTTGAAACACAGTATTTATTAGTTTGGATTAATCAATAACATAGATATAGGTTAGGCCGTAAGAAAGCTGTTGTTGTTGTTCTAATCTGCCTGATGCGAAATAATGTTGGAATCCTATCTCAAATCCAAATGAATGATTGTCGGTTGCAAAGAGAAGTCCAGCTCTTGGTAATATTCCAACACGAATTCCACCCTGACCTTCATATTCTCTTAGATAATATCCGAAATTATCGTAATCTTTATTGTTTTCATTGCTTAAGCTATAGTCATAAACTCCCCAAATTGCTCCAAATCCAATCCCAACATAAGGTTTTAACCTATCAAGGAAAGAGAAGTAAGTTTCTTGGTTATGTAAATAATAGTTCGCATAGAAAGTTATAGGAACTTGGCTTAGGTTCTTAACAAATTTTCTTGGTAGATATTTAATTTTATATGAGTTACCTTCAATTAAGGAGTAACCTAATTCAACTCCAAGACCGATCTTAATTTCTTGGAACTGATACTCTAATGCTACATTTGCACCAAAACCAGAAACATAGTTCTTAGTAAAATCATCCCCATAAGCTTGGAAGTAAGCAGGCTTAACAATATAGAAAATGTCGTATGGCTGACCATTGCTTAATCTGTGATAGCCCTGTGAGTTTGCTTTAAAAGAAAAACAAACCATCAAAGTAAATGCTAATAAAAAAACCTTCTTCATATCTTTTAATTTTGTTTAGTCCAAGAATCCTTTAAGGTACAAGTCCTATTAAATACTAAATTTCCTTTTTTTGAATCATAATCAACACTAAAGTAGCCAAGGCGTTCAAATTGAAACCTATCTAAATGATTTACATCAGCTAATGATCTCTCAATCTTAGCACCCTTTAGAATCTTTAGAGAATCTGGATTTAAATTATCCACAAATGTTTTACCTAGTTCAGCCTTTTCTGGTGTTTCTGAAATAAATAAACGATCAAATAACCTAATCTCTGCATCCAAACAATCCTCTGCATCAACCCAGTGAATAGTTCCCTTAACCTTTCTTCCATCTGGCGAGTTGCCACCCTTTGAAAGAGGATCATAGGTGCAGTGAATAGCAGTAATATTCCCCTCTAAGTCTTTTTCAACACTTGTGCAAGTTACAAAATATGCATAACGAAGCCTAACCTCTTTACCAATAGCTAAACGGAAATACTTATTAGGAGGATTTTCCATAAAGTCATTTCTCTCAATATAAAGAGTCTTAGAAAAAGATAGCATTCTATTTCCAGCTGATTCATCCTCAGGATTATTGATTGCAATAAGTTCTTCTTTCTCTCCCTCAGGGTAGTTGTCAATTATAAGTTTGATTGGATCCAAAACAGCCATTACTCTATTTGCTTTTTTGTTTAAATCCTCACGTAATGAAAACTCTAAACGTCCTAAGTCAATAAAATTATCTCTTTTAGCAACTCCAATCGAATCACAGAAGTGACGAATACTCTCTGGTGTATATCCTCTTCGGCGAAGTCCACAAATAGTCGGCATTCTTGCATCATCCCAACCACTAACATGGTTTTCCTTAACAAGTTCCAAGAGTTTCCTCTTACTCATTACGGTATAGGAAAGATTTAAACGTGCAAATTCATATTGATGTGAAGGGAAAATTTCTAATTTCTCAATAAACCAATCATATAATGGACGATGAACATCAAATTCTAAGGTACAAATTGAATGAGTTATCTTTTCAATTGAGTCAGACTCTCCATGAGCATAATCATACATAGGATAAATGCACCAATCGTTGCCTGTTCTGTGGTGTTCTGCATGAAGAATACGATACATCAGAGGGTCACGCATATGCATATTTGAATGAGCCATATCAATCTTTGCTCTAAGTATCTTTTCTCCATCAGCATATTTGCCTTCTCTCATTTCTTGGAAAAGCTTTACATTCTCCTCAACCGACCTATTGCGAAAAGGACTGTCCTTGCCTGGAGTCTGAACCGTACCTCTATTAATTCTTATTTCTTCCAGCGTTTGATCATCAACATAAGCAAGCCCTTTCTTAATCAAGTCAATAGCCCACTCATATAATTGTTCAAAATAATCTGAGGCATAGTGCTCATTTGCCCACTGAAAACCTAACCACTTAATATCTTCCTTAATGCTATCAACATATTCAACATCTTCCTTAACAGGATTTGTGTCATCGAAACGAAGATTAGTCTTTCCACCATATTTGATGCCCAAACCAAAGTTAAGACAAATGCTTTTTGCGTGTCCAATATGAAGATATCCATTAGGTTCGGGTGGGAAACGAGTAATTATACTTTTATGAACTCCATTTCTAAGGTCGTTCTCTATAATTTCTTCAATAAAATTCAATGAAGGTTTATCGTTATTGTCAATTTGAGCTTCCATCTGTCAGTATTATTATTTGAAAAATATTAATGATATTGTGCAAAAATACATTTTTTCTAATGAAATATAAACTCTTATGATGTAATAATTATTGATTTATTAATAATTTATTATTTTAAAGGCATTAAATCAATGAATATAAGTCAATTATGACGCTCTAACAAACTAATGTTTTCCCATCTCTTTGTTCTATTTTTCTCTTGCTTTGTATTAAATTATTATTACTTTGATTCATTTTGCTGAGATGGGCATCTTAGCTTACTGAGATGCCCATCTTAGCACGCTGAGATGTGCATCTTAGCAATTTTAGATGTACATCTTAGCAATTTCTTTCTTTGTTCTAATCTTTTTATACTTTGTTTTAGGAGTTTCTTGTGGTGTATTAGTTTTTTTGTTCTTGATTTTCTCAAATTTATTTAGCGTATAATAATTAAATTATGGTAAAAATCGAAGTCCTAAAGGAATAATTGGTAACTTTGAAGACTGAAATTAGAGATTAGTAATTAGTAATAAAATAGATATTTTGTATGTTAGTTGTTCAAAATTGTATTGTAAGTGAAGATATTAAGTATGTAAATTTTTTATGTGACCTTGAAAAATGTAAGGGTAGTTGTTGTGTTGAGGGAGATGCAGGGGCACCACTTGAGAAAGAAGAGGTGAAGATTTTAAAGAAAATACTACCTATAATTAAACCTTACCTTACTGAAAAGGGAATAAAGGAAATTGAAAATAATGGAGTATCTGACATTGATTTTACTGGAGATTTATGTACCAGATTGATTGAGGGAAGGGATTGCGTCTTTCTATCATACGATGGAGATATTGCAAAGTGTGCTATTGAAAGGGCTTTTGAAGATGGTAAGGTTGATTTCCAAAAACCAATTTCTTGTCATCTCTATCCAATAAGGATTGAAAACTATGGTGAGTTCACTGCTGTCAACTACCATGTTTGGGATGTTTGCAGGCCTGCAGTTATTCAGGGTGAGAAACTTAGACTACCTCTTTACGTAATGCTTAAAACTCCACTTATTCGCAAGTTTGGAGAAAATTGGTATCAAGAATTAATTACGCAGATTGAAGAAAATTGCTTTGATTAGTCAAAGTCTTTCTCTATTTTTGCATTAAATATATAGCTAAATAATTAAATCATTTTATTCTAAACAAGAAACAGAACTATGTTAAACGATAAACTCTTTAAGGGTAAGACAATAGCAATTTTATCTGGCGGGGGAGACACTCCTGCAATCAACTCAAGTATTGATGCTATTAGAAATAGAGCCTCTATGTTGGGCTTTAAAGTTTACGGAATTAGAAGAGGCTGGAAAGGTCTTTTGGGTGATGGAGATGTTGTTGATTTAACCAACCAACCTTATAATAGTTACTATGGAGGAACTGCAATCCGCTCTTCAAGAACTAATCCTTTTCCTTCCAAATCAAACTCTGAGGACAGAACTTCTCAAATTATTAAAAACCTTAAGAGATATAAGATTGATATTCTTGTAACTATCGGTGGTGATGACACAAATGGTGCTGCAAAACGACTTTACGAACAAGAGGGTATCCCTGTTATTGGTTTTCCTAAGACGATTGACAACGATTTAAGAACACATACTACTCACAATTTTAACGGTAAGGAGATTGAATCGGTTATTTGTCCTGGTTATCCTTCGGCTGCTCACAGAATTGCTGAGTTTGCATCAATTATTAAAACCAATGCAGAAAGTCATTCAAGAGTAATGGTTATGGAGGTGATGGGAAGAAATGCAGGTTGGCTAACTGGCGCAGGATCATTTGGGGGTGCTAAGATTTCATTAGTGCCTGAAATTGAAATGACAAAGGAAAGACAAGAGAATTTCTTTAATGTTGTGAATGAAAGATATAAAAGGAAACAGACTGTTTTGATTTCTGTTTCGGAAGGTGTTAAGTGGTATAGCGAAAAGACAGGAAAGACCGATGTTGTTTATGCTTCAAAGGAATTAGATGAGTATGGACATGCACTCTTAGGAGGTGTTAGTGGAATTATTGCTCACGATATATCAAAGAAACTTAAACTTCAGACTCGCTCTCAAGTGACAGGTTATTATCCAAGAGGGGGTAGGTGTTTTGAATATGATAATAGATTAACCCATGCTTTGGCTGACAAGGTTGTTGACCTAATCTTAAGAGAGGATTATGGTAAGATGCCGGTTATGAAGTTCATTTCACCAACAGAAGAGGTTGAAGAGTATAACTGTGATGCAATTGATATGTCTTCAATTGGCAATCTATCGCTTCCAAAGGAGTACTTTGACGAAAACACCTTTACTTTTACAGACTATTATAACGACTTCCTTTCAAAGATAATAGGCAAACCAAACTATCCTACCTTTGAATACGATTTTCCTAAGATATACCCAGAAATTTAAATTACAGTTGTAAAATTATAATAATAACAACAAAAAACGAATGTTATGAATACAATTAGCAATGATGAAGTAAAATTCTTACAAGAGCTTTCAAAGCATTTCCCAACGGTGCAAGCAGCAAGCACAGAGATAATAAATCTTGAGGCAATTCAACTTTTGCCAAAGGGAACAGAGCATTATGTGACCGATATTCACGGCGAATATGACACATTTAACCATATATTATCAAATGCCTCAGGTTCGGTTAAGAGAAAAATAGATTTTGTTTTTGGAAATAGAATAACAAAAGCAGAAAAGAACCAACTTGCAACAATTATTTACTATCCAAATGAAAAGCTAAGAAGTCTTATTTCTAATGGAGTGGTGAATGAGGAGTGGTATAGCATTACATTAAATAGATTGGTTGAAGTTGCAAAAGAAGTAACTAAGAAATACACTCGTTCGAAGGTAAGAAAGGCAATGCCACAAGAGTATGCTTTTATTATTGATGAGCTTTTGAATGAAACCAATCCAGACAAACAAAACTACTACGATAGCATTATCAAATCAATCATAAACCTAAAACGTTCAGATTACTTTATTGAGTCATTATGTGTTTTCATAAAGAGAATGCTTATTGACCGTCTTCATATTATTGGGGACATCTATGATAGGGGACCAAAGGCTGTTGATGTTGTTGAAAAACTTAAAGGACATCATTCGGTTGATGTTCAATGGGGTAACCACGACATAATTTGGATGGGAGCAGCTTGTGGAAACAAATTAGATATCGCAGAGGTTATTCGTTTGACTGCTCGTTATGGTAGTCTTGACACAATTGAGGACGACTACGGCATAAACCTTATGTCATTAGTTAGTTTCGCACTTTCAACCTACGAAAACGATTCTGCTATACCTTTTATTCCTAAGGATACAGCTCCAGAAAAATATCAAGACTCGAGCGTTAGGCTTATGACCATTATTCATAAGGCAATAGCAATTATTACTTTTAAGTTAGAGGGACAACTTGTTAAGAGAAATCCTCAATTTGAGATGAATCACCGTTTACTACTTGATAAGATTAACTATAAGACAGGAACAATTACTATTGATGGAAAAACATACGAGCTTCTAGATAAGGAGTATCCAACAATAGACCCTAAGGACCCATACAAACTAACTCCTGATGAAGAGTATGTGATGGATAAACTTAAATACTCATTCCTTAACTCCTACAAAATGCAAGACCATATCTCGTTTTTGTTTGCAAAGGGAAGTGTTTATTTGAGCTTTAACAATAACCTAATGCTTCATGGATGTATTCCTATGAAAACTGCAACAGAGTTTAGAGAATTTAACCACAAAGGAGAGATGGTTAAGGGAAAAGAGCTTTGCGATGCATTAGAGAAAACAATTAGAAACGTATGGTTAAACAGAAATGACACTGAAAACAACTCCAATGACGGAGATTATTTTTGGTATCTATGGTGTGGACCTGTCTCTCCAATCTTTGGAAAGCATAGGATGGCAACCTTCGAAAGGTATTTGATTGATGACAAAGAACAACAAAAGGAAATCTTAGATATTTATTTCAAACTTAGAAATGAAGAACCTTTCTGTGAAATGATTCTAAATGAGTTTGGCTTAAATAATAAGAGTGCAAGAATTATTAATGGACATATTCCAGTTAAGGTTAAGAAAGGTGAGAGTCCAATACTTGCAAATGGAAAACTTTTGGTTATTGATGGAGGAATGTCTAAGACCTACCAAAAACAAACAGGAATTGGAGGATATACATTAATTTATAGTTCAATTAGGATGTTCATCGTTCAACACGAACCTTTCTCCTCAAGACAAGAGGCAATAGAGAATGAGTCTGATATTATTTCACAAGACTTTATGATTGAATCCCATGCGACACCAATCTTAGTTAAAGACACTGAAGTAGGAGCAGAGCTTTATCGCCAAATTGATGACTTAAAGATTTTAATACAAGCTTATAACTCTGGCTTAATTAAAGAAAAATAGTAAAAAAGTAATCATACTTAAAACTAAGAGAGGCTGTACTAAATTTTAGAATAGCCTCTTTTGTTTTAATCTAAAGTTGCTTATTAAAACCTATAAGCAAGACTTAATCCAAGTGAGTAATTGTATTTTGAATAATAATCAGATGTGTTTTTGTCATTATAAACATTAACTAATCCTAAGTCAAAGTCTGCGGAAAGGAATAGTAATTTATTAACGTCTATACCAACACCAAAACGAAGACCTGAATCAAATCTATTATTGTTTCCTAAATATAGGAGGTTAACTTCTTTTGTTTCAGAGAAATAATTAATGGTTTCATTTCTTTTTTGAGGGATTCCTTCAATTCTTGATTTTGATTTGCCTGCAATTCCTAATGCTAGATAACCTCCTAAATTTAAGTTAATATTAATATCTTTATTTGCATTAATACTATATCCAAAAACAATAGGTATTTGTAAATACATAGGATTAATTTCAGTGTATATCTTAACTTCAGAAGCTCTTGCTTCATTACGAGCCCCTTTTGTAATAAAAATCAAATCTCCTTTAACATAAACATTTTCTGAGAAGTAATAATCAGCAAAGCCTCCAAATTGGAATCCAAATTTAGAACTTACATATAATTGATCAGGATCTTCTCTAATTCCTGATATATTACCTCCAAAAAGGATGCCGTATCCAAATCTATCTGCACTTGAACTTTGAGCATTTGAGGAGAATGCTATACCTATTATTAAGAATGAAACTAAAATAAATCTTTTCATAGTCTTTTTTGTTTTTGTTAGTAATAAAAGAAACTTATCTCTGCAAATATATAACTATTTTCTTAGAAAAACAGTTTATAAGAATTGTTATAGAAAAGAAATTAAGGGGTTTTACTTTATATTAAACCTCATTGAAAGCCCAAATGTAGGACTTGAATAAACTGAAGGGAGACAATAGGGGCTAAGGTTTAGAGATAGGTTAGGGGATATGTCGTAGTCGAAAAGATGACCATAAACCATTGCATCAACTATATTAAATATATAAACTAATGCTCCTCCCATTATGCTTAATTCAAAGTTCTTCTGATATGCATAGTAGAGATTGTAAATGCTTTGGTCTGGATAATTAATGTAATCTGGATTTCTCCCATCCTCAATACCATTTGCTCTTAATTTATATTCCTTTTTGAATTTTTGAGCTCCCTTATAATTTGTTATAGCGAAATACATAACAGCTCCTTCTGCTGCATAAATAATCGGAACCTTCCAAACCTGTTTATTATAAATTTGACCTAAGCCTGGTAATAGAGAATAGAGTGTTGCTTTGGTTGGAGAATGAGGAGTTTTTGTATTATTATCAGCTTTTCCCTTTTCTTTGTTTTTAACTGAAGATTGCTCTTGTGGTATTGATTTAATAATTGAGTCAAGTTTAGATCTTAGTTCTTTTTGGGAATCACTTGATTGTGATGTGTCTTTAATGGTATTAACTTCAATACTATCACTTAAAATTTGTCCTTTAACGCAAAGGCTAAGGAAGAGAAAAGAAAATAGTAATAGAATTTCTTTAAAGGTCATTTCTTAGTTTCCTTCTATAATAGACATTATTCTTTCAAAGTCTCTGTCGTTAGAAAATTCAATAGTTATTGCTCCTTTTCCTCTTTGAGAACGTTTGATTTCTATTTTAGTAGATAGCTTAGTTGATAAGTTATTTTGAAATTCACTATGAGTTATAGGTAGGGGTTTATTTGTTTTTGATGACTTGGTTTTAGTTGCTTTTGGAGTTTTTAGCTCTGAAACCATTTCCTCAACCTGACGAACAGAAAGCTCTCTATCAATTATCTGATTCATAATCCCTAACTGCTCTTGTTCTGATTCAAGGTTAATTAAAGCTCTTGCATGTCCCATTGAAATCTTATCTTCTTGAATTGCTATCTGTATTGCAGCAGGAAGTTTTAATAGTCTTAGGTAATTGGTTATTGCAGAACGACTTTTGCCTATCTTTTCACTCATTTTCTCTTGAGTTAGGCTAAAACTTTCAATTAGGGCTTGGAGTGAAAGTGCTATTTCAATTGCATTTAGGTTTTCCCTTTGTATATTTTCAACCAATGCCATCTCCATCATCTCGTTCTTTGTTGCAACACGAATATATGCAGGTATTTCTATTAGTCCTGCTTTCTTAGATGCTCTTAGCCTACGCTCTCCTGCAATAAGAATATATGTATCATTTGCTCCCTTAGTTACTGTTATAGGAACAATAACTCCTTGTTCTATTATCGATTGAGATAGTTCCTCTATTGTTTTGTCATCAAATTCTTTTCTTGGCTGATGAGGATTTGCTGAAATTTTTGAAATTGGAATTAAAGCAATTGATGCAGTAATTGAGTTATCATAATCAACTTCTGGATTTGTTGTTTCCATGCTTTGCAGTAATGCCCCCAATCCTCTACCTAATGCTTGTTTTTTTGCTGCCATAACTATGATATGTTGATAATAGTATTTATTGTTTTTTAGGTTTGTTTTTATTAACTACTTCCTTAGCAAGACTAATGTAGTTAGCACTTCCCGTGCAAGAGGCATCATACATAATTGCACTTTGTCCATAACTTGGAGCCTCAGCAAGCTTTGTATTATTATAGATTAGGGTGTCGAAAACCATTTGTTCAAAATGATTTCTTACATCTTCAACAACCTGACGTGCAAGTCTTAGTCTTGAATCAAACATTGTTAAAACAATTCCTTCAATTTCAAGTTCTGTGTTTAATCTTGTTTGAACAATACGAATTGTATTTAGAAGTTTTCCTAACCCTTCAAGAGCAAAATATTGACATTGAACAGGTATAAGAACTGAGTCAGCAGCTGTTAATGCATTAATTGTAACTAAGCCAAGGGAAGGGGAGCAGTCGATAATAATAAAGTCATAATCGTCTTTAAGTTTGTCGGTTATGGCTTTCATCCTATACTCTCTTGCTTCCATCTTAGGCAGTTCAATTTCTGCTCCAACAAGGTCTATTCTTGCAGGAAGAACGTCAAGATTGGGAGTTGAACTTTCTTGAATTGCATCTTTAGGGTCAGCTCCTTCTATCAGACACTCATAAATGCTAATGTTTACATCCTCTGGCATTATTCCTAACCCAGAAGAGGCATTTGCTTGAGGATCTGCATCAATCAGAAGAGTTTTCTTTTCCATCACAGCCAACGCAGCACTTAAATTAATTGCTGTCGTAGTTTTCCCAACGCCACCTTTTTGATTTGCAATTGCAATAATTTTACCCATATATTCTTTTAGTAAGTAAAAAAGCTGTCCTTTTTGAACAGCTTTGAGTTTTTTTAATCTTTAATATCAAAACTGAAATCGTCAAAACTGCTTGTTAAGAAATTAGTAGTATCAACTTCCTCCTCAAACACTGGCTCAATACCTGTTTCAATATAACTTACAACACCTTGAAGGGCTGTAACGAATTTCTCATGGTCTTCTTTGTATAAGAAAATTTTATGCTTTTCATAGGAGAATGAACCATCTTCATTATTAAACTTACGTTTACTTTCAGTGATTGTTAGATATTTGTCACCAGATTTGGTTTCCTTAACGTCAAAGAAATAAGTTCTCTTCCCTGCTTTAACTGCTTTCGAATACACTTCGTCTCTCTCTCTTGTCGGCTCCATATTAATTTAATATTGTATTTTGGTTAATTAAAAGGCAAAAATAATGATTTTATTCTACATAATAGCGATAAAGGGGATAATTTTGTTTTCAATAATTCCTTTATGCTTGATTACTCTTACTTTAAATAATTTCGGTCTCCAAAAATAGAACTTCCAACCCTAATCATAGTGCTACCTTCTTCAATAGCTAACAAATAATCGGAACTCATACCCATAGAAACCTCTGTGAAAGAGTCTTGGCTTGCAAAAAACTCATCCTTAAAACTAAGAAAAACAGATTTAAGCTCTCTAAATTCTGAGCGTGTCTTGTCCAAATCATCAGTAATTGAACCAATACCCATCACCCCACAAATCCTAACATTTTTCATCAAAAGAAATTCTTCACTATTTAGAACTTCCCTTGCTTGTTCTTCCAATAATCCAAACTTAGTTTCTTCGTGTGCAATATCAATTTGAATTAAGCAATCAATAACTCTTTCGTTTCTAATGGCTTGTTTGTTAATTTCGCTCAAAACCTTTAAACTATCAACACTATGAATCAAAGAAACAAAGGGAGCAATATACTTAACCTTATTTGTTTGTAGGTGACCTATGAAGTGCCACTCAATATCCTTAGGCATAATTGCTTCTTTATCTCTAAGCTCTTGGGGTTTATTCTCCCCAAATAGCCTCTGTCCAAAGTCGTAAGCCTCTAAAATAATCTCCACAGGCTTAGTCTTAGAAACAGCAATCAGTTTAACATTTTGAGGAATTTCCTTTCCAATAGATTTTAAATTATCAGCAATACTCATAAACATCAATATTATATTGCAAAGTTAAGATTATTTTAATTCTTTACAGACAAAACAACCAAGAATTAGAGAAAACATATTTCAAAACTCAAGAACAAGAACTTATAATCAAAGGTTTATATTTAAAATTTAAGCATTTAAGATAAATAATCCCTATTCTAATCTTTTCTTTCTTTACTTTCATAATCCTCTCTTGCCAAGGGAGAGCTTGTCCCTTGCCAACATAACCATCCTCCCTCGGCAAGGGAGAGGCTCTCTGTTGGCAAGGGAGTTTTATTATGACCCGTCCTGAATAAAGTTGACAGATTTGTAATTAAGACTAAATGCAGTTTG
>JBAYYI010000055.1:0-13304 GCA_041673165.1 Bacteroidales bacterium
TGGTGGTAATGGTAAATCAACATTCTGGAACACCATCTTAAAAGTATTTGGTGATTATGGCGGCACGCTCAGTAGCGATAATCTGTTCATCAATAGTGGTAAATCATCGAGATTTGCTAAAGCCTTCCTAAAAGGAAAGAGACTAATTGTTTCTAGTGAATCTGAGCTAGGAGCAAGGCTTAATGATGGTATGGTTAAGCAGCTATGCTCCACGGATAGAATTAAAGGTGAAAAGAAGTTCAAAGATGAATTCGATTTCGTACCATCTCATACTTTAGTTCTATACACAAATCACTTGCCAAAAGTATCTGCTGGTGATGATGGCTTATGGCGAAGAGTGGTTATCATTCCGTTCAACAATAAGTTCACTGGTAAAAACGACACTAAAAACTTCTCGGAGGTTCTATTTGAGCAGTGTAGGGAATATATCTTCTATTGGGTCATGGAAGGCGCGAAAATTGTCTATGACAATAAATTCCACATCGATGAGCCAAAAGTCATCTCAGAAGCCAAAAAACAATATCAAAACGACAATGACTGGCTTCAACAGTTCATCAGTGAATGTTGTAAGAGAGAACCAACCGCTAAAGTGGGTGCCGGAGAGCTTTATGAAAAGTATCGAACCTATGCATGGAAGAGAAATGAATACGCTCGACCAAGTACTGACTTTAAGAAAGCAATGGAAGCTGCTGGATTTATAAGTACTCATCCGCACAATAAAACTTTCTATCATGGCATTAGATTACTCACTAGTGCAGAGAACGACTTTGCTGTTCCTGAGGATGACTTTCTAAATTAACAGGGTTAGGGGCTGTTAGGTTTCTATCCACTAATCGTATAAGGAAATGAGTTTTTAATTGTTCTTATTACAATAGTGGTAGTCTGGGACCTAACGTGACCTAACCTTTTAATGTCTATCCCCCCCGGTCTTGAATATAGACTATCTTTGATAGTACCGTCGGCCCCACCTCAGAAATGTGCGGCCCAAGAATTTCAGGTTTTCATGTTTTCTATGGACCAGAAATGGTAGGGGCGGTCAATATCTCTACAACTATATAGACGGACATCGGCGTGGGGTTGCACACGAAAAAATCGCGAAATCAAGAGGGTAATAGACAAGTGATCAATAATGCATTTTAATTGCTAGCAATTAAAGTTGTAAAAAGTTGAAATTTATGCTATAGTAAAAAACATGATAAAACCTTTTGTAAAATGGGCAGGTGGAAAAGAAGGAGAACTAAAATATATCCTTCCAATGATGCCAGATACTATTCACAAATATGTTGAACCATTTGTTGGAGGTGGGGCACTGTATTTTGCTTTGTCTGATAATATGAATATTAAGCAAAGATTTATTAATGATTTTTCCTCCGAATTAATTAGCCTTTACCGCGTTCTTTCTAATTCTTTCAAATCGTTCGAAAACGAAATAAAGGTATTGATGCACAATTGGTGTGTTCTTGAAGAGGTTGTCAAAAAATACGGAGATTCCTTTGTTTCTTATTGTAGAAAATATCAAACTGATAAAAACGAAACCTTACTTAAAGATAACGTCACTTCTTTTTTGTTTTCGAAAAGCGATGCATTTAACGGATTATTACGTGCAGGTGATAACGCGCTGATTAGTAATTTTGAAAATGAAATTAAGAAATATCTAATTAGAAAAATAAAAAGAATCAACTGTATTGACGTTGATAACAAGTTCACCGATGAAGAAATTCTCAGCAACATCGAGACAGCACTAAAAGCCGGTTATTATACTCACATCAGAAATTTATACAATCAAAAAGAAAGTAAAGAACTCCATCAATTCTTTAATCTTGAAAAGAAATGTGCGTATTTTTATTTTTTGAGAGAATACTGCTATTCATCCATGTTTAGATACAACAAAAAGGGCGAATTCAATGTTCCTTATGGTGGCATGGGATATAACAAGAAAAACATTTTAAACAAGGTGAATACAATGAAGGCAGACAATGTTGCCAACTATCTTGCAAAAACAGAAATTTCAAACAACGACTTTGAAGTGTTTCTCAATGGTATCGAATTGACTAAAAATGATTTTGTGTTTTTAGACCCTCCATACGATAGTGAATTTAGTGAGTATGCCCAAAACTCATTTTCTAAAAACGATCAGATTCGCTTAGCTAATTGGGCAAAAACCACCAAAGCAAAAGTCATGCTTGTTATAAAAAACACGGATTTCATATATGGTTTGTATAACAATAAAAAATTTAATATTTCTTCGTTTGACAAAAAATATATGGTCAATTTTAATAATAGAAACGATAGAAAGGTGAAGCACTTGCTGATAACAAACTATTGATATGGCGCAACACAGAGAAGATTATTTTGTAATCCCAATGCTTAAGGTTTTGTTTTTTCATAACGAACCAATTTCAACAGAAGAAATTAAAAAAGAAATCTGCAAGCATTGTGAATTAAGTGAAGAAGATTTATCACCTTACCCATCGAGAAGCAAAAAGGAACCTAGATATTATCAAATTGTTGGAAATATAATCAGCCATAATAATCCTAATTTTTTTAAGTATATAAATAGAATCAAAAGTTTAGACACGAATGGCAAAAAAGGCTCTCCTGATCTTTTTTCTCTAAATGAAGAAGGCTATAAATACATAAGCAATATAATTGAGAACGATGAAGAGGTTATTGACGGTTTTTATGTCATTGACGATATCATCAACGACGACAAAACAATCTCCGATTACGATTTAGGCGAATCAAACAAAAAAACAATTGAGTTATTCAATAAAAGTGGAGAAGTTAAAAAGCCCGCTTCAGATAAAAGCTTAGCAAAAGTAGTTTTGGAAATGACTGGATACGAATGCCAAATAGCTTCTTTATTAGGAGAAGAACATGAGCTTTTTAAAAACAAAAATGGTGAGCCATATCTAGAGATGCACCATCTAATACCTTTAAAGGCATCAAAAGACTTTTTTCCAATCAATCTCGATATTGCACTTAATTTAGTCCCTCTATGTCCTAGCTGTCACGCAAAGCTCCACCACGGATCGGAAGAAGAAAAGACTATTATTCTCGAATTGCTTTATAGCAAAAGAATCAAATCGCTTAATGAAAATGGCATCTATATTTCATTTAATGATCTAATTAAGAAATACTATATTTGAAAAATGTAGTGGTATATATTACAAATAAAATTAAAAATATTGACAGCATTTTCACAATACTCGTAAAATATATGCGAGGATTTTGGTATGGGAAAGAATGAAAATAAGAACGAGAAGTTTAAAAGAATAGCTCTCTCTAGAACAAACAAAATAATAGACATGATTGATTTGCTAGGCAACTTATCCAACAAATCGAATTATGACTATACAGATGAAGAGGTTGATAAAATGTTTCGCGCAATCGAAGCATCTTTGCGCAATGCTAAATCTAAATTCTCTTCAACTACATATCCAAAAAGAAAGAAATTTGAGTTCTAGGTGTGAATATGGCAAAGATTAATTTATATATGCCTTCTACAGAACCTACTGGCATAGAAGGAATCAATGACGGAAACATTGAAACATACAAGAATAATCCGATGCTTTCTTTGACTAAGGAAGAATTACAAAATTCAACCGATAATGCTTCAAAGAATCCTGATGGGACTCTTAAAAAAGTAATTGTTGAATTTAATGATTTTGTTTTGAACCCTAAAGAAGGTTTGGCTTTTTTTGACTATCCAAAAATGGTTGAAGTTTTTTCTAAAGAGAGAAAATTCTGGAAAAATTATATGGAAAACGATACCAAGCCTGTCGACTTTTTTGATAATGGTTTATTTGTTTTGCATTCAGAAGCAATACGTTGCATGAGGATTAGTGATTTTAACACGACCGGACTGACAGGTGTGAATTCTTCAAAATCGTCTCCATGGAACAACCTTGTTATTAACAAAGGTGTCTCAGATAAACTTGGCAATAAAGGCGGAAGTTTTGGCATAGGAAAAGATGCGGCATTTGCTTCTTCTCAATTAAGAACCGTCTTTTACAGCACGTTCAACGAAGAGGGTGTTAAAGCTTTTGAGGGCGTTATAAAATTGCCGGGTTTCAAAGACGAAGATAAACAATATTTAGGTAACGGATTCTTCTGTGATGTTAGCAACAAGGCAAAGCCTGTAATGGAATGCATTTCTTTAGATCCAGATTATGATGTGAACACAAGAGATGTTTTAGGTCCAGGAATGGATAAATACATAGTTGGTTTTAAAAACGATATTTCATCAGAAAAACTAAAGGATGCAATCATTGTTTCATCTATCAACAACTTCTTGTATGCGTTCATGTCTGACAAATTAGAAGTGAAATATGGCAACACCATCATCGATTCCGAACATATTAATGATTTAGTTGAACTTTATAGGCCGTCAGAAGATAGTTCAGAAAACAAAGAAAAACTTGATAGATTTACAGTTGAATATTACGAGACAATCAAAAATCCAGATCGCGATGAAAAGATAAAACTATTCGATGATGACGATGTTGAAATAATGGTCAAACTTAATCCAAATGGCTGTAGAAAAGCTGCTGTTATTCGTCAAAG
Organism: Bacteroidales bacterium; assembly: GCA_041673165.1. Taxonomy (GTDB): domain Bacteria; phylum Bacteroidota; class Bacteroidia; order Bacteroidales; family P3; genus UBA10566. The sequence goes on from JBAYYI010000055.1 coordinate 4,567, forward strand.
TGGCATGAAGGTCTTCGACAGAGGTAATTTAAATGGCCGTGTTGGATTTTCTGCTGTTGTAATTTTGCATGGAGACAAAGTAAATGCATATTTTAAGAAGCTTGAAAATACAGAGCACACAATGTGGTCATTCGATAGAGCCTCTGATGAAAGAGAAGCTCGAGAATATCAGAATAAGATTTTTAAGAGACTTAGAGAAATTATTGCTGAATTGCATGAGGAGAACATTGAGGATTCGATTGATGCAGAAGGAGCAAATGAATATCTTCCTTATTCATATGTTTTCGGGAAAAAGGATAATCGCGTTGATTCCCTATCCAATGAAATAGTGGAGAAGAAGAAAGTTAAACGCAAAAGCGAAAAGAAAAAAGACATTATCGGAACTGTAGAAATTAAGATTGATATTGACGAAGAAGGTAACATTGTTGAGAAGGTAGTCAATACTAGGGACAATGTCGACTTTCCAACACCTGTTCCTCCTCCTCCAGTCCCGCCAGGACCATATCCAAGGCCGGACCCTGATGGCGTGGAAGAAAATTTCTCTGTTCAGGAAGATGGAAGATTTGTAATCAAGAAAGAAATTCCTTCAAGTGAAATAAAAGCCAGATTGATTCAAAAAGGAAATAATTTATATGAACTTAATTTTATTTCGAACATTGAAATAAACCATGGATTTATTGAATTGATGATCTCTGGTGAGCAACAAGCCATGGCTATTGATGTGAGTTCTGCTAATCAAAATGGAAATAATAGTGATTATGACAAAAACAAAATTAGAATCGTAGATGTTGCTCCAGGAGTTAACAATAAGATTATATTTAGTTTAAAAACGAATGAAGAGTGGGCATTGGAGGTAAGAGCAAATGAAAGTAAAGAGTAATAGGCTATACCCATATCCAGTCTTGTCTGAGCAGCATGACGACTACACTGATAACACTTTTAATGTTGATGATATGGTGGTTACTGACGATCCTTATAGTGTTTCAATCGTATGCGATGTCGTTATTAACGATAAAGTGATTAAGGAATTAATTGCTGATGGGGGTATTAAACTGTTTTGCCATATTGAATGCCCTGTAACAAAATACAGAAAAGCAATCGAAGTTAATTACAGAGATGATGGCAAGTGTGAAATCACAATTCCTTCAAAAGATATTTGCGACACAATTGATATTTGCTTTGTTTTGGTCGCAAACAGAAACATTGAAAACTATGTTAATAGTAACTTAAACGAAATTTATTCTGGTCTTGATATAACTTTGTTTAAATATAGAACGCTTGGATATACTAAAACGTTTAGTTATGAAATAACTAAACGTTTAGATTCCAACGGGGACATTCCATCGATTTTCGATATAAATAAATCTGAAGATTCTAAAGTGATTACTTACGACGATGGCGGGGATAAGATAATTATTTATCTTCCTGCTTATGAATACGGCGTTTATGTTGATACAACCGGAAGCAGCATAAGGCTCAAACAAATGATGACAGTAATTCCTGTTTTAGCCGAAGTATTATCAAGAATTAAAGATAATGCTGCTGAATATGAAGAAAAAGGCTGGTATCTAGTTTTAGATAATGCTCTTAAAAAAATACCTGGTTATCAAAACGGTTTAGAGTCAGAAGCTTTAAAAACAGATTCTACTTATGCATTGGCACAACAAATATTTAAAGAAGTTTCTAATGATGCATTTAAACAGTTTAGTGATTTAGTCAACAGGGAGACTGATTAATATGAAAATAAAAATTATGAAAGCGAAAGCTGTTGAGTATGTTAAGAAGAATATTGATGTACTAAAAAACCATTATTTAAATAGGGAAAATCCCGAAATTTGGCTAAAAGAAGCACTTCACGAGAATCCTTTTGTTGATACTGAATTATTCGCTGACGTCAGTGACTTTTCTCTCGAGTTAAACGACAGCAAGGGAACTAATAAAGATGTCTCAAACATTAAACTTATTTATAAGAACTTTTTTGAATTAAATGATAGTTTTGCAAGCGACGAAAGATTCTGGGCTGGTATAGCACACACTTACTTTTACAATTTTGTTTTAGATAGATACCCTTTATCTGAAAGCAAAGATGTTTCCGGCGATATAATTAACCACTTTTTCTTCAAGCAAGGAAGACCTAGATGCTACATGGTCAATACATTAGCTAGATTATGGTGGTTAGGAAGGATGCTATATTCAGAAGAAAACGAGTTTAAATTGTTAGATTACATAGCTCACGATATTAACGGATATTCATTCACTTTGTTCGGGTCTAATTGGTCTAATAATAGAGAAATTTTAAACGCTTTCTTTAATGGAATATTCGAATTTGAAGAAAAAAACAACACAACAGTCAAACGTTTGATTTTTAATGATGCAATGCAATATGTTCAATGTTTAACAGGAAAACTTATTGTTGATGCTTGCGACGAAGATTATATTCAATCTAAAGTTTATGATTATTTGGTTGAAAGAAGTCATGCAATTGAAGTGCAGGCCGAGATAGACAAACAGATGAATATCAAAAGAACAGGTACTCCTAGACTAGATAAAATCATTATTTCATTAAACGAGATTGGTGGAATAGGAGATATGAAGAATATTTATTCCGCGTTTTATCAAATTGATAAATCTCTATCTGAAAGCGATAAGAATTATATTAAGGACAATTTAAAAGCCTATTCTCCAGATGTTACATCACAAGGGTGCAAAGGTAACATTTTCTATAAAACCAAAATTGGTGATACCTATTATTGGAGATTGGCAAACGACTATTTAACAATTTCAAATATCGAATCTAGAAGAAATTTTGTTCAAAAAAATATCCTAAAGCTTGATGGCTTTGATAAGCAAATATTCAATTGGATAAGTGCAAGCAAAAAAGACAGGTTCTCTTTAGATGAAATATCTGCCTTTAAACCATTCTTACCAGATTTGGATAACATCGATTCCGCTATACAGCAATCCATTAAAAATCTAAGAGAAGGAGCCGTTCTTGAATATCAGGGAGAAGGAGTGTTTAAGAAATCGTTTAGATTATAATGCTTCAAAATGAAAGATGCGCTAATGGGCGTTTAAATTAGGGATTTATTTCTAAAATCCTAAACAAAACAAAATGAAAACCTCATCCAAGAGTTAGTAGCTCAAGGGTGAGGTATTTTTAAAAACAATCTATTTAGATTATTTCAAATCTTCAAGTTAATCCTGTATTAGTGATATAGGATTAATGCTGACAACAACTTTTATACCATCAATTATATATTCACCAACACTGTCTTTTTTATTAGTTCCAACTAGAAGGATTCCATACTTAAGATTTTTCTTTTTTGTTGCCGAAACAAGTAATGACAAATTTTCATCATATGAATCGCTTTCAAGGCATACTTTTATTGGAATGAACTTATATTTATTAGAGACACAAATTCCATCCACCCCTTTATTTCTTTGTACAATCTTAGCATCAAATGCTTTTAAGGCTGAAATAACATCAGCACTTTTGTTTTTGTACTCATCATAACCAACTTTTAACAGATTAGAATCTGTCTTGATTGGATTGTTTAATCTGTAATTAGCTAAATTGACTGCTTCAAGTGAAATATCTGTACCAAAATAGTCTCTACCTAAAAGTTTTGAAGCTACAAGTGTGGTCCCGCTTCCACAAAATGGGTCATATATTTTATCACCCTCATCCGTTACAATTGAGATAATTCTTTCCAATAAAGCAATTGGCTTTTGAGTTGGATAGTTTACTCTTTCTTTTGCTTTTGGATTCAAAAATGGTATTTCCCAAACATCAGAAAGAGGAACTCCTTTCTTATCAACTGCAAGAACTACTTCGCCGTTTTCATCTTTTTCATAAACAGCTTTACCGTCATTGTCCCTTACTCTCGATTGAAGAATTTGATCCAAATTAGTTGTTGGTGAATAATCAGAAAATATAGTATTAAATTTGAAATTTTTAGTTTTCGAGTAAAACAAAATAACCTGATGCGAATTTAAAAGACCTTTTTTTGAATTTGACCATCTTTTATAAGACCAAATAATCTCGCTCTGAAATTGTTGCATTCCAAAAATCTTATCTAATAAAATTTTTAAATAGTGGGAAGCATTTCTATCGCAATGAACAAAAATAGAACCAGTATCTTTTAATATTCGCTTAAATTCAAAAAACCTTTTCTCCATATAAGCTAAATAATCATCGATATTATTCCACTTATCGTTAAATTCATATTCTTTGTTGGAAGACCTCATTATATCTTGTGTAAAAAATGGAGGATCTAAATATATCAAATCAAAAAAGTTAGAATCACATTTTTTAGAATATTCAAGGCAGTCAATATTAATTACTTCCATTTTTTGACTCCTCCACTATTCTCATAAGCATGGCTTTTAAATCAAATCCTGTTTCGTTTTTTACGTAATCCCACGCATCATCTCCACTATAATAAATACCACCTACACCTTCATATAATGTTTTTAAAGTGTCTTGAATGCGAATCGCTTGTTCTCTATTTGGATAATAAAACATTATCCTAATCGGAACATATCCATGGCTTTGTATTACTTTTACCCTAGTATGTTCCTTAGTAATGTGGTCGCCATCTGTTGTAGCATCTCTCCATTTGATTTCATGTGCTTTTCCATTTACGAGTAAATCTATTTCAAAAGTTTTTGGCTTTTGACCAAGTGTATTTGGTATTTTTTCTTTTGGCTTTGCATTTGGGAAAGCCCATTTGAAGCAACAAATCGTCGCTTCTTCTAAAAAAGATCCTGCATATTTATATAAGAATCTTCCCATGTTTTGGTAATAGTCTATTTTATCACCTTCGTCATACGGGATTCCTAAAACCTCATATATAAGATAATGGTCATGGTTATCAAATTTCATTTCTTCGGTTCTTAATCTCATTTGTTCAGATAATTCTTTGCTATACTGTTCGACAATGCTTTTTATAGAACTATAAACAATTTCTTCTAGTAACTCCGTAGCCATTTCACATATCCTCCAATTTAATATTGTTTTCTTTGCAAAGCTCAACTATTTTTCTCTTTGCTATAGTAGTTGGTTTGTTAACACCTGTTTCCCAACGATTAATCGATGCAAAAGAAACCCCTAAAACTACAGCAAGTTCTTGTTGTGTCATTATTAATTTATCTCTTAATTCTTTAACGGCTTTTTGATAGTCAATCATATACACCCTCCAAATCAAATATACAAAATTATAACACTTTTTTAACAAGAAATCTACTAATTTGACATTATTATCTCTGCTATGTTTTAAATTTTTTCAAATTCGTCTCTGATTTATTTCAGAGATTTTTTTATTTTTCCAAAAAAAGTCAAACATTCGGGCAAAAAGTGCCGCCTTAGAAGTGAAAAAGATTAAGTCAATTCAACCAAATCAACAACAATTTTTCATCTAACTAGTGAGAAAGGTTTGGCAAAAATCTCTCGACTTCCCATTTGACTATCAGAAGATGAAAAAAGTTTCGTCAGTTTAGCGTCTTCTGGGCCATTGACTATTGAGGGAGGAAAGAAAAATAAAAAAGTTCCGACCAAAAACGACTTTTATGTCCAAGGAATACTAGAGAAGGATAAAAAGTTCAACTAGTTTTTGGTCGATACCCGATATGGTGCCATAAACCTATGAAGAAATAAAAAATCTTCCGGCAAATTTAGAAGTTACTCGCCATAAAAGGAGTAGGAAACCTGACTTTTCGATAAATGCAGTCGTTAAAGAACATTTATAAGGATTAAATGCACTGGCCAGTCAATTATTCCGAATCACTCAAAGAATCGAGGTAAAGAAAATGTTATGAAATTCAAAATCACATTAACTCCGTCTGATTATTATCAAGACGCTAAAAAATCAAAATACCTAAATCCTGTGGTCGTTAAATCCCTTGATGATTTCAAGAAAGTGATATTAAAGGATTACGCATGTGCGATATATAAGGATAACCATCGTTCAAACAATGACTTCCTATACGCCGATGCAATAGTCTTCGATATCGACAACGATTATAGCGAGAATCCAGATGATTGGATAACACCTGATAAGACATCGTGCTTCTTCAGTGGAGTCCCTAGCTAGTTAAGAAGTACACCAGCATTGAAAAGTTAGATTGCGAGATACTAAGAACATTCGTTGATAAGATTCTAGTTTATCAAGCAGAAAGAGTCGAAGGTAAGAAGGTTCAAAGAATCAAAATCATCTATAACTTCATCGGAGACATCAGTAAATAATGAACAAACGAAAAAGGATACCTAAGCATTTACGCCTAAGTATCCTATTTTTTACGCCTTAGAGAAAATCCCTAATTAAAGTGCTCTAATGCGCATTTTTTGTTGCTTGATAACTAAATGTTTGATCGCGTGATCCGCGTGTGATCTAATATTAGCGAGAGGATTTTCTTATGGACTTGTCTAAATACCTTAATAATGCTCCTGAAGATTTAAAACTTTTAGATTGCGAACCAGAATACCAAATGCTGAAAGTATATGCTTACAACGCTTATTTCAATGCTGATCCAGTTAGATGCGAAGATGTTAATGAAGGCTGCACATATCGTAGAGATAAAAATGCTGGTATCGACGGCGTGTTTATTAATGAAACATTAGAAGAAAATACTATTGAATGCTTGCATTCTTATTTTGTTGGCAATTCTCCTTTTGTTTTGACTGATATTTTTAATGTTTTAAGTAGAATATCTGCTGAACTAGGCGATGTCTCCAAGAATAGGTTTTTTGGTAACAAAGAAGCGGAAGATCTGTTAAGAGATTATTTAGACGAATCTGATAATAAAAAAATAATTATTAGAATCATTACCGACTATACATGTGACGAAGAAGAAAAATTTGAATTAAACAAGAAAATTGAAAACCTCGACGTTTCTGTTAAGAACTTAGATGTTACTGCTGTTATTCATTTTGGAGATGATGTTCAGGCTGTTATTGAAAGTAACAGAGCTCCATTTGATTGGGTCGAAGAAGGGAAGGTTGTTATTGATGAACCAAACAATTTTCTAAAATATGAGGACCACAGTATCGTTTGCAATATCTCTGCTAAGTCATTAAAGGCTTTGTGGGCAGCAGAAGGCAATAGAGGTTTGTTAGCCATGAACCTACGCTATTATATTAAAGCCACAAATATTGATACCAAGATTGAAGACTCTATCATGTTTGATGGAAAAGATTTCTGGTATCTAAATAATGGCATCATTATCGTTTGTAACGATTATAAAGTAGTTAATAACGAAGTTCATTTGAAACAATTTTCAATCGTTAATGGTGGCCAAACATCTAGAATGATTGGAACGACTCCATTTGATAAAGATTTCTTCATTAGCTGCAAGATTATTAAAAACACTTTTGAGACTCCTCAAGAGAAGAACGTGTTTATTGCTAAAGTTGCCGAAGCATCCAACACTCAAAAACCCATTAAGGCAAAGGACATTATCGCTAATAGAATCGAGCAAAGAAACCTCAAGACTATGTTGGCTGAAAATAAAGTGTTTATTGAAGTTAAACGTGGCGAGAAATGTTTTCATGAGCAATATCCAGAACCTTGGCAAAGAACCAAAAACAACGAACTGGCTCAAGATTTATATTCGTTTGTTTATATGGAACCAGGCCCAGCTCGTAATAGCGTCTCTTCAATGTTGTCTAACGAGGAAAAATACAGTTTGATTTTTAAAGAACATAGCTATTCGTTTGACTTTTTACGTGATGTCCTTTTCTTAGAAAAAGCTTATAAAGAATATAAAAACAAAATCAATAAAGATAAAGACAATGATGGCGATAGTGCTATTAAGAAGGGTCTAGTAAAGAATGGGCTTTGGTATTGTTTGGCTACAATTGGTTATATTTTAAAACTCCATTACAACAAGGAATATAGAGACAATATGTATCAATATCGAAACCAAGATGTAAAGTATGCTCTATATTCACCTGAACTAGCATTTATGCACGGATTTATTGACAAATCCATATCCTATAAGGACTTTAAAGAAAGAGCATTCTCGCTATTTGACGGCGTGTTTACAAATATGATAGTTCCTCAATTTAAAGCCGCTAGAGAAATGAATGCTTCTATAGCTTATTCTAACTGGACCAAATCCAACCCTGGTTTTAACAACATTAGAACATTTATTAACTGCATGACATTTGATAACAAACAGGAATATATCATCGACTTTGTTGCTAAATATTTTATTGATATCGATGAAGAAACCGAAAACGCTAATATCGATAGATATGTTGATTATTGCAAGGCCAATAAGAAGATCAAAACAAAGGATGGTTCGGGTTATGAATTATCAGAAAACGATGAAGCTTTAAGAAACGAACTCTTTGTTTACAGATTGAACTATTCAACAGCTAAGCATATTGCCGATACAAGAGTGTTTACAGATAAGATGGTTGATAGACTTGTTGTTGAAAAACCGGTCACGATTCCAGAACTTAAAAAGATCGTTAGTGCTAACACCGCTTATTACTGTGGCAATGACATAATCAAAATCATAGTTAAATACATTTAGGGAGGTGGCAAAATTACCACTTTTCTTTTGGCCATCGCCGTGATATGATTTTAAGGTCAAAATGCCACTTTTATATAATACTTTGTATTATATAAGTCCAAGGCATTGCATCCCGTATCAGAGAATATTTCAATTAAACACATGGTACCGCAATAGCCTCTACGTGTACGCTCATTGTAGCACTCGCGCGTGGCAAGGCA
>JBAYYI010000056.1:0-13063 GCA_041673165.1 Bacteroidales bacterium
AGACTCGTATTCTTTGTTATTGTACTGGTAGTAAGCTTGCCTACTATAACCAAACAGGTCGCATATTCCACCTAAGGAGGTGGTTTGTTCTTCTGTGCGCAGTGTTCTTACCGCTTGGTGCCAGGCTTTTTTCTGATTGAGATCTTGAACATATCTTCTGCTACATCAATCATTGTGTTATAGGCGCGTGCCCTTAAATTAGAGTACTCTAAGGCTTTTTCTAACTCCTTGATACGCTTCTCTAGCTTCTTCTTTTCTAATGCATCCATATCTGTTTCGTCTTCTGGAAGTTCTAATTTGAACTCCGATAATGGTGCAAAGATACTAATCCATCTTTGAAGTGTGCCGTCTGAGATGTCGTTTCTACGAGCGGCTTCTTTCCATGAACCTCCTTTATGCAGGAAATCGCTGACTACTTTGTAGCGAAAGGCATCGGTAATTGGTTCTCTTTTTACGGTTTTGTCCATATTTTAGGTTGTTTTTGTGTCAACTTTTTTCAGGACAAGTCATTATATTGGCAACATAGCACTATGAATGCTTTAATTTAAATTATTCCTATGCTAATAAAGATTTCTATTTGTTTTATTTTTACCTTTGCATCTCAAAGCAGTTCTCGTTCTATCGCTGGTAGATTGTAAAAATCTTCGAGAGGAAAGTCTGGGCAACAGAGAGCACCATACTACCTAACGGGTAGGCAATACTTTATTGTGTTGACAGCAAGTGCCACAGAAAATGACCGCCTTAGTAATAGGGTAAGGGTGAAAATGTGAGGTAAGAGCTCACGCAATGGCTTAGTAATAAGTTGTTGGGGTAAACCTTATGGGTTGAAAGACCAAATATATCAGCTTAGAGTTGCTCGCTCGCTATGGTTGAGGGGTAGGTCGTTAGAGGCTTATCGTGAGGTAAGTCCTAGATTAATGATAGAAACCTTTTTTTTAAGGACACAGAACCCGGCTTATAGAGAATTGCTTTGTTTTTTTCTTCTCTAAAAGTAAACATTTACTATAGACATAGTGTTATATTAATTGAATGGACTTAGATAAAATAATTGAAGGCTGTATAAAAGGAAACCCTAAAGCCCAAAAAGCTCTATATGATATGTTTTCTGATAAGCTTTTTGGAGTTTGTTTAAGGTATTGTAGATGTAGGGAGGATGCTCAAGATGTTTTTCAAGATTCATTCGTTAAGGTCTTTAACAGTTTAGATAAGTATAAGCCATTTGGTTCTTTTGAAGCTTGGCTTAGGAGGATTTTCGTTAATCAAGCCTTGAATTTTTATCGTTACGATAAGAATTTTTCGCATATCTCAACCGATGATTGTGATATTCCTTCTGAGGAAATTGATAATGAATCTTTTTATGATAAGTTTTCAAACCAAATGTTATTGGATTCAGTTCAAAAGCTTGCAAATAGACAGAGAATTATATTTAATATGATTGAGATTGAGGACTGTTCCTATGAAGAGGTTGCCGATATGCTTGACGTAACACAAGAATGTATTAGGTCACAAATCTTTAAGGTAAGAAGGAAACTAAGAACTCTCTTAACTGAACTTGCTGATAAGGAATAAAATAATTGAATTAATAACATATTATAATAAAATGTATGTCAAATAAATTAAGAAAAATATTTGAAAGCTTTGAAGAAGCTCCTCAAAAAGAGGTTTGGGATAATATAAAGTCTCAAATCCCTAAGCCTAAATTTAATTTCTTGGCACTTTTCACCATTTCTGGGGCTGCAATCTTAGTTTTAGGAATAATCATTCTATTTGTTGCAAGTCCAACAACTAAAAATGAAGAAGATATTCTTGTTTCAAAAAACATTGAAAACAAGGTTGAAGAAAACAATAATGTAGAAAAGACTATTACTAATAATGATACGAAAACTATTGCAAATGATAGAGTAGAGCAAAAGCAGGCTAATCCTATTAATAATGATGTATCAGATAAGAATAGTTTAGATAAATCAAATAATACTCTACAATCAAATCATATTTCAACCGAAAAGAATATCCAAATTATAGACAATGAAAATCTTTCTCAAAAGGTAGCTAATCCATTTATTGCAAGCACAGTAAAACCTCTAACTCAAGTTAAGGATAGAGTTGAAAAAGTTAATAATATTGAAGAAAAGGTATCACCTATTATTGAACAAGACACTAATGCAACAAGGAGGTTTTTGTTTATTCCGAATGCCTTTACCCCAACAGCAACTACTAATAATGTCTTTAAGCCTGCCTATACTGTATTAAAGTCTTATGAGATGAAGATTTTCAATAGAAGTGGTATTCTTCTATTTACCTCAAAGGATATTAATAAAGGTTGGGACGGTTACTATAAAGGTCGTTTATGTGATGTGGGTACCTATGTTTACATTATTAAATGTGAGAATATGGACGGGACTACTCATCCAGAAGATGGCATAGTAAACCTTATAAGATAAAGAGATAGGATTTACTATTAGCAACTTGTTAATAATTCATCCTCAATAATTATATCCCCTCGCTTTTTTTAACTAATTTTGCACCATAAAAACGAAATATTCATATGGCAACAATATTAGAGTTAGAGAATATCGCTTCTCAAGTTAGAAGAGATATAGTTAGAATGGTGAATGGTTGTTCTTCAGGTCATCCTGGTGGTTCATTGGGTTGTGCAGACCTTATGACAGCTCTTTACTTTGAAGTATTAGAGTTAAAACCAGAAAGCTTCACTATGGAAGGAAAAGGGGAGGATATGTTCTTCCTTTCCAATGGACATATATCACCTGTTTGGTATAGCGTTCTTTCTCGTAGAGGTTTCTTCCCTGTTTCTGATTTAGCAACATTTAGAGCTTTAGGTTCACCTCTACAAGGTCACCCAACCCCAAAATATGGTCTTAAAGGCATTAGAGTAGCCTCAGGTTCTTTAGGTCAAGGATTATCTGTTGGAATTGGTGCTGCACTATCTAAGAAAATGGATGGATGTGGGCATCTTGTTTACACTCTTCACGGAGATGGTGAATTGCAAGAGGGTCAAATCTGGGAAGCTGTTATGTTTGCAGGAGGAAATAAGGTTGATAACTTGATTTCAATTGTTGACTATAATAATGCACAAATTGACGGCGATGTTGATACTGTTTTAAACATAGGAAATCTTAAAGCAAAGTTCCTTGCTTTTGACTGGGAAGTTGTTGAGATGCAGGGTAACGATATGAAGGATTGTTTAAGAGGATTAAAAGAAGCTAAGGACTTGACTAAGAAAGGAAAGCCAGTGGTTATCTTAATGCATACTTTAATGGGTTATGGTGTTGATTTTATGCAAGGATTAAGCTCTTGGCATGGCATTGCTCCTAATGCAGAACAGACCCTTAGTGCTATGTCTCAATTGAAAGAAACCTTAGGCGACTATTAATGAAATCCATTACCAAAATACTATTATTTGTTTTGGCTATTGTTTTTGTTGTGAGTGTTAATGCTCAACAAAGAAACCAAAGACAGTTAGCCCAATCAACAAATCAAAAGACAAGGATATTGTTTATTCTTGACTGTTCATATAGTATGTATGGTAAATGGCAGAGCGATACTAAGATAAAGATTACCCAATCTATTCTTTCAAACGTTATTGACACTCTTAAAAATAAACCCAATCTACAATTAGCTCTTAGGGCATTTGGTCACACCAATAACTATAACCAGCAAGATTGTAATGACACTAAACTTGAAATACCTTTCTCTAATGGCAATTCAGAGCTACTAAAAGATAAGCTTAAGTCGCTTGTACCGAAAGGATCATCACCAATATCAAACTCTTTAAAGGCATCAAAGGCTGATTTTCCTGAATGTAAGAATTGTAGGAATATAATAATCTTGATAACTGACGGATTAGATGATTGTTCTGATGATTGTTGTGAGGTTTCAAAAGCTTTGCAAAAGGAGGGATCGATCATAAAACCATTTATTATTGGAATAGGGAAGGGTTATGGTGATCAGTTTAAATGTGCTGGCAATTACTTTGAGGCAAATAATGAGATTGAGTTTTCAAAAATACTTAATGACATTGTAAATCAAGCTCTTTACAGCACGACTTGTCAGGTAAATCTATTGGATAATTCAAAAACTCCAACAGAAACTAATGTTCCGATGATTTTCTACGAAACAAAATCTAAGGCACCAAGATATTCTTTTATCCATACATTTAACGAAAAAGGACTTTCGGACACCTTAGAGATTGACCCACTAATTAGTTACGATATTGAAATACAAACAATTCCTAAAACAAGGATAGAAAATATCTCACTAAAGGCTGGCTCTCACACCACAATATCTGCAAATACTCCACAAGGGACTATGGTCTTGAAATATAAAGGTAAAGAGCAATCAAATGCAAAGCCTATTGGAGTTTTGGTTAAGAAAAATGGAGAGAAGAAGTCAATAAATATTCAAAATATAAATTCAACAGAGAAATACCTTATTGGAAAATATGATTTGGAGGTTTTAACTCAGCCAAGACTTAACCTCAATGATGTAGAGATTGCTCAAAGCTCAACAACAACAATAGAAATTCCTTCAACTGGTTCAGTGCAAATAACTAAACCGATGGATAATTTATCAACTCTTTTAATTAAAGAAGATAATAATTGGGAATTTGTTGCTAACCTTTCAGATAGTAGAAACGAAACACTAACATTACTTCCAGGAGATTATCAAATAATTTCTCGTTCCAAGGCAAGCACTCAAACTAAGCAAACAAAAATTAAGGAATTTAGAGTTGAATCGGGAGAAATAACAGTAATATTAATAGAAAACAAATAAAAATAGATAATGAAAAAATACACCATATTAGGAAACAATGACACCCGTTCAGGATTTGGTGACGGATTATTGGAAGCAGGAAAAAGAAATCCTAACGTTGTTGCTCTATGTGCTGACCTAACAGAAAGCGTTAAGATGACAGCCTTTAAGAAAGCTTTTCCAGAGAGATTTGTTCAAATAGGAATTGCAGAAGCTAACATGGTTTCCGTTGCAGCTGGAATGGCATTAAGTGGTAAAGTCGCTTTTTACTCTTCTTTCGCAGCCTTTGCAACAGGTAGGGTTTATGATCAAATACGTCAAAGCGTTGCATATTCAAATACCAATGTTAAGATTTGTGGTTCTCACGCAGGAATAACACTTGGCGAAGATGGAGCAACACATCAAATTCTTGAAGACATTGGTCTAATGAAGATGATGCCGAATATGATTGTTATTAATCCTTGCGACTATAATCAAACAAAACAAGCAGCAATTGCAATTGCAGAATACAAAGGACCAGCTTATCTAAGATTTGGTCGTCCAAAGGTGCCAATATTCATTTCAGAAGAAACTCCATTTGTTATAGGAAAAGCACTTATGATTAATGAAGGAAAAGATGTATCAATTTTTGCAACTGGGCATTTGGTTTGGGAAGCAATTCTTGCAGGTGAAATCTTAGCAGAGCAGGGGATAGATGCAGAAATTATCAATATCCATACAATTAAACCACTTGACACAGAAGCAATTCTACGTTCAGTTGAAAAAACAGGATGTGTTGTAAGTTGTGAAGAACATCAATATAATGGTGGATTAAATGATTCAATTGCACAACTACTTGCAAGAAACAATCCTAAACCAATGGAATATGTTGGAATTGATGACCAGTTTGGTGAATCAGGAAAGCCAGCAGATCTAATGGTTAAGTACGGTTTAAAAACAGAAAACATAGTTGAAGCAGTTAAAAAAGTTCTTAAAAGAAAATAAGATAAACTATATAATCTAATAGATAAGCTATTAGAAATTCCAAAATCGGAATTAGAAAGTGTAAAGTCCTTGATTGATAATATAAAACCAATCATAACTTTACACTTTTTTTATATCCCAATCCAAAACATAATTAGTAAAATAGAGTAGTTTGGATGAAAAATGTATTACCCTGTAGTTAAGAAATGTATTAGTATGTTCTTAAGAAATATATTAGTATCTTGTTAATGAGCAAATACAAATTTCTTTTATAATAAATGAAAGTTAGGTGTTTTAGATGTAAATTCTTGCAAAGGACAAAAAGTTGGCTATTTATCATTTATAACCTCAAGCTATTATAATCCAATACCAACAACTATCATTCTCTACAAATACATATCAACATAATCAAAAAAGAGTAGGTTTAAATAACTATTGGTTAACATAATTACAATTATAACACGAAATAGAGATTTAGAATTATGCTTGTATTAACGGATAATTTACTTGAATTGAGTATTCAGTGCGAATTAAGACATAAAGTAGTAAATCTCTATTTTATGATAATAAGACGCTGTTTCAAGAAAATGAATCAAAGAAAGAATTTACTGAATCAAAGAACTAATCTCGTGAATCAAAGAAAGAATTAATTAGATTAAAGAAAGGATTTGCGGAATCAAAGAAATGTATAAAAGAAAATGCTTATTGGGTAATTATAATCCAATAAGCATTTTTAGTATTAGTTAAGCTATTGAGCTTTAAATAAATATTAAAATAATTTATTACCGAACTCTCTTAGCTTAATTTCTGTTATTACTTTTTTTGTTGACATAGGAAAATCGGCATTCATCATCCATGAAAAATATGAAGGATCACTCTTAAATATCTCTTGAGCTACTTTTCCTTTGTGTTTGCCAAAATTAATACATTCTTGTTTCTTTTCATTATAAACTAAATGTCCAACTAAATCAACCCAATTATTATTTCTTGTGAAATCATGTAATGCCTTAACATCATTGACTACTGGAATTGACTTGTTTCCGTCCCTATCTTCATATTCAACTCCCTCATATTTATCTAATTGAGCAAGTAGTATTTCATAAGTAGCGGTTGTGTCAGCCTCTGCAGAGTGAGCATTAATCAAATCCCTACCACAATAGAATTTATACGCTGCTTTAAGAGTTCTTGCTTCCATTTTATGGAATATATTCATCACATCAACGAACTTCCTATTTGAAACATCAAAGTCCACCCCTGCTTTAAGGAACTCTTCAACCAAAATTGGAACATCAAACTTATTTGAATTATATCCAGCTAAGTCTGAATTACCTATAAAAACATTTATTTCTCCTGAAAGTTGTTTGAATGTAGGTTTATCCTTAACATCCTCATCTGTAATTCCGTGTATTTTAGTTGTTTCTGCTGGAATTGGTCTTTCAGGATTTATCCTATATGTTTTAATTTCTTTATCTCCACCAGGAAAGATTTTATATAGGCATATTTCTATTATTTTATCCTGTCCAACACTTACTCCCGTGCTTTCAATATCGAAGAAAATTATTGGTTTGTTTAGATTTAATTCCATTTCAAAGTCTTTTAAGTTATTTTGATTTAAAGCCTATAAGAAAATACTATTTCTTCTTAGGTTCAGTATTCATTTTTATTGGTTGAATATTGGTCTTAGGTGCTTCACCTTTAATGATTTCAACTAATTCAAGTTCGAAAATAAGTGGGCTTGAAGGAAGAATCTCTCCCCTACCTTGTGGACCATAAGCTAATTTAGATGGGATAAGAACAATTGCCTTTTCTCCCTTATTCATCATCTTAACAGCTTCTTCAAATCCAGGAATCATCATATGTTTACCAATCTCAAATTCAAGAGGCTCATAAGGTCTTCCTTCTTGAAATTTATTTGCTGCTTTGGCTGCTTCTTCAACACTTGTGTCAAATAGCTTTCCATCAGTAAACTTTCCTACATAATGAACTCTTGCTTTGTCACCTTCCTTAGGTTTTAGATTTGTTTTATTAGTTAAAGTCTTCTTGAAGTAAACTCCATTAACTTCTTTACTATCAAGATTATATTCCTTAATAGCTTTTGCAATAACTTGTGGTTCTAATTGTGCTAAACTATCAGATAAAATCTTTTGTTCAGCCATTTGAGCCTCTTGTTCTAAACGGTATTTAGCCTCTTCTGCTTTTTGTTCTTGATCTGTTTTAATATCATCTATCTCCATAGTCCAATATGCAAACATTCCAGAAACAAAATATGGAGGTAGGTTACCTTCAAAAAGCCTAAAAATAGAATCTCTCTCAAAAGCAAAAGTACATACTTCACCTTTTCTCATCATAAGCACTCCATCGATTAGGTCACCTTGGAATACACGAGAAGAAGAATCAACCCTAACAATTGGTTGTGCTTGCATCTTTGCACCATCAGAAACCAATGAGTCTCCAAACTTAATTGTAAATTTTCCAATCAACAAATCGTTTTCCATAACTTTTTGTCCCTCTGGATTGGTTTTTACAAATTGATAATTAACCTTGCTTTCAGAAGTTTTGTAGCCTTCTAAAGGGTTTTGAGCGAAAAGAGTTGTTGCTATGATTGAGCATACAACTAATAGAATTGTTCGTTTCATATTAATAAGTTTTTTTGTATATAATTAATGTTTAATCACTTCAATTAAAGTTACTTCAAAGATTAATGTTGAATTGGGTTTTATTGGTCCAAAAGGTTTAGAACCATAAGCCAATTTTGAAGGAATGATAAACTTAGCACTACCACCTTCTTTCATTAATGATAAGCCTTCTGTCCAACCCGCAATAACTCCATCATCACCCAAATAGAATGAAAACGGTTCATATTTCCTTGAATCACTGTCTATTTTTGCTTTCCTTGCGATTGGGAGAATATTTGTATCTATTATTTTGCCATCTAATGTAGAAACAATATAATTAACCTTAACCTCGTCTCCAAAATCAGCCCTCACTCCTTTTCCTTCATTTATATTGATAAAGTAAAGTCCACTTTCTTGTTTTTTAGCACTTAAAGAATAAGTTTCAATATAAAGATCTATAGTATCAAACTCCTGCTTTTCCAACTCCATCAGCTCTTTCTTATTTTCGTCAATCTCTTTCTTTGATATTATTTGCTGAACCTTTAAATAGAAATAGATCTTGTCATTTCCACTTGTAAGAATATTAGGAACATATCTTGAAATACTATCACCAGGAATAATGATTATTGCACTATCTCCAATATGAAGGTTAAGTAAAAACTCATCCACTGATCCTTTTTGATTAGATAATATTTGAAAAAGACGTTCTGGTTTACCAAAATTACTATAAATTACCACAGAATCATTCTTCCTAATCTCCATCTCTCCATAAAGAATATCCCCTTGTTTGGCTTTTGGTGTGTTTTGATTAACTGTGCAATGTTTAAATGAATATCCTAAATCGCTACTAATAAAATCAGAACTTTTATCCTTGTTACAACTAATGGTAAAGATGCAAATAAATGCAAGAATTACTATGTAAAATGTCTTAATCTTCATCTGTATATAATATTATTTAACTTCTTTAATGTCAATCTTATAAACCAAACTTGCTCTCTTAGGAATCTTATCTCCATCACCTACTAATCCGTAAGCTAAAAAGGAAGGAATAACAACCCTTAACTTAGACCCCTCAGCCCTGCCTTCAAGTGCATAAACAAGTCCAATAACCGATTGTTCCTTTCCTATATTTATCACTTTATCTCCGTCAATCTTAGAATCAAATACTTTTTTCTCATCCAATAACTCTATCTTACAATCTAACCTTACAATTGAATTAGAATTTATTATCTTTCCTTTCCCCTTTTCCAACTCCTCAACAAAAACACCAACCTTCAATTGATTCATATCCCAGTTTCTTCTACCAACATAACCCTTGATTTGCTGGATTTCTTTCTCATTAGCAACCTGATTAGCTTTAAGAAGAGCGTAGTCAACCTTTTCATCTTTCGATTTCTTAATAGGAGCTTCTCTTTTCTCTCTTAAAACAATAGCATAGTGGTTATTATGACTCTCACCACAAGAAACAAATAATACAGAAATAAATAGGAATAATATAATATTTAGCTTAATTCTCATCTTACTTATGTGGTTCAAATTCTTCAATCAGCTTTGTTAATCTCTCAATAACTGAATCTAATTTTTCATGAGAAAAACCACCAGCAGCTTTCTTATGACCTGCTCCATTCCAATAGGTTTTGGAGAAGATATTTACATCAAAATTATGCTTAGAACGGAAAGAAAGTCTAACCCTATCAGCTCTTTCAGTAACCAATGCCCCAAATTCAATTCCCTCTAAGCTAAGGCAGTAATTAACTATACCTTCGCAATCACCTATCTGATAATTAAACCTTCTTAAATCACTCTTAGAAAGATAGATAAACGCTGCACCTTGCTTTGGAAAGACCTTTAATCTCTCACACAAACAAAAGCCTAATAACCTTAATCTATTCTCGGAGAAGGTGCTATAAACAATTTGATGAACATATTCAGGATCTGCTCCATTATCAACTAAATCAGCAACAACTTCATATATTCTCCTTTCATTACAAGCAAAACTAAAACTTCCTGTGTCGGTGCAAATTCCAAGATAAAGAGCTTGAGCTATTTTCTTATTTAAAAACAAATTACTGCCCTCCAACAAAAACAAAACCTCATAAAGAAGCTCAGAAGTGGAAGAAACATTAACTTTGGAGAATATCAAATCGAAATTATCCTTTTCAGGATTAAGATGATGATCAATCAAGACCTTAGTTTTCTCAGACTGAACAAGAGTATCTTTAAGCATATCTCCAACCCTTGTAATGGAGTTGAAATCGACACCAATAATTAAATCAGTCTCAGAGAAAGCAAGTTTTGCCTCGTCCAATTGCTTTGAACCAATTATATGAGGAATATCGACCATAACAAAATTCAAAAACGAAGGATACTCATTTGGAATAATGACCTTAACGGTTTTGTTTTGCGATTTCAAATAATGGTAAAAAGCTACAGCTGCTCCAATCGTATCTCCATCAGGATTAAAATGAGAAACTAAAGTAATTATATTAGATTCTTGTATCTTATTTTTTAGCTCAGTGATTTCGGTTTCAGAAAATATCATATAAACTTATCTATCTTTTAATTATAAACGTAAACAATCTGCAAAGATAAAAAATTATAGTTAATTAGCCTAACGATAAATTACATTTTAATCAACTCCTCGTAACTGTTATCAGAGTAAAAGATAATCACCTTTTTGATATGCTTATTTGAATCAGTATTTAAAGAACTATTAGCTTTTTGGATTATTTCAACCCTCTCGTCTTCCCTGTTCTTAAGTTCAACTTTTTCTCTTGCAAGATCGTTATCCCTATTTATAACATTATTTTCTAATATAGGAGACAACGTTTCTTTCTCTACAGACTTTTTCTCTAGAAGTTCAATTTTACGTTGCAGCTCATCGATTGTGTTTTTATCCCCTTTAGATGAATTATTCGATTGGTTATCAGTAAACAAATCATTAGAGTCCTGCTCAAAAAGATCATTTGAAGGCTTGGAGATTTCGTTATTTTCATTTTCCTCAGACTTCTCCTCAGATTTCACAACCAATGAGCCTTTACCAAGAACCAACCAATTAGAATCAATCTCTGGAAACCTGTTTAATATTTTAGTAACTAAATCCAATGAAGGATTGTTTCTCCCCGAAAGGATATGAGAGATAGAAGAACGTTGCACCCCAATCTCGTCAGCAAATTCTGATGGGTTCATCCCAAAGGATTTCATTAATAAAAGTATTCTTTCTTGCATCATAGTGTTTACAATTGTATCATTACTCCATTTGTAACTAAAATTATTAATCTCAATAATGAAATTAACAGAGTTACATTTGTATTATGTTAATACGTTTAACTAAGAATAAAGTTACATTATACTCAATATAAGATAATAATACTATAAATCAAATACTTATAATACTAATTACTAATATAAATAATATACGTCAAATACCCGAAAACACTAATGCCCCACATCATATAAACGATATAAAACACTGGTTATCAGATTATACAACCAAATGCCTATAATCCTTAGTAATAATTAACATGTTACAATTGTGAAATCATAAAACTATCACCACTTCTACAATACTAAATAGATTACATCTGTAACAGTAGCATTGTTTCACAAATGTAAATCTACATATGTAAATAGCAGTCCTCACTCCCACTCTATCTTATATTTGAATAATAAAGATGGAATAAAGAATTGTTGAAATAAGAATGTGAAATGATTTTTGATAATTCTAATATTGAAATTTTAGAATAGATTATTAGAAATATCGAAATTGATTTACTAAAATCTGAAATCGCTTAGAATTGAAAATTCGTGACCAGTAGTCAGTCCGAATGGATTTATTAGTTAATTTCTCTTAAAAACAAATTAAGGGTATAGATTAAATATCTACACCCTTAATTAAGTAATTCTTGAATTTAAATAGAAGGCAGTCCCCTCCTATTCTTTTAAAGTATTATCTTAGGTTTTCTGCTCTATAACGGTTTGTTGACTTGTAAGTTTCACAACGTTTTTGAGCACATGATTCAAGAAGAAATACCATTGCTATAAGACCCAATAATACTAATGCTGTTTTTTTCATATCTTTATTTTCTATTTATATTTTAATATCGCATTCAGCAAGACTACACCCTACTTTTCTAATGCCATGCAAAAGTACATATTATTTGCAAACTATCTCCCAATTAAACGAAATTTCTCCTCCTTTTATTATTATATACAAAATCTCTCCCCAATTACTCAATCAAAAACCCAATCCCTTATTTCATAAATACAAAATAATTCAACTAATTACCCTATCATTGCCTTCAAAACTAGCTCCTTTAAATGCAAAATCCCATTCCAAAAACCATAAACCAAAAACAAACTATTAAATTACTGAATCACAGCATTAAACTCTTAAAAAGCCGTATTAAATTATTATAATAAAGAATCATTTCACTGAGATGACCATCTTAGCTTACTGAGATGGGCATCTTAGCGTCTTTAGATGCACATCTTAGCAGCGTGAGATGTACATCTTAGCAATTTTAGATGCACATCTTAGCAAAATGAATCAAAGAGATAGAAATTTAATACTTGATTCTAGAAATTTAATCATTGTTGTCCGATAAAAAATTATAATCCCAATTAATCCAAGTTAATTATCTTATAATCAATTCTCCAATTTTATTTTCAAAAAGTCAAGCCCCCTCTTTTTTATGTCTCGAATAATGGTAGCT
>JBAYYI010000057.1:0-12841 GCA_041673165.1 Bacteroidales bacterium
TTTTGTCCATATTTTAGGTTGTTTTTGTGTCAACTTTTTTCAGGACAAGTCATTATAAATTATTAAAACAAAGAGTTTGTGAGTTATTCGTATAAGGTAAATAAGAGAAAGTTTAAGACTAAAGATGGTATTGAACATACAAAGTATTATGCTTGTGCTAAGAGGGGTAAGTTAGTGTCGTCAAAGGAATTGGCTCAAGAGATTTCAGAAAGAAGCTCCCTAACACAAGGAGATATTTATGGATCACTAAGTGCATTAAGTGATGTGATTAAAAATCATCTTCTTCTTGGCAATTCAGTTAAGTTAGATGGGATAGGTATTATAAGCCTTTCAATTACCAGTGAACCCTCTGATGAGGAAGATAAGGTAAATGCAAGAACCCTTAAGGTTGGTAAGATTTGTTTTAGGGCAGATAGAGAACTGCATGATGATGTTCAGGCTCTTAGTTTCGTTAAGGAAAAAGACGCTCCAAAGGGTTATATTCCCAAAAAGTAGAAGCGGTTTATGTTTAATTTATATTAATTTCTCTTTTTAAAGCGATTGAAATATGAATTAGGATTTACAATTCTCAATCTATTGTATTGTATATTTTAAATTTAGCTTTCTCTCCTTGATTTTTAGATAATTATCAGTTATCTCACCAGTATAGTAATTATTATCTATAAGTTAAATATATTTTTATGAATATTATTTAAAATTCATATTGAATAGGTTTAGTTGTTGGTTAATTAATTGTATGTTATCTATTTAACAAAGAATTTAATCGAGCATATGTTCAAATGATTTAGTAAATACATTTTGCATTTTTAACTCTAAAACACTTGCATTTTTTTTTAATATTTGCTATATTTGTATTTATAAAAGAATTATTTGTATAAATATATTTATTGTTTAACTTAAGTGCAAGGATATGAAAAGATTATTATGTTTTTTAATTGTTACGTTATTTGCCATCCAAGGTTGGTCGCAGACTTATTTGAATGACAATTCGTGTGTTACCATTCCATATTTTAATGGGTTTGAAAATGCAAATGAGAACTTAAAATGGCAGTCATTATCCTCTGGAATAAATAAGTGGGCTGTTGGAACAGCTGCAGGAAATGGAAGTTCAGTTCCTGGAACCAATTCGTATTATATTTCAAACGATAATGGATTGTCTTATGATATGAGTCCGGATAATAATTTAACTTATTCATATCTTGATATTGATTTCGGAACAACTGTTTCTTCATTTTCTTTAAAATTTGATATTAAATGCCAAGGACTTCAATCTGGTTTTGGCGAGTATGATATTGAATCAGGATTAATGGTCTTTTTAAGAGATACATCAGAGTCTATAAATCTTTTAGATATGCCTCCAAACGCTATGAATAATCTTGGTTTATTTCTTAACTTATCTAATTGGGAAACCTTTGAAATATCACTTGATAGCATCTCAGGAGTTAAGAGATTGATTTTTTTATACTATAATGAGAATGTTAACTGTCCTCCTTTTGCAGCAATTGATAATGTTTCAATAGTTTCTCAAACTAGCTTAAGACCTTTTGATTTAATAGCTTCAAATCTAAGTACTAGTTCTGCAGAATTATCTTTCTTACCATCAGATGCTGATAGCTATATTATATCATACCGACCTAAAGTTTTTGGTTCAACTTTTAATCATCAAGCTGTTTTAAGCTCTCCTTCTACTATTCAAAACTTAACGCTTGGAACACAGTATTTAATTAAAATTAAAGCCATCTATGGAGTGGATACAAGTCTTTATTCTGATCCTTTATTATTCACAACTCTATGCTATGATAATGCAATTACAGATTTTCCTTGGTTTGAAGGGTTTGAGAATGGATTAAATTGTTGGCAGCAAGAATATGTTATCGGAACAAACGATTGGATTATGGATCCTACTGATAATATTGCGCATTCAGGCACAGGTTATGCTTGTTTCACACACTGGGAAGACACAGTATTTAAAACTAAATTTATCTCTCCAGTCTTCGATATCTCTTCCTTAAACCAACCTTATATTTCTTTTTGGCATTGGCAGAGGACAACGGGGAATACCCAAAATAAGTTAAGAGTTTATTATCGTTCAAATAGCTTAGACCAGTGGACAGAATTAGCAGAATATATTAATAATATTGATTCCTATTTCATAGATTCTCTTCATCTTGTTAATCATTCTTCAACTTATCAAATTGCATTTGAAGCAGAGCAAGATTATAATAGAGACACAAGGGATATTATGATAGATGATATAATTATTTATGATGCAAGCCCCAATATTATCTGTTCTCCACCAGCTAATATAATAGTTGTCCCTACTAAGACTACTGCCAATGTGAGTGTGGTATCGGTTGGTTTAGAGTCTTCATGGGAATATGTTTATGGGGAATCAACAGCAATAGCTAATCCAAATGATGGAAACCCAATTCTAATAACTAATAATTCATTCCAATTAACAGGATTAACTCCTCAGACTTTGTATAGTCTTTGGGTTCGTTCAATATGCTCTAATGATAGTTCTCAGTGGTCTGATTTATATTCATTCTCTACAGATGCTCAACCAGCAAGCATTCCTTATAATTGTGGTTTTGAAAATGCAAATGAGAACTTAAAATGGCAGTCATTATCTTCTGGGATAAATAAGTGGGCAGTTGGAACAGCTGCAGGAAATGGAGCTTCAGCTCTTGGAACCCATTCATTTTATATTTCAAACGATAATGGATTGTCTTATGATATGAGTCTGGATAATAATTTTACTTATTCATATCGTGATATTGATTTCGGAACAACTGTTTCTTCATTTTCTTTAAAATTTGATGTTAAATGCCAAGGACTTCAATCTGGTTTTGACGAGTATGATATTGAATCAGGATTAATTGTCTTTTTAAGAGATACATCAGAGTCTATTAATCTTTTAGATTTGCCTCCAGACCCTATGAGTAATCTTGGTTTATTTATTAACTTATCTAATTGGGAAACCTTTGAAATTCCAATTGATAGCGTGTCAGGAGTTAAGAGATTGATTTTTTTCTACTATAATGAGAATGTTTACTGTCCTCCTTTTGCAGCAATTGATAATGTTTCAATAGTTTCTCAAACTAGCTTAAGACCTTTTGATTTAATAGCTTCAAATCTAAGTACTAGTTCTGCAGAATTATCTTTCTTACCATCGGATGCTGATAGCTATATTATATCATACCGACCTAATATTTCTGTTTCATCTTTTAATCATCAAGCTGTTTTAAACTCTCCTTCTACTATTCAAAACTTAACGCTTGGAACTCAGTATTTAATTAAAATTAAAGCCATTTATGGAGTGGATACAAGTCTTTATTCTGATCCTTTATTATTCACAACTCTATGCTATGATGATGCAATTACTGATTTTCCTTGGTTTGAAGGGTTTGAGAATGGATTAAATTGTTGGCAGCAAGAATATGTTATCGGAACAAATGATTGGATTATGGATCCTGCTGATAATTTTGCGCATTCAGGCACAGGTTATGCTTGTTTCACACACTGGGAAGACACAGTATTTAAAACTAAATTTATTTCTCTAGTCTTAGATATCTCTGCCCTAAACCAACCTTATATTTCTTTTTGGCATTGGCAGAGGACAATGGGGAATACCCCAAATAAGTTAAGAGTTTTTTATCGTTCAAATAGTTTAGACCAGTGGACAGAATTAGCAGAATATACTAATAATATTAATTCCTATTTCATCGATTCTCTTCATCTTGTTAATCCTTCTTCAACTTATCAAATTGCATTTGAAGGAGAGCAAAATGATAGACATGCAAGGGATATTATAATAGATGATATTCTTATTTATGATGCAAATCCCAATAATATCTGTTTCCCACCAGCTAATATAATAGTAATCCCTACTAAGACTACTGCCAATGTGAGTGTGGTATCTGGTGGTTTAGAGTCTTCATGGGAATATGTTTATGGGGAATCAACTACAATAACTAATCCAGATGATGGAAACCCAATTCAAATAACTAATAATTCATTCCAATTAACAGGATTAACTCCTCAGACTTTGTATAGTCTTTGGGTTCGTTCAATATGCTCTAATGATAGTTCTCAATGGTCTGATTTGTATTTATTCTCGACTGATGCTCAACCAGCAAGCATTCCTTATAATTGTGGTTTTGAAGATGCAATGGAAAACCTTGCTTGGGGTTCTCTTGCAAATGGAATAAATAAGTGGTCTAAAGGAAGTGATGCAGGTAATGGAAATTCTAATATAGGAATAAATTCAAATTATATTTCAAATAATAATGGATTGAATTACGGAATAAGTAATACTATTACTTATGCTTACACTTATCGTGATATAGATTTTGGAACAGATACAGCTTCATATTCTCTTGCATTTGATTGGAAGTGCGATGGGTTTATGTCTAATAATTATATAAACTCTTATCTTGTTGTTTATCTAAGAGACCCTTCAGAACCAATTAACCCATTAGGACTCCCATCTAATGATAGTGATAATGTGGGTTTATTTATTATGAGCTCAAACTTTATGCAACATCAATCGGATATTATAAATGTATCAGGAGTTAAGAGGTTGATATTCTTGTATTATAATGATGGTCTTTATGGTTTTAATCCTGCTGCAATTGATAATGTTTCAATAAATATAAATACATGTCCAAGACCATATGATTTATTATCAAATAACGTATCATCAACATCTGCCGATATTTCTTGGTCACATCCTGGTGCTGATAGTTATATTGTGTCATATAGTGCAAATGCACTAAATTCAATAATATATAATGAAACAACATCAAATACATCATATACAATTCAAAACCTAAGTCCAGGAACCCCATACAGCGTTATAGTTAAAGCGATTTGTAATGGAGATTCAACATCTTTATCCAATATGTTATTTTTTAAGACTTTATGTTCAGATATCGGAATATCTAACTTCCCATGGACAGAAAGTTTTGAGGCAGGTTCAAATTGTTGGCAACAAGAATATGTTTATGGACAACTGAATTGGACAGAGAATTCTCAATATAATATGTCACACTCCGGTCAAGGCTTTGTTAACTTCTTCCATGATGACAATACAGGAAATAAAACAAAACTCATATCTCCAATACTTAATATCTCAGGCTTAAATCAACCTTATGTATCCTTTTGGCACATGCAACAAGGATATCAAGTTTACCAAGATAAGTTAAAGGTATTTTATCGTTCAAGTCCTTTAGACACGTGGATAGAGATAGCAAATTATACAACAAGTATTAACTCTTATCGATTAGACTCTCTTTTACTTCCAAACCCTTCATCTACCTATCAAATAGCATTTGAAGGAGAGCAAAACTATGCATATGGAATAGCAATAGATGATATTAGTTTCTATGATGTAAACCCTAGTAATTCATGCTTCCCACCAACAAATATAGAAGTTATAGCAACTAAAACAACTGCCGATATAACATTGATGTCAATATCAGGAGAGTCTTCATGGGAATATGTTTATGGGGAATCAAATACATTTATAAATCCAGAAAACGCATTACCTATTCTAACAAATTCTAATATATTCCAATTAATAGGCTTAAACCCTCAAACGCAGTATAATATTTGGGTGCGTTCTCTATGTGATAATGCCAGTGTTTCAGATTGGTCTAATTTGTTTTCATTCGTTACAGAGGCTTCGCCAGCATCTATTCCTTACTCACACGGTTTTGAAAATACAATTGAAAACTTAGCATGGAAATCTTTATCTAATGGAATTAACAAATGGGCAATAGGAACTTCTTCAGGTAATGGACTATCATCATCAGGAACAAATGCGAATTACATTTCAAATGATAATGGCTTATCTTATGGAATGAGTGATGGATACATCTATGCTTATACATATCGTGATATAGATTTTGGAACAGATACTGCTTCATATAGACTAACATTCGATTGGAAATGTCAAGGACATTCAGAAAACAATTATGTACAATCTTCGTTAATTGTATATTTAAGAGATACATCAGAGGCTATTAATACTTCAGGATTGCCTACGAACTCAAGTAATCACTTAGGATTATCTTATTTTGCTTCAGATTGGCAAACAAAACACGTCTCTATTGATAATGTTTCTGGAGTTAAGAGATTAATATTCTTCTATTTTGACAATGGTTATAATGATAATCCTCCTGCAGCAATTGATAATATTTCAATAAATTATAGTGCATGTCCAAGACCATCAGATGTTTTAGCATCAAACATATCAACAATATCCGCAGATATCTCTTGGTCACATCCAGGAGCTGATAGCTATATTGTATCATATTGGACAAATGCACCAAATTCATTATTCATTAGCGAACTAACATACAACTCCTCACTCACAATTCATAATCTATTACCTATAACATCTTATATTATTGCAGTTAGAGCAATTTGTAATGGAGATACATCAATGTCTTCTCAATCAATTGTATTTACAACTTTACTTATGCCACCAACAGTTACAACTAACCCAGCAACACTAATAGAACAAACTATTGCAACCTTGAATGGTTCAATAGGTCTAGGAAGTGAGAACGTAATAACACAAGGCTTTGAATGGAAGTTATCAAGTGCTACAGTATGGACAGCAGTAATAACTCCAATAACTAATGATAATATAACTTATACTCTCACAGGCTTAACAGCTAATACAGATTATCAGTTTAGAGCTTATGCAACTACAGAATCAGCAACTACTTATGGAATAACTCAAGATTTTACAACCCTTGCAATAGTTTCTCCAATAGTTATAACAAATTCAGCAACTTCAATAACACAAATTCTTGCTACTCTAAATGGAACAATTACTGAAGGGAGCGAAACAATCACTTCACAAGGTTTTGAATGGAAGATAGCAGGTTCGATCACATGGACAGCAATAACAACAACTCTAATTAATAATAATTCAATAATTCATAACCTAATAGGTTTAATTCCTGATACTACTTATTGTTTTAGGGCATATGCAATAACACCATCAGGAACTATTTATGGTATACCTCAACCTTTCACAACTTTACCAATAGTTCATCCAACAGTTATAACAAGTCCTGCAACACTAATTGAACAAACTATTGCAACCTTGAATGGTACAATAACAGAAGGAAGCGAGGATGTAACATCACAAGGCTTTGAGTGGAAGTTAGTAAATGCAACAGTATGGACGGCAGTTACAAGTACAATAGCTAATGATTTTATAACTTATAATCTCACAGGCTTAACAGCAAATACAGATTATCAGTTTAGAGCTTATGCAACTACAGAATCAGCAACTACTTATGGAATTACTCAAGACTTTACAACCCTTCCAATAGTTCCTCCAACGGTTACATCTAACCCAGCAACACTAATAGAACAAACTATTGCAACCTTGAATGGTACAATAACTGAAGGAAGTGAGGATGTAACAACACAAGGATTTGAGTGGAAGTTAGTAAATGCTACAGTATGGACAGCAGTAATAACTCCAATAACTAATGATGTTATAACTTATACTCTCACAGGCTTAACAGCTAATACCGATTATCAGTTTAGAGCTTATGCAACAACTCTATCCGCAACTACTTATGGAATAACCCAAGACTTTACAACCCTTCCAATAGTTCCTCCAACCGTTACAACAAGTCCTGCAACACTAATAGAACAAACTATTGCAACCTTACATGGCACAATAACTGAAGACAGTGAGAATATTACATCACAAGGCTTTGAGTGGAAGTTAGCAAGTGCAACAACATGGACATCAGTAACAAGTACAATTGCTAATGATGTGATAACTTATAATCTCACAGGCTTAACAGCAAATACAGATTATCAGTTTAGAGCTTATGCAACTACAGAATTAGCAACTACTTATGGAATTACTCAAGACTTTACAACCCTTGAAATAGTTTCTCCAACGGTTACATCTAACCCAGCAACACTAATAGAACAAACTATTGCAACCTTGAATGGCACAATAACTGAAGGAAGTGAGGACGTAATATCACAAGGTTTCGAGTGGAAGTTAGAAAGTGCAACAGTATGGACAGCGGTAACAAGTACAATAACTAACGATGCCCTAATTCATAACCTTACAAGCTTAACAGCAAATACAGATTATCAGTTTAGAGCTTATGCAACAACTCTATCAGCAACAACTTATGGATTAACACAAGACTTTACGACCCTTCCAATAGTTCCACCAACCGTTACAACTAACCCAGCAACACTAATAGAACAAACTATTGCAACCTTACATGGCACAATAACTGAAGGGAGTGAGGATATTACTTCACAAGGATTTGAATATAAAGAGGGGGTAGTAGATGAATGGTTACAAGTTATAGCGACACTAACAAATAATACAATAACTTATAATTTAACGGACTTGATTTCTAATACTTCTTATAAGTTTAGGTCTTATGCAACTACAGAATCAGGAACTACTTATGGTAACATTGAGACTTTCACAACATTAGATTTGAATGGAGTCACAGAAAATGTAATATCTATAATGATGTATCCAAATCCTGCAACAAATCAAACAAAGTTAATAATAAGTGGAATAAGTGGTGAAGCTAAGATTGAGTTAAGCGATGTTCAGGGTAAAATTCTTAATACAATAAATGCAAAATCTGTAAGTGGAGTTATAGAAAAAACTATAGACATTAAGAACTTAGCAAAGGGAGTTTATTATATTAGAATAGAGAATCCTTTGATAAATAGAACAGAAAAGCTAATTGTTAATTAGAAATAATTAGATATTATAACAACTCAAAATATGAAAGAGTGGTTGCTTTGAAAAAGGGAACCACTCTTTTTTACTTAAGTTAGGTATTAGTTTTTTCGCTATTCATTTATAATGAAATACTCCTTATTAGAGGAAAGTTCTTTTAGGGTATGCTCTGTTATTTGATTGATATATTTCTCATCAAATTCTCTTCCTACTCTGATATAGTTGTCGGAAAAGCCATACATCATACCTTTTTCGTTGTCTGATTCCCAAAGGATTTTTGCATTATAGCCTATGTTTTTCTCGTAGAATGCTTTCTTCTTTTTATTTGAAATATCTTGCAAGATAAGACTTCTTTTCTTGCGAATATTTACAGGAACTATGCCATCAAAATTAATGGATACAGCGTTTGGTCTTTCGGAATAGGTGAAAACATGGAGGGCCGTAAGTGGTAGAGAATCAATAAATTCAACCGTTGAAGCAAATTCTTCTTCACTTTCGCCAGAAAAACCAACTATTATATCAGCTGCAATAAAAGCGTTGGGCATTACTTCATTAATATAGTTGACTCTTTGTGCAAAAAGCTCTCTATTATACTTCCTCTTCATCCTTTCTAACAAGTAATTAGTACCTGCTTGGAGTGGGATGTGAAAATGAGGGAGGAAACTCCTTGATTGGCTAACAAAATCTATTATTTCATTTGTTATTAGGTTGGGTTCTATGCTTGAAATCCTATATCTTTCAATATGTTCTACCTTATCCAATTCTTTAATTAGGTCAAAGAAAGTTTCGTTTTGGTGTTTGCCGAAGTCACCAATGTTAACGCCAGTCAAGACTACTTCTTTCTTGCCGTCTTTCTCAAGTTCGTGTGCTTTTTCAATAGTTTTTATAACGGTATCACTTCTACTTCTTCCTCTTGCATAAGGTATTGCACAGTAGGAACAGAAATAATCGCATCCGTCTTGAATCTTCAAAAAGCTACGTGTTCTATCGCCAGTAGAGTAGGAGGGAACAAATTCTTTAACATCTGCAATATCTTTCACGTCTTTCCAATGTTCTGAAAATGCTTCCTTATTATCCAAGTATTCAAATAGCCTATGTTTGTCGGCATTTCCAAGAATTATATCTACCCCTTCTATTTCTGCAATTTCTTTTGGCTGAAGTTGTGCAAAACATCCAATAACTGCTATTGTAGCATTAGGATTGATTTTATTAGCTTGACGAATTGCATTCCTGCATTTCTTTTCTGCAACCTGAGTTACTGTGCAAGTATTTACAACATATACATCTGCAAATTCTTTAAAAGATACTTGCTCGTAGTTATTTTGAATAAATATTCCTGCTAATGATGAACTTTCTGCGAAATTTAATTTACATCCTAATGTATGAAATGCTACTTTCTTCATAAATATACTATAATCTAATTTATTTCGAGTGTCAAAATTAGGTATTTTATTTTGAATAGGTATTATGTGGTTCAAAATAATGCAGTATTTAAAAGATTATTATTGGTTTAACATCTTTAAAAATAACATTCTTTAGTTTTAGAATGGAATATTTTCAAACTTTACAAAAATGCAAAAAGCCTATAAAGGGAAATACAGGCTTCTCATTTTTTTAATGGTTAGATATAGAAGATTCTATTCTCTCTTTTTCTTTGTTGTTGTTACAGATGAACCAATAAATTCTCCTTGCTTATAATACATTATAGTATCTTTTTTAACAACAATACTATCCACTGGATTAGGGTTTTCATCCGTTATAAGAGCAGATTTAAAATCTTTTATTATTTGTTCTTGTTGAGCTTTTTTCTTTTCTTTCTTATCTGAAATAACATCTGTTGTTGTTAGAGTTAAGTTTAAGACAGTTATTGCTAATATTATCCATTCTAACATTCTATTCCTCCTTTCTTATAGAACTTGCAGAATTCAAGTCTTAAATGCAACTTTTCCTTCTGTTGTTAATATTTTATTTAATTGTTCTAGAGGTGATAAATAGCCAAATCTTTTACGAGGTATATTGTTTAATTTATCTTCGACCTCTTGTATCTCTCTCTATCTGTCAACTCTGTAAAGTCGATTCCTTTTCTTGTGTTAAGGGTTAATAACTGTGATTATTTCCTTTTTACTTTAAAAAAACGAATATAATCCTAATTGTTTTGTTGAAAAATATGATGATATATATCTTGTTGTTTTTGTTTTAAAGTTGAAATGTAAGATAGGAAATACAAAAATAACATTTCTCTTCTCTTTGTTGAGAAGGGAGTTTATTAAGACACTGCTCAAACTATATGTATTAGCTTTATACATCTAGATAGGTAATTTAAAAGAATATTACGCCTGCAAACGTACAAACTTTATTTTAATATACCAAATAAATAAGAAAAAGATTTCTGCTCTATTTATTAATTAACCATTAATCATTAAATTAAACTCTTGTTCCGATATTATCTTTACACCTAACTTCTCTGCTTTGCGTTTCTTCTCTGGTCCCATTTTATCTCCTGCCACCAAGAAATCAACCTTTGAACTAACGCCACTAACAATCTTTCCTGAATTATCTTCTATTGTTTTCTTTAATCCTTCTCTGCTATAATTCTCAAAGCTACCACTAACAACAAAACTTAATCCTTCTAACTTATTGCTTGTAAAACTTTCTTCTATTTCAAATTTAACACCTTGGGCTTTAAGTTTATTAATTAGGTTAATGTTTTCTGGATTAGAGAAATAATCCATTATGCTTTCTGCTATCTTTTCACCAATTTCATCAACCTGGGTTAGTTCAATGAAGTTTGTGCTAATTATATTATCTATATTTTTATAATGCTTAACAAGTTTCTTAGCAACAACCTCACCAACATAGCGAATACCTAAGGCATATAGAACCCTTTCAAAAGGAACTTGCTTTGAGTTAAGAACTGCTTGAATTATATTTGCAGCTCCTTTTTCTTGGATAGTTGATTTCTTTTCCGTGTCAAGGATATTACCAATACCAATTAGGGATTCTTCTTCAAGTAGGTATAGGTCTCCAAAGTCTTTAACAAGCTCATGGTCGATAAGATATTTAACCCTTTCTGCACCAAGAGAATCAATATTCATTGCTTTCTTAGAAATAAAATGTTGGAAACGTCCTAAGATTTGAATAGGGCAATGGTTATAGTTAGGGCAGTAATGACCAGCTTCTGATTCTTCTTTGGTAAGTAGAGTATTACACTCAGGACAATGTTTTATGTATTCTAGCTTTTGGCTATCCTTATCTCTTTTGTCAAGATTTACTTCTATGATTTTAGGAATGATTTCACCACCTTTTTCAATATAAACATAGTCGCCAATCCTAATATCAAGCTTTTCCATTATATCGGAATTATGTAGGGATGCGCGTCTTACGATTGTTCCTCCAAGAGAAACAGGTTCAAGATTTGCAACAGGGGTAATAACTCCTGTTCTTCCAACTTGGTATTCAACTGATATAAGTTTTGTTTCTTTTCTTTCTGCCTTAAACTTATAGGCTGTTGTCCAGCGTGGACTTTTTGCTGTATTGCCAAGTCTTTCCCATAGGCTGGAATCATTAAGCTTAATAACTATGCCATCAATATTAAAGCCAAGGTTAAACCTTTCCTTATCCCAATAGCTAATAAAATCTCTTATATCTTCAATTGATTTGCAAATGCCAATAAAGGAAGGAATATTAAAACCCCATGTCTTTGCTTTTTGAAGTCTTTTATAATGTGTTTCTTTATTGAAAACGCTATCTTCTGATAAGATAAAATACAATACGCAGTCAAGCTTTCGTTTTGCTGTTTCTTTTGGGTCTAATAGTTTAATGCTTCCAGATGCTGCATTACGAGGATTAGCAAGTGGCTCTTCTCCCTGCTCAATTCTTTGTTTATTAAATTCTTCAAAGCTTTTATTAGGGAAGATTATTTCTCCTCTAATTTCAAATTCCTTTGGGTAATCCTCACCGAAAAGCTCTAAAGGGATTGATTTAATGGTCTTAACATTGTCTGTTATATCATCTCCAATAATACCATTCCCTCTTGTTAGGGCTTGTACAAGTTTACCATCCTTATAATTCAAGCTTACCGCAACT
>JBAYYI010000058.1:0-12272 GCA_041673165.1 Bacteroidales bacterium
TAAACCTTAACCTTCGTTATAGTGCCATTATAGGTCTTCATATCTTCCTGTGCAAACAAGATTGTCGTTAAGCCAATTAAGCTTAGTAATGTTAAAAAAAACTTCTTCATAAGTATGAGTATTTGATTAATTATAAATATTTTCTATATTAGTATATAATGCAAATATAGTAGCAATTATTGTGCCGTATAACCATTTATTAATTTCTTTTCTCATATTCACTTAAAACTTCTATCTTTGCACCATATTTTAATGAAATAATTTTACTGTAAAGATGAGTGATATTGCAACAAAGTACGAGCCTAAACTAATAGAAGATAGATGGTATGGAGAGTGGATGGGAAAGAATTTATTCCATTCCGAACCTGATGAAAGAGAACCTTATTGTATTGTTATACCTCCACCAAATGTTACTGGTATATTGCACATGGGTCATATGCTTAACAATACTATTCAAGACGTTTTAGTCCGTAGGGCAAGAATGCAAGGGAAGAATGCTTGCTGGGTTCCAGGTACTGACCACGCTTCAATAGCTACTGAGGCAAAGGTTGTTGCTAAACTAAAGGAAGAAGGAATTGAGAAGAAAGATCTTACAAGAGAAGAATTTCTTGAGCATGCCTGGGAGTGGAAAGAGAAACATGGCGGAATTATTTTAGAGCAATTGAAA
Source organism: Bacteroidales bacterium (assembly GCA_041673165.1). Lineage (GTDB taxonomy): Bacteria > Bacteroidota > Bacteroidia > Bacteroidales > P3 > UBA10566. The sequence goes on from JBAYYI010000058.1 coordinate 668, forward strand.
AAGCTTGGTGCATCTTGCGATTGGGAGCGTACACGTTTTACAATGGAAGAGGCGTTATACGAATCTGTAATCGATGTATTCTGCGACCTATATAATAAAGGATTAATTTACCGTGGCATTCGCATGGTTAATTGGGACCCTCAAGCCCTTACTGCCCTATCTGATGAAGAGGTTATCTTCAAAGAACAAAACTCAAAGCTATACTACTTAAAATATAAGATTGAAGGGGAAGATGAATTTGTTGTAGTTGCAACAACCCGTCCTGAAACAATTCTTGGAGATACTGCTGTTTGCGTTCACCCAGAGGATAAAAGATATGCAAACCTTAAAGGCAAAAATGTAATTATTCCAATTATTAATAGAATTGTTCCAATTATATATGATGAATATGTAGATAAGGAATTTGGAACAGGAGCTTTAAAAATTACTCCAGCACATGATATTAACGATTATACTCTTGGCTTAAAGCATAAGCTTGATAGCATTGATATATTCAACGATAATGGAACTTTGAATGAGCATGGCTTACAGTATAGTGGTATGGATAGGTTTGCTTGTAGGAAGAAAATCTGCAAAGACCTTGAAGAGGCTGGCTTAATGTTCAAAGTAGAAGATTATGTGAACAAGGTGGGCTGCTCGGAAAGGACTGATGCTATTATAGAGCCGAAACTATCTGTTCAATGGTTTATTAATATGACTGATATTGCAAAACCAGCGCTTGAAGTTGTGGAAAACGATACCATTAAGTTTCATCCTGCAAAATTTAAGAACACTTATAGGCATTGGATGGAAAATGTGAAGGACTGGTGCATAAGTCGTCAGTTGTGGTGGGGTCAAAGAATTCCTGCTTACTACCTTCCAAATAGAGAAATCGTTGTTGCAAAAACAATAGAAGAAGCTCTAAAACTTGCAAACGCTAAGTTCCCAAAAGAAAACTATAATATAGATGACCTAAAACAAGATGAAGACGTATTAGATACTTGGTTCTCTTCTTGGTTATGGCCTATATCGGTTTTCGATGCTATTCGTTATCCTGACAATGAAGAAATAAATTATTATTATCCTACAAATGACCTTGTAACTGCACCAGAAATTCTTTTCTTCTGGGTTGCAAGAATGATTATTGCAGGACAAGAATATAGGAATGATATACCTTTCAAAAATGTTTACCTAACAGGAATTGTAAGAGATAAACTTGGAAGAAAGATGTCTAAATCGCTTGGCAATAGCCCCGACCCTATCAAACTAATTGAGCAGTACGGAGCTGATGGAGTTAGAGTTGGTATGCTAATGGCTTCTCCTGCTGGCAATGATTTGCTATTTGATGAAAGCTACTGCGAGCAAGGAAGAAACTTTGCTAATAAGATTTGGAATGCAATGCGACTAATCAAAGGCTGGGACGTAGAAGATATTGCTCAACCTCAACATTCCAAGATTGCAATCAATTGGTTTAAAGAAAAATTAAACGAAACAATTCTTGAACTTGAAGATGACTTCTCTAAGTATCGCCTAAGTGAGGGCTTAATGAAAGCATATAAACTTGTGTGGGATGATTTCTGCTCTTGGTATTTAGAAATAATTAAACCACAGTACCAAAAACCTATTGACAAACAAACTATTAAAGAAACAATAGATATATTTGAAGACCTAATGAAGGTTCTCCATCCTTTTATGCCTTTCCTTACAGAAGAGATTTACCATATCCTTGGTCAAAGACAAGAAGATGATTATATTATGCTTGCTCAAATGCCAAAGACCTATGAAAGCAAATCTACAATTCTAAGTGATTTTGCCTTTGCTCAAGAGAAAATATCAGCAGTTCGCCAAGTTAGAAATGAAAAAAGCATAGCTCAGAAAATTGAATTAGAACTTTATATCAAGGAAACTTCAAACGATAATAAAGAATTTGATGGCATTATCACCAAGCTTTGCAACCTATCGACTATTGAATATATAAAGGATAAGAAAGAAGGAGCTTTATCTTTGATGGTTAGAACTACTGAAATGTTTATCCCTCTTGGCGATACGATAAATAAGGAAGAAGAAATCAAAAAGCTTGAAGCAGATCTCAAATACTACGAAGGATTTAAGATATCAGTAGGTAAGAAACTGCAAAACGAGAAATTTGTTAGTGGAGCACCAGCTGAAGTTGTGGAAAATGAGAAGAAAAAACTCTCTGATGCAGAACAAAAAATCACTTCCATAACAGCACAATTAAAAACCTTAGCATAAAGGTAGTTTATCTTCTTATTTTCAAGCCAAATATTATATGATTTTATGGGGTTATTACGAGGCATAAACCGCTTCAAAGATAGCCCCATCAAATCTTCTATTAAATATCAGCAAATCAAGCATTAATAAATTATTACAGCGTAGGAATTTTCTCTTTTAGGCATTTGATGACGCTCCCTTGCCAAGGGAAGACCTCTATGTTGCCAAGGGAGAATAGTTATGTTGGCAAGGGAGAGGTCTTCCCTTGGCAAGGGAGCACCATGAAAAGAAAGAAAAAAATAGAATAGGGATATATTTTATTGATACGAAGATTCAGTATATTGTTTTAGGGGTTTATTATTTAGGGGTTTCTATTAGGATATTACATTGACCCCTATTATTTGGCTATATAAATAATTCAGGTTCTTTCCTCTCTTTATTTTGGTCTTCAAGTTCTTGCTTATGTCTTAGGTAGTCTGTATCGTCGAAATATTTTGCATTGGTAGGACAGATTTTAACACAGGCACAGCATTTTATGCAAATACCAACCATTTTACTAACATCTTCATAGGAAATAGAATCCATTGGGCAAACTTCAGCACATAATTTACAATCTATGCAATTATCATTTGTCTTTGGGCTAACTTTCCTGATATCAACTGGTTTATCGTCTTTATTCTTAGGTTTGAAATAAGGCCTATAGGGTCTATTCCCTTTGACTTCAATTTTAGCGAAATCTTCTTCTGATATCTTCTTAGAAATCTTATCAGCAAAACCCCTACCTATAGATAAATCCATACCATCTGGCCTATCCTTAGCTAATATCTTAGAAAAACTATGTTCTCCAATAAATGCACCACCTGCTATAACCTTAAACCCATTTAGAATAAGTATATCATTAAATTCTATTAGTGCATCATCATAATGTCTATTCCCATATACAACCACAGGTATAACCAAAGAATTATCACCCTTTATTGTATTAAGGTAATTCAGCAAAATATTAGGTACTCGACCTGCATATACTGGAATTCCAATTAGGAGAATATCATTGGAATTAAAGCTTTGTCCAATAATTCTCTGTTTTGCCAAGGTAAAGTCAATAACTTGACCTGTTTCTATACCACTCTTTTCAAATATTCGCTCACCTATCTCTTCCAAAACTTTTTTAGTTGTTGAGGTAGGGCTAAAGTACATTATGTTTAGTTTTATCATATCAATTAAATTGTATTATATAGTCATTTGAGGGGTTATTCCTTCTTATCAAAAAAAATTATACGTTTGGAATTTAGTCATTCTTGGTTGGGAAAAATATGATTAATATTAAATAATATGTACTTAAACAGTAAAAATCATAGATATAAAAATCCAAATATCTGTATTAGTCTTTCATGAAAATTATCCAATCCCAATCTTCTGGGTTGCCTATTCCAACGCTTGGGGTATAGAGGAATAATTTGACTGTTGCATTGGGATTAGAATTCAAATACTCCCTTACCTTTACCAATCCTTGGACTGATGCCCATATTTGTTCGTAATCATATTCTATACTATCTGGATTGAAAACGTTTTCATAGCCTGCTCTTGGTAGAATGAAATCATTTGTAAACACATGTTGGAACTGATTTGCTGGAAGTATATTCTCTGGAATTGAAATCTCACCTAAGCCCATCCATATAATGGTTCCGTCAAATATAGCTTTATTTGCCTCTTGGTAAATTAGTTTTATATTTCCAAAATCGCCTGGAGCCTTGTACTGGGTTGTGATTGTAAAGCTTGGGCTTTGAACATTATAAGATGTTTCCACTCCTCCCTCAAATTCATTTGTTATATAGTCAACCTTAAGCATTAGAACTTTGGAGCTAATCTCTACTTCTTCATCATCGCATGACGAAAACAAGAAAATGCTTAGAGAAGCCACAATAATGATTGAAATATATTTGAATACTAAATTTAGAGTTTGCATAATCTTTCTTGTATTAATAGGAAGCAAAGATACATTGAAAAGTAAAAAAATGCAAATTCATACTAAGAAAAAATGCAGAAGCCTTTTTGGACTCCTGCATTACTATAGTTATTGCTATTTCTTTGTATTAGACTTATTGTTTTGCAAATTCGTCATAGAAATAGGTTATTGTTTCTATTCCGTTGTAGAATTGTTCAAGTGGATAGTTCTCATTAGGGGAATGGATTGCATCTGTTGACAAGCCAAAGCCCATAAGTATTGATTTTATTCCTAAGATTCTTTCAAAACCTGCTACAATTGGAATTGAACCTCCACTTCTTGTTGGCACAGGTCTCTTGCCGTATGTTCTTTGGTAAGCTTTGTCTGCAGCAATATAAGCTGGCATATCGATAGGAGAAACATAAGCATATCCGCCATGAAGTGGTGTTACTTCTACTTTAACGCTTTTTGGTGCTAAACTCTCGAAGTGTTTTTGGAAACGTTCGGTTATCACATTATAGTCTTGGTCTGGAACAAGGCGGAATGAGATTTTAGCATGTGCTGTTGAAGCAATAACTGTTTTTGCTCCCTCTCCTTGGTATCCTCCCCATATTCCGCAAACGTCTAATGAAGGACGAATGCCTGTTCTTTCAATGGTTGAATATCCTTTTTCGCCATGTAGCTCTTCAACTTCTATTTCTTTCTTATACTCTTCTTCATTATATGGAGCCTTTGACATAAGTTCCCTCTCTGCATCTGAAACAAAAACAACTTCTTTGTAGAATCCAGGAACTGTTATATGGTTATTCTCGTCAGAAAGCTTGGTTATCATTTCACAAAGTATGTTGATTGGGTTTGCAACTGCTCCTCCGTAAAGTCCAGAATGCAAGTCTCTGTTTGGGCCTGTTACCTTTACTTCAACATATCCAAGTCCTCTAAGTCCTGTTGTGATTGATGGGGTGTCGGGGGATATCATTCCTGTGTCGGAAACAAGGATTATGTCTGCTTGAAGTAGTTCCTTATGCTCTCTACAGAAAGGATACAGTGATGGTGAGCCTACTTCTTCTTCGCCTTCCAACATAAACTTAACGTTGCAAGGTAGTTGGTTGGTTTTAACTAAGTATTCAAATGCTTTTGCGTGCATAAATGACTGTCCCTTGTCGTCATCAGCACCTCTTGCCCATATCTTACCATCTTTAATTACTGGTTCAAATGGATTAGTGTCCCATAATTCCAATGGATCTACTGGCATAACATCATAATGACCATATATCATTATGGTTTTTAGCTTAGGGTCAATTATCTTTTCTGCATACACAACAGGGTTTCCTTGTGAAGGCATCACCTCGCACTTATCTGCTCCTGCTGCAAGTATAAATTTCTTCCATTGTTCTGCACATCTTATCATGTCGTCTTTATGTGACTCAATTGAAGAAATTGAAGGTATTCTTATTAGTTCAAAAAGTTCTTCTAAGAACCTTTCTTTGTTTTCTTGGATGTAGTTTTTGATATTATTCATCTTGAATTTTTAATTATTAAATGTTATTCTGATTCTTCTTCATAGTATTCTGGAATGATTAAATCATCCTTTGAAAGTACTGGGAAATTAATATAATCTCTTATTATGGCTGAGCTTGGGTATAATTCTTTAAGTTTGATATATAAGCCATAAGCATTAAGTTTTGAAGTGTAGTCTCCACATTTTACGGTGAAGTTAGGCTCTTCAAAAAAGACATAAGCTCTTAAGTCTGGAAAGTTATTTGCAATTTCATCTCTTAAATCAAAAGCACTTTGTTTTGAACCAGGACCTGTAAACACTCCTATCTTGATGCGGTATCCAGGTGCTGTTCTTGCTATTTCATTAAAGGTGATATGTTGTTCTAATATTGTTTGTAGTCTTCCATCTGCTATAACTTCAACTTGTGCAATTGAAGAGAAAGCACCTATAAATAGGATGAAGAATATTATTAGTCTTTTCATTATTAAGTTAATCGTTTTTATTTTGCTGCTCCATGAAGCTGAACAGCTGGAACAATTAAGACTGGTAATGGTGATAGGTTAATCATTTGTTGAGAGTATGGTCCTAAGAAAAGCATATTGGAAATGGTCTTTTCTTGTTCTGTCATAACAACAATTAAGTCGGCATTCATACTATTTGCATATTCAATTATAGATGTTGTATTGTTTTCTGCATCTACGTAATCTACTGTATGCGGTAGCTCATGCTTAGTTAGGAATGTTTCAACACTCTTAACATAACCTACAACCTCATTTCTTACTGTTTGAACTCTTGTTGTTTGAACTCCAAGAACACAGATATGAGACTGAGGGAACATCTTTGCAAATTCAATTGTCCAAGGCACCTTTTGTCTTGTGTCTCTTGAAGAGTCAATTGGAAGAACAATCTTTTCAAGATGCTTATCGAAATTAAATGTTTCTCTGATTATTAAGACAGGTGTCTCACATTCGGTTACTATTTTAAAAGTATTTTGTCCTGCATATTTTTCATCAAAACCACCTCTACCGTGTGCTCCTATAACAATAAGGTCTGGTTTCTCAGTCTTAGCCAAATTAGCTATTGCTTGATAAACTTTACCTTTACAAACTATGTATGAAATCTTCTTTCCACTAAGCTTTGGGGTGTAGGATGTGGCAATTTCATGAAGTTCTTTTTGAGCTTCTTCTTTATCTATTTCTTTGGTTTCTACCCAAGCCAATAGAATATCTGCACCTGTCCTATTAGCAATGTCAACTGCAAGCTTTAAAGCAACCATTGAAGAGTTAGAAAAGTCTATTCCAACTATTATTTGAGACATCATAATATTTAAGTTTTAAATTAATAATCAAATTTATTGCCTTCTTAACTTAGAAAATTATTACTTTTGCAGATATAATTAACCTAATTAATATTTGGCAAATATAAGTATTGTTGTCATTAAATGCAAATTATTTACTAATTATTTAATATGAACGAAAATTTAGATCCGAATTCGGAAAGATTAAATAACACTGAGAAAGACTTTGAACGTGCTCTAAGACCTTTACGTTTCGATAGTTTTGTTGGGCAACCACAAATTATTGACAACCTTAAAATATTTGTTCAAGCAACAAAAGAAAGAGGTGAAAGTTTGGATCATGTCCTGCTTCACGGCCCTCCTGGCTTAGGTAAAACAACCCTTTCCTATATTATTGCAAATGAACTTGGAGTAAATTTAAAACTAACTTCTGGTCCTGTATTGGAAAAACCTGGTGAATTGGCTGGAATTTTAACAAATTTAGAAGAAAACGATGTTCTTTTTATTGACGAAATTCATCGTTTGAGTCCAGTTGTTGAGGAGTATCTTTATTCTGCAATGGAGGATTATAAAATTGATATCTTAATTGAATCGGGGCCAAATGCAAGAAGTGTGCAAATTGCTCTTAATCCTTTCACTCTGATTGGTGCAACAACACGTTCTGGACTTCTTACAGCTCCTCTTAGGTCGAGGTTTGGCATTACTTCTCGACTTCAATATTATAACCACGACACACTTAACCTTATAATAAAACGTTCTGCTAATATACTTAATACTCCAATTGAGGATGACGCTTCATTTGAAATTGCTCGAAGAAGTAGAGGAACTCCTCGTATTGCTAACTTGCTATTGAGAAGGGTAAGAGATTTTGCTCAAATCAAGGGAGATGGTAATATAACGATTGAAATTGCACAAATGGCTCTTAAAGCTCTAAATGTTGATAAACATGGTTTGGATGAGATGGACAATAGGATACTTTCTGCAATAATTGAAAAATTTAAGGGAGGACCTGTTGGCATTACAACAATTGCAACAGCTGTTGGAGAAGATGCAGGAACAATTGAAGAGGTTTATGAGCCTTTTCTAATTCAAGAAGGATTTCTTATGAGAACTTCAAGAGGAAGAGAAGCAACAGCATTAGCTTATAAACATTTAGGCAAGAACTATATCGATAGAAATGGTATGGGAAACTTATTTGACACAGATAAATAAAACAATAAATAAAATAAAACAAATACAATAATGACTACACACAAAATTAGTACAAAGCATTTAACACTTAAAGAAGTTGAAAAGATATTAAGTTCTAATATGAAATTAGAATTGTCGGATGATGCAAAAGAGAGAATAAACACTTGCAGAGAATATCTTGACCAAAAAACAGAAAACGAAAAAGAACCTATCTATGGAGTAACAACAGGATTTGGTTCTTTATGTAATATTTCAATTAGTAAGGAGCAACTTTCTCAACTACAAAAGAACTTAGTTATGTCTCATGCTTGTGGTATGGGCGATGAAGTTCCAGAAGAGGTTGTTCGCATTATGTTATTGAACAAAATACAATCACTTTCTTATGGTCACTCAGGAGCTCAGCTTAAGACTGTTGAAAGATTGATTGCTTTCTTTAATGAAGGCATTTATCCAGTTGTTTACCAACAAGGATCAATGGGAGCATCAGGTGACTTAGCTCCACTTGCTCACATGTGTTTACCTCTTCTTAATTTAGGAGAAGTTAATTTCGAAGGTGCAAGATATAGTGCTGAAGAGATAAATAAGAAATTTGGATTTGAACCAATAGAATTACAATCAAAAGAAGGATTAGCACTACTAAACGGAACTCAATTTATGAGTGCTTATGCTGTTTGGAGTGTTTTGAAAGCTCAAAAGCTATCTTTCCTTGCTGATCTTATTTTATCTGTTTCATTAGATGCTTTTGACGGAAGAATAGAACCTTTCTTTGCTCCTGTTCATGAGGTTAGACCTCACCAAGGACAAATAGATACTGCAATAAATGTTAGAGAGTTTCTTGAAGGGAGTGAGATAATTAAACAAAAGAAACAACATGTTCAAGACCCTTATTCATTCCGTTGTGCTCCTCAGGTTCACGGCGCTTCAAAGGATGCTATTGGTTGGGTTGCTAGCGTTGTTACAACTGAAATTAACTCAGTAACTGATAACCCAACTGTTTTCCCTGATTTAGATGTTGTTGTTTCAGCAGGCAATTTCCACGGACAACCTTTGGCAATTAACCTTGACTTCTTAGCAATTGCGGTTGCAGAAATTGGATCTATTTCTGAAAGAAGAACATACCAACTAATTGGAGGGAAAAGAGAACTTCCTTCATTCTTAGTTGCTAATCCAGGATTAAATTCAGGATTTATGATTCCTCAATATTCTCAAGCTTCAATCGTTTCTCAATCTAAGCAATTATGCACGCCAGCATCTGTTGACACAATAGACTCTTCACAAGGACAAGAAGACCACGTTTCATTTGGTTCCAATGCAGCAACAAAACTTTATAAGGTTATTAATAACACAGAAAGCGTTCTTGCAATTGAGTTGTTTAATGCAGCACAAGCTCTTGAATTTAGAAAGAAACAAAGTGGGCTAAAATCATCTCCTGTTATAGAATCATTTGTTGAAGAATACCGTAAGGATGTTAACTTTGTTCAAGAAGATGAAATAATGTTTAATCTAATGCATAAGAGTGTTGAGTTTCTTAACAACATAATGATTGTTGAGGAATAAATGGCTTTTCTTCCGATAACAAAAAAAGAAATTGACTATCTTGGGTGGGACTATGTGGACATCATCATTATTAGTGGTGATGCCTACGTTGACCACCCAAGCTTTGGTCATGCAGTAATTGCAAGGACTCTTGAAAAAGAAGGCTATCGTGTTGCAATTATTCCGCAGCCCAATTGGAGAGACGACCTAAGAGATTTCAAAAAACTTGGTGCGCCTCGACTTTTCTTTGGTGTTAGTTCGGGAGTTATGGACTCAATGGTTAATCACTACACTGCTCTCAAAAGACTAAGAAGTGACGACGCCTACACTCCTAATGGAGAGGCAGGATACCGTCCAGACTATGCAACAAGTGTTTATTCTAATATACTTAAAGAGATTTATCCCGAGACCCCAATCATTATTGGTGGGATTGAAGCCTCGATGAGACGGAATGCACATTATGATTATTGGAGTGAAACCCTTAAACCCTCAATCCTTGTTGATAGCAAGGCAGACATATTAGTTTATGGTATGGGTGAAAAGATAATTGTTGAGATTGCAAAACAACTTAAAGAGGGTAAGAAGATAGGTGATATAACAAACATTAATCAGATAGCTTATCTTACAAAAAAGGTTGAAAAAGATGAGAGGTGGGATACAATTGAACTTCCCTCCTACCAAGAATGCTTGACAAGTAAGCAAAAACAAGCAAAATCTATTCTTCAAATTGAAACAACTTCTAATAAGATTATTGGTGAAAGACTTATTCAAAAACATGGCCAAGACTATGTTGTTGTTAACCCTTTTGATCCAAATTTCAGCTCAGAGGACTTAGACAAATCGTTTGAACTACCTTACGAAAGAAACCCTCATCCAAAATATTTGAAAAGAGGAAAGGTGCCTGCTCTTGAAATGATTAAGTTTTCTGTAAATATTCATAGAGGATGCTTTGGCGGATGCTCATTCTGCACAATTGCATCACACCAAGGAAAGCAAATAATCTCCAGAAGCGAAACCTCTATCCTAAAAGAAATTGATACTATTTCAAAAGACCCAGACTTTAAAGGTTATTTAAGTGATTTAGGAGGACCTTCTGCAAATATGTATAGGATGAAGGGGATTAATCTTAAGATATGCGAAACTTGTAAAAAACCATCTTGTATCTTCCCTGCAATCTGTCCAAACCTTAATTTCGACCACAAACCCCTTATCGATTTATACAAGAAAGTTAGAGAACTGCCATATATTAAGAAAGCTTTTGTCGGAAGTGGTGTTAGGTATGACTTGATAATTGATATTGACAAAGAAAAAGAGAAGAAATACAGGACAAATGAGTATTTTGAGACTCTATTTCAACACCATGTTTCTGGAAGACTTAAGGTTGCACCAGAGCATACAGAAAAACATGTTTTAGACTTAATGAGAAAGCCATCATTTGACCAATTTGTTACTCTAAAACAAAGATTTGAAGCCTTAAATAAAAAATTCAAACTCCGTCAACAGCTAATCCCATACTTTATCTCCTCACATCCTGCATGCACAACTAAGGATATGCAAAACCTTGCCAAGAAAACCAAAGAATTAGGCTATCAGCTTGAGCAAGTTCAAGACTTTACCCCTACTCCAATGACAATTTCAACAGAGATTTACTATACAGGCATAGATATTATGACAAAAGAAAAGATATTTGTTGAGAAAACCCTTGAAGGCAAACGCAAACAAAACCAAGCTTTCTTTTGGTATAAGAAGTAATAAAAACTTCACAAAATAAAGAAGACAAAATAATCTTTGTATAATTTTATAAATCAACAATTATATTAAATTCCAAATCATTGTTGTCCGATAAAAAATTATAATCCCAATTAATCCAAGTTAATTATCTTATAATCAATTCTCCAATTTTATTTTCAAAAAGTCAAGCCCCCTC
>JBAYYI010000059.1:0-11856 GCA_041673165.1 Bacteroidales bacterium
GTACTTTTGCCCATATGATTTATCTTTTTTTTGTGGAAGAAACAAAGTAAATCAAAATAGGCTGAACTTGCAAAAGTTTAGCCTATATTTTTATATTATTGAAAAAGTTTTATCGGACAACAATGAAATTTAATACTTGATTCTAGAAATTTCTTTCTTTGATTTGATAATTTCTCTCTGACATCCTGAAGGTTATATTAAACGTGAAATATGATATTTTCTCTAAATGGCAATAAGAAATTACGTAATGTTTACTTGTATTAAAAAACAAATTGTAACTTTGGGCTTTATTACAAAAAGGATAATAGTTTTAATTGTTTTATTATATTAGTATTTCCTTTTTATGTTTGTATTTGATAAAAGCAAATCCTATAATTAAAGTATAATTTTTGTAACAGAATAGAAAAACAAGATGCTTTAGATGTTTTAGGAGTTATATCTTATTGTCATAGGCGATTAGATAAAACTCAAAAAAAGATAATGATTTCATAGATCCAAATATGTTAAATTTATAAGAAATAGAAAATGAATAGCGAAATACTTATATATCAAAATCAATCAGGAGAAGTAAAGATTGATGTTCGTTTAGAAGAAGACACTGTTTGGCTTACGCAAATGCAAATGGCAGAACTGTTTGGCAAAGATAGAAGGACTATTTCTGAACATATTGGTAACATTTTTAAAGAGGGAGAGCTTGACGAAAATGTGGTTGTCCGGAAATTCCGGATTACCACTCAACATGGTGCTATTGAAGGAAAGACACAAGACGTAGAGGTTAAAGGATATAATCTTGATGTTATTATTTCAGTAGGTTATAGAGTAAAATCTCCACAGGGTACGAAGTTCAGAATTTGGGCTACTCAGAGGTTGAAAGATTATATAATAAAGGGTTTTGTGTTAAATGACGAAAGGTTTAAGACAGGTAATTCAATGAATTATTTCACAGAATTACAAAATCGTATTCGTAATATACGCCTATCAGAACGTTTCTTCTATCAAAAGATTAAAGATATTTATACTACTAGTATTGATTATGACCCTAAGGATGATAAAACAATAGAGTTTTTTAAGGTAATGCAAAACAAACTACTTTGGGCTATTAGTAAACAAACAGCAGCTGAGTTGGTGTATCGAAGAGTTAATGCAGAGAGTCCTCTTATGGGAATGCTTTCTTATGATAAAAAAGATGTTGCTACTATTAAAAAATCTGATGTTATCATAGCTAAAAATTATCTGAATGAAGATGAAATTAAACTTCTTGGTTTATTAGTGGAACAATATCTCGCTTTTGCCGAAACAATGGCTCAACAAAGAACTCCAATGTATATGAAAAATTGGATTGAACGTTTAGACATTATCCTACAATTAAACGGTAGAGAATTATTAACTCATGCAGGTAAAATAAGTCACGAAATGGCTTTGATGAGATCAAGTGAAGAACTTGATAAATACAAAATCACTCAGATAGAATTGGAAAAAGAAGAAAGCTTCAAAGAGTTGGAAGAAGATATTAAGAAATTGAATAATCACTAATACAATCAATAAGTATAAATAGTTAATTCTTTTCTAATCCTTCGTAATACTTACAGATTGATATTAATCCACAATGGTCGCATTTTGGTTTTCTTGCTATGCAGGTGTATCTGCCGTGGAGGATTAGCCAGTGGTGTGCTATTGGGATTATGTCTTTGGGGAAGTGTTTGGTTAGTTGTTTTTCTGCTTCAAGTGGGGTTTTGGCATTGGTGGTTAAGCCTATTCTTGCGGATACTCTGAAAACGTGGGTGTCAACTGGCATATTGGGCTGGTTGAAAAGAACTGAGGTTACAACATTTGCTGTCTTGCGACCTACTCCATCAAGTTCTTGAAGCTTTTCTGCATCGTCTGGTATTTCGGAATTGAACTTCTCGACGAGTTTCTTTGCCATTGAAACTAAGTTCTTGGCTTTGCTGTTTGGGTAGGTAACGGATCTTATTATCTGATAGACTTCTTCTTCTGTGGAATTTGATAAGGATTCTGGACTTGGGAATTTCTCAAAGAGTTTTGGGGTAACCATATTTACTCTTTTATCGGTGCATTGTGCTGAAAGTATTACGGCAACAAGTAGTTGAAAGGGATTATCGTAGTCAAGCTCTGTTTCTGGTTTAGGCATTTCCTTTTTGAAATAGTCAATAACGAATTGATACCTTTCTTTTTTGGTTGGCATTTCTTTTTATTTCTTTTTAGGATTTAGGCTTAGGACAGTTGAGATTGGGTAATGGTCAGAGTAGTCTAATTTTTCTCTTTCAAAGCTTCTAACCTTAAAAACATCTTTATCATAGAGAATATAATCTATCCTATATGCTGGAACATCTCCGTTATATGTTGTTCCAAATCCTTGTCCCTTAGCAACAAATGCGTCACTTAGTTTTTTTGATAATTGTTTGTAGGTGTATGAAAATGGGGTGTCGTTAAAGTCTCCCATTACAATTGTTGGGAGGTTTGATTGATTGATAACGGGTTCCAATTCCTCTACTTCATAGCTTCTTTTTGAGTTTGCCCAAATAAGTTTTTGAAGTATTGGTTTGGTTTTTTCTTTCATCTTAGAGTCTATTGATCCTTCTTTAAGTTTTGAAAAGACTTCTTTGTCTTGGTCTTGGAGTTGGAAGGATGCAAGATGTAGGTTAATTACTCTTATTGTTGTTGTTTCGTTAATTTCAATATCAGAATAGATATAGGAATGGCTTTCATCTTTTGTTGGGAAAAGAACTCCTGATTGAATGATTGGATATTTGGAATAGATGATATTGCCAGAGATATTATACTTATTGTATCTTGGCGTGTAATAGTATTTGTAGCCTAATCTGTTTACTAATCTATTGTGAAATGAATCCTTACCTCTTTGTGAGGCATAGTCTTGAAAGGAAATGATTGAGGGGTTGAGCTCTTTGATATAATTATATACTGAGTCTTTTCTTTCATCCTTTGTTTCGTTCCACTCTGTATTATAATGAAATGCACATACGTTATAACTTAATAGTTTTATTTCTGTGTTTTCAATGGGTGGTCTGTGTTTCTCTGAGGATAATCCAAAGAGTGTTGGGATATAATCTATTCTAATAATGATAATGATAAGCGGAATAATAATATATCTCCATTTTGTAAATAGCCAAACAATAATGAAGCCTATATTAATGAATAATAGTATTGGATAGAAGAAAGTAAGTATTGAAAACTTTGGTGATAAATGAGGGGGAACAAACGCTGAGGCATAGGTTAGTAGTAGTAAGAAAGCAAATATTAGGTTAATAATATAAAATATCTTTTTTATCATAGCTTAGGTAGTTATTTTGATTATTGAGCTTTGTCTTTTTCAGGGTTGTTTTTCTTTGAATAATCAATGTCTTCTTTTGTTAGTATCTCTTCCGCCTTATATCCTTCAAGTTTATTGATTTTCCATACGTCTTTAACCTTAATTAGATACCAATGATAAATCATAGCATTGCCATAGACATCAAATATTTCAACATCAACATTCGCAGTATTCTCCTCAACTAATGTCTCAATAATATTAATGGAATCAATCTGTACTAAATTATCTCCAAGAGAGAAAATAAATTCAAAATACTTATCAGCTCTATTAGTCGATATTTCTTGTATTTTATCTAAATTCTTTTCATTTAGGTAGATATAAAAGCTTTCAACAAGCTTATTTACTTCTTCTTTTTCGTGGTCTCTATTGCACGATGCTATAAAAAGAGGTAGTATTATTAGTGCGAATGCGTATTTAATATATCTTTTCATTAGTTCTTATTAATAATATTAATTGAGGATGCAAATTTAATACTTATTTCATTATATCCATTTCAAAAGAGGAAAATCCATTCGATGTGGCATAAGTTCATGCTTCGGATAAACTCTAATGCTATAGTTGTAAACTCCGGCTGCAAAAGGAAGTATCTTAACCTCAAAGGTTACCTTACTATGTGAGTAGTTTATGATTTCCATTGGGAAAACCTTATCTATATCACTTATTATATCATTTTCTTTTTGCGCAAGAATTATTTCAGCTCCTAAGTTTTCAGGGTCAATGTCGTTGATATGTAGCGTAAGCTTGATTATGAACTCATCTTCCATTTTTATCTTTTTATTGACAGAATCAGGAAGTTGCAATTCAACCAATTCAATCTTATTCCACTGTCTTCTCATCCTGTGTTTCCAAGCAGCATACTCTCTTGCTTTTTGGGAATTGTTTTCGGTTAAGATTTGATGGCGTTCGAAAAGTTTATTATAGAACTTACTGTAATAATCATCTAACTGACGCTTCATTGTGAAATGCGGAGCAATTTGAGCAATATTATTTTTCATAAAACCAACCCATTCCTTGCTAACTCCTTCTCCATCTTGATTGTAGTATGCAGGTATTATCTTATCTTCAAAGGTCTCATATATAATTTCCGCATCATAGGCATTTTGATAGTCATCGGTTTGATAAAGTTGTTCTTCTGCCAAAGCCCATCCTGCTCCTTCCTTATATCCCTCAGCCCACCAACCATCAAGAACAGAGAAGTTTAAAACCCCATTCATAACAGCTTTTTCACCAGAAGTTCCTGATGCTTCCAAAGGACGTGTAGGTGTATTTAGCCAAAGATCAACTCCTCTTACCAAATACTTAGCCACATACATATCATAGTTTTCAATAAAGATTATTTTCCCTATGAACTTAGGCATTTTAGAAACTTCAATTATTCTTTTGATTAGGTCTTGACCTGCTTTGTCTTGTGGATGAGCCTTACCTGCAAAGATGAATTGGACTGGTTTTTCTTTATTATTTACCAATAAATCTAATCTTTCCATATTCGTAAAAAGAAGATGCGCTCTTTTGTAAGTTGCAAAACGTCTCGCAAATCCAATTGTTAGGGCTTTTTGATTAAACTTTTCTTTTATCTGAACAAACAACTTTGGGTCTTCAGCTCTGTTAATAAGTTCTTTTTCCAACCTACTCAACATAAATTTAACCAAGTCTGCTTTTGTTGATTGATGTAAGTCCCAAATTCTTCTATCCTCAACATCGTAGATCTTTTCCCAGTATTTTGAATTAGATTGGTCGTTAATATAATCTTTTGTAAGTACTTCATTATAGAAAGCACTCCATTTCCTATCAACCCATGTCGGAAGATGAACTCCATTAGTTACATAACCAATATGCAATTCTCTTGGGAAATAGCCATTATAGAGATTAGCAAACATTTCTCTACTAACTCTTCCATGAATCCTACTAACCCCATTTACTTCTTGAGAAAAATTAAGAGCCAGAACACTCATAGAAAACTTTTCGTTCCTATCAGATGCATTAACTCTACCTAAGGCAATAAACTCTTCCCATGACAAATCAATACTTTCTGGATAATGAGAAAGATAAGCTCTAATTAAATCCTCAGAAAACACATCATGACCAGCAGGAACAGGAGTGTGAGTTGTGAAAAGAGTTGAAGAACGAATTATTTCTCTTGCTTGAGCATAAGGTATTCTATTATTATTAATCATCTCTCTCAGTCTCTCAAGTGAGTTGAAAGCTGAATGTCCTTCATTGGAATGGTAAATAACAGGGTCGATATTTAACTCCTTCAACATCCTTACTCCACCAATGCCTAAAAGAATTTCTTGTTTAAGTCTATGTTCCCAATCTCCACCATATAGTTGATTAGTAATTGCTCTGTCCTCTGCTTGGTTCTCGTCAATGTCTGTATCTAACAAATAAAGAGGAACCCTACCAACATCACAACGCCATATTTTCGCATAAACATCTCTTCCTGGCAGGTTAATAGAAATCTTCTTCCATTTACCTTTTTCATCTTTAACAGCCTTAATTGGAAGATGAGAAAACTTTTGTGGAAATAGCTCAGAAATCTGATTTCCTGCTTTTGTTATCTGTTGAGAGAAATAACCATAGCGATAAAGAAGGCCTATTCCAATCATATTTTTATTGCAATCAGAAGCTTCTTTCAAATAATCTCCTGCCAACATTCCTAATCCTCCTGAAAAGATTTTAAGAGTGTCGTGAATGCCAAACTCCATTGAAAAATAAGCAACTAACTTACCCTTCTTATCTTCTGATTCTCTGATATAATTATCAAACTTCTCAATAACAGAATCTAACTTTTGAATAAAGATATCATCTTCTAATAAACGATTAAAATCTTGCGGAGTTAGACTTTCAATAAGTTGAATTGGACTCCTATTTAACTTCTCAAACTTAATATCATTAATCAAATAGAATATATCTCTAGCCTCTGCGTTCCATGTCCACCAAAGGTTTTGAGACAACCTTTCTAATCCCTCTAATCTTTTTGGCAGAGATTGAGCAACCAAAACTTTCTTCCAAGAAGGCTCTCCTCCCCAAGTAGAGATAAATTGTGTCCTATCCTTAATTGGTTGTTTATGTATGTATTGATCAATTCTTTTCTCAGCTTTAATCAGTCCAATTTCGTAAGCCTTATAGTAATATTGAATTAGATTATCCCAAAGAGTTGATTGAGATATCTCGAAAGATTTCTTTCTTAATGTAATTATTTCATTTTCAGTAAGGGATAAAGTTTCTTCAATTTTTATAACAATATCTCTTACAACCTGACTACTTTCTCCATCCGTTCTATTAATAACAGCTAATGCTCCTTTAAGACCTTTTGTCTGGCTTTCAATCCAGAGTCCAAAGCCTGCTAAATCAGTTGTTATTGAAGGAATATGAAATGCCATTGATTCCATTGGAGTATATCCCCAAGGCTCATAGTAGGAAGGAAATATTGAAACATCAAATCCAATTAGAAAATCAAAATAACTAAGATTAACTATTCCGTCATTACTGTCAAGATAGGAAGGAATAAACATTATCTTAACATTATCATCTATTGAATTGTTTAAATCATTCTCCTTTATTGTTCTAAGAATAGGGTCATGCTCTGGATCAAAAAGATGGTGGGTTAAATATTGATTAGTTGTTGGCTTATCAAAATTTGGATTATCGAGGTTTTCTAATAGCGATTTATAAATATCAACATTATGAGCAGGAACAGCAATAACTGCAATAATTTGTCGAGATAGCTTCTTTCTATTTAGCTCACCCATTGCATTAATAAAAACGTCTATTCCCTTATTGATGAATTCATAACGACCACTATTAATTATCAATAATGCATCATCATCAATTTTTTGATTAGTCAGAGCCTCTGTAATATTAATTACTCTTTGTCTTGCAGTTAATCTCTTTGTTTCAAAATCCTCTTCATTAGGAACAAAAGTAGGTTCAAACCCATTAGGAGTAACGACATCTACTGCTTTATCAAAAAACTGCTTACATTCATTATTTGTTAATTCACTAACTGTCGTAAAGCTATCTGCATTCTCAGCCGATATTTTTTCTAAAGAGTATTTTGCTCTAACATTAAACTCATTAGCAACTTGATTTGGATCATAATGTTTAAGTTCTGAATATAGGGGAAGATTGTTCCCTGCTATGCTTCTACCCAATACTGTTGCGTGAGTTGTAAAAGCTGTTGCAATTTGTGGACAATTTTTTTTAAGATAAAGCACTCCAGAGCCAGTCATCCATTCATGCCATTGGGTAACTATCTTATCTTGTGATGAAAGATAGAACTCGTAATAAGATTCTATAACCTTTGCAGCTGCATAACCAAACAAAACAGGTTCAACATAATCCCATTGACCTGTTATACTATCTAATCCATATTCTTTCCAAAACTCTTCAAATAATTCATCTTTTTGAGAAAAGAAATGTGTGAAGTCAACTAAGACGACTAATGGTTCTGATTGAATTTTCCATCTCCCTACCCTAATTCTAAGACCTTTTGTTTCGGCATATGCTTTCCAACTCTTTAAAATATATGTATCTTCTTCAAATTCTGAAATCTGTCCTTCACCTCTAATAATATCAGCCCCAATTAACATATAATTATCTTGATACTTTTCTACTAACGTTTTCGCTTTCGTTGAAATAACGGTATGTATTCCTCCTACCTTATTACAAACTTCCCAACTTGTTTCAAAAATAAAATCTGGTTGCATATTCTTTCTTATTATATATTATTAAATAGATTTACTTATTGAATCCATTCTTGCAATTGCCTCAGAATATTCTTTTCTAAGCTTAGCAAAAATCTCTTCAATACTCATTATTTCTTTAATCATTGAACTAACTTGTCCAATTTCCAATTCCCCCTCTTCTAAGTCTCCCTCAAACATCCCAATCCTTGTTTTTCCTATTCCAATGATTTCAAGTAATTCTTCTTTCGATGCTCCTTTTTGTTCTGCAGCTTGAATTCTCTCATAGTGACCACCTTTTAAAAGACGTGTTGGAGAAAGCTTTCTAAGAAAGAGCATAGTATCTCCTTCCTTTGCATCAACAATTGCTTTCTTAAAATTCTCATGAGCTGAGGATTCCTTACTGGCTGCAAATAAAGAACCAATCTGAACTCCCTCTGCACCCATAACCATCATTGCAAGTATTTGCTGACCCGTTGCAATTCCACCTGCAGCAATAATTGGAATATTAAGTTTACCAACAAGTTGATTAACTAAAACCATAGTTGTTGTTTCTTCCTTACCATTATGACCACCTGCTTCAAATCCCTCACAAACAACTGCACAAACTCCTGCATCCTGTGCTTTTAGTGCAAACTTTTCATTAGCAACAACATGCACAACCTTAATCCCATTATCAATAAGTCTTTGAGTGTAGGATGAAGGATTTCCAGCCGAAGTAAAAACAACGGGAACCTTTTCTTCAATAACTATATCAATATGTTTTGGAGAATGTGAGCTCATCAAAGGAATATTAACCCCAAATGTATTATTTGTAGCCTCTTTGCACTTCTTAATATGTTCCCTTAAAACTTCTGGTGTCATTGAACCTGCACCTATTAATCCAAGTCCACCCTCATTGCTTACAGCTGCAGCTAACTCCCATCCACTACACCATACCATCCCCCCTGAAATTATAGGAG
The DNA here is from genome assembly GCA_041673165.1 of Bacteroidales bacterium. GTDB lineage: Bacteria > Bacteroidota > Bacteroidia > Bacteroidales > P3 > UBA10566. The sequence continues at coordinate 8,997 of JBAYYI010000059.1, forward strand.
ATTTTATCTTTAATATATCACAAATTCTATTATTCATACTATTTTTGCTACAAAGATAAAAGAAAATTTGCAATTTCAAATATTATTCGTAATTTTGGCACGCAGAATTAATACTAAATTAAAATTAAATCTCTAATTGATATGAAAAAAATCTTATTTTTCTTTTTGATAAACATTATTGCAATAAGTGCATTTTCTCAAGATTGGCGAAAAGGAAACTACATGGAAGGACCACCTGAATATTTCGTTATTCTAAACATGGAAGGAAAAATGATGATGGGTGAAAATGCAGAACTTAACCCAATGGGATATGGGTTTACAGCTGGTTATCAATATAAAACAGCAAGAAAAAAAGGATACACAACAACAGCTCATGGACTTGGTGCCTATTTAGGATACACCTATCACAGAGGAGTAAATATAGATTTTGAAGCAATAGGAACTCCAAGCACTCTTACCTTCTCTAAGTACAATAGCTTTGGATATGTTCCTATTATGTTGTCATATAATTTCTACATAACCAAAAATAAAATGCATTATTTCCTTGGTTTAGACGCAGGAATTCAAATGATGATTAGAGAAAAAGACTACAAAAATGATTATATTTCATACTATAATGTAGAAAATGAAATAAAAATAACTCATGTTCTACCAGCTGCGAAAGTATATATTGGAGGGATGTATGAAATTAATAGAGATTTTAGACTAAGAGCTCAGATTGGTGCAGACTACACAGGTGGTCATACGTTTAATGATGCATTAACTCCTTTCTATTATAGAGACAGACAAGGCAATCCAGTTTTAAGTCAACCTATTGGGATAATAAAAACTCAAGGTTTATTACATTTAACAGCCTCTATTGGTTTTGCATATAGTTTATAGTAATAATCTATGCTACTATTCTATTGTCCTGACATAAATCCTGACCAAATATATACCCTTGGGAGGGAAGAATCACAACATTTAGTTAAGGTCCTTAGACAAAAGGAAGGCGACAGGGTTCATTTAACCGATGGACTTGGTAATCTCTTTGAAGCAGAAATCCTTGAAGCAAACCCAAAAGCATGCCTCCTTAAAGTTATTAATACACAAAGAGAATATAATAAAAGAGATTACTATATACATGTGGCAATTGCTCCAACCAAAAACATATCAAGAATAGAATGGTTTTTGGAAAAAGCAACAGAAATGGGAATAGATGAGATAACCCCTATTATTTGTCAGCATTCTGAAAGAGTAATTGTTAAGCACGAGAGGTTGGAAAAGATAATTATTTCAGCAATGAAACAATCTCTTAAAGCCTATATGCCAAAACTAAATGAGCCAACACCCCTTTCAGACATAATTAAAAATGCCACAGAAACGCATAAATTAATAGGTTACTGCGTTGGAGAAAATAGAAACCAGATAAGAGATATTTATAAACCAAAAGAATCAGTCCTAATAGTTATTGGCCCAGAGGGTGACTTCTCAGAAAAAGAAGTTGAGCAGGCTCTTGAGAATAATTTTCAGACAATAACACTTGGAAAAGAAAGACTAAGAACAGAAACAGCAGGAATATATGTTGTAAATGTCATCCATTCAATAAACCAATGAGAAAATCAATCATATTAATAGCCTTAATTGTTTTTTCAATCACGTCATTTGGACAAAAAAACACCATTGCACTATTAAAATATAGCGGAGGAGGCGATTGGTATGCAAACCCAACCTCACTAAGAAACCTAATAAATTTCTGCAATCAAGAACTCGGCACCAGCCTATCATCCGACTATGCAACAATTGATGTAGGAAGTTCAGAAATATTCCTCTATCCATTCTGCCACCTAACAGGACATGGAAATGTTGTGTTTTCAGACCAAGAACAGAAGAATTTAAGAAACTATCTAATCGCAGGAGGATTTCTACATATTGACGACAACTACGGCCTAAGAAAATTCATAGAACCACAGATGAAAAAAGTGTTTCCAGAGCTTGACTTTGTTGAAATACCTTTTACTCACCCAATCTATCATCAAAAGTATAATTTCCCAAATGGGCTGCCAAAAATCCACGAACACGATAACAAACCCCCAAAAGGTTATGGATTGTTTTGGGAAGGCAGACTAATTTGTTTTTTCAGCTACGAAACAGACCTTGGAAATGGTTGGGAAGACCAGGAAGTTCACAACGACCCACCCCAAACACGCCTAAAAGCACTTCAAATGGGTGCAAATCTTATTCAATTTACTTTTATGCAATAGGGAAAGCTATTTAAGTAGTTTTTCTAATTCAATATCAATTTTATCTGGCGTAAATGTAGGGGAAAATCTCTTTATTGGTTTACCGTTATTGTCGATTAGGAATTTTGTGAAGTTCCATTTGATTGAACTGAAAAATAATCCACCTAATTCCTTCTTTAAGTACTTATAAATCGGGTGAGCGTCCTTTCCATTGACATCAATCTTGGAAAACATTGGAAAACTAACGCCATAATTGATTAAACAGCCTTCGGAGATTGATTTCTCATCACCAGGCTCTTGATTTAAGAACTGATTGCATGGAAAACCAAGAATAACTAGTCCCCTATCCTTATATTTCTGATAAAGTGCCTCTAAACCCTCCAATTGAGGAGTAAAACCACATTTACTTGCTGTGTTTACTACCAAAATAGTCTTTCCTTTATATGTTTCCATACTGACTTCTTTCCCTTGAATAGAATTTGCCTTAAAGCTATAAAATTTAGCGTCCATTTCTGATGATATTTTAGTTGATTAATAAGACTAAACCATTGCAAATATAAACTAAAAAATGAATCACTGAAACAATTAATTGAATCAAAGGAATAATTTATTGAATCACTGAAACAATTTACTGAATC
>JBAYYI010000060.1:0-11312 GCA_041673165.1 Bacteroidales bacterium
TGGGAAAATACCAAAACAAACCTTAGAACTAATAGATACAATCAAACTAAGACAACTTGCAAGAAAGATTGGCTTTGAAAAGCTTATCTTAAAAAGCAATAGGATGATTGCAACCTTTGGAGTTGAAAAAGATTCAGAGTTTTACAATTCAGAAATCTTTGGCAATGTTCTAACCTACGTTCAATCCTACCCAACAAACACCCAACTAAAAGAAGTAGGCGAAAAACTCTCCCTAAGAATATCCCCAATCAAATCCGTATCCGATGCCTTAAAGGTTCTTGGGAATATATACAATATGAAATAATTAATTTTTTATCACTTTATAAGTTCCAATACCTTTTTCAGTTTGGATTTTAAGAATATACATTCCTCTTTCAAGATTAGAAACATCAACATTTATACTCTTTTGTTTTGGAGTTTTAGAAATAACCCTTCTACCTAAAGCATCATAAACTTCAAGCGTTTTAATGTTTTCTTTAGTCGTCTCCACAGTTAAATTATTATTTGCAGGATTAGGATATACCTTTGCTTCAACAATATCTACTTCAATATCATCTATCCCAATTGAGCTACAATCAAATGTTCCGTAAGTTGGAGGCATTAATTCATAATTTCTATCCGTAGCAAACCAATTCTTAGATGTTAAATTCTGTGAGTTTGAAGCCATATAGGTAGAAACATCTGAATACACTGTATCTTGTATTACAACAATCATTCCTGCAAGGCTGTCCGAACACTCAGGCAAAGCACAGAATAGAGAATCATAGCCCATAGTTGATAGATTAGTATTATAGCAATCTATGTCTGTTAAATCATTTAATCCATTAATATTAATATCTGATACTCCAGTATTTTGAAACATTAAGATTTTTAATCTTGTCAGTTCTCTTAGATCAAGTTTGGTTAATTCTTTATTCCCTATAACACCAAAAAGTATTAAGTTTTCCAAATTGCGAACATCAATACTTTCTATACTGCTGTGTTGTATATATAGAGCTTGCAAATTATTAGGAGTATTAAAAGAAACATTTTTATATACTAAGTTATATGCCCATATTTGGGTTAAATAAGAATTACTATCTATATTAAAACTTCTTATATAACCAGTACCATCAGAACATCTAAAGTCAATCTTAGTTACATTACCATATATTCTTATAATTGTATCTTTGGTATTTAAATTATAATCTGGGGAACTAAATAATCCAATCTGAATATTTACTGTTTTTTCAAACAACCCATTCTTTATCATTGCCTTTGTATTTGAAGAGTCAGCAGCAAGGGCAACAGTAAGATTTGCATTTATATCACATTTAAACTCAATAAATCTCTCCATATTGACTTGAGAATATGAATTAATAGGAACTACAAAACCAAGTAAAATAAGTATTGATAGTTTAATAATCTTGTTTTTCATAAATATTGTGAATTTTGGTTATAAACGTAATAGAAAATTGCAGGTAATCCAATAAACTAAATTATCAAATTACCTGCAATTAGAAAGTTATTATTTTACAATTATTATTTTATCAGACTTAATCACGCTCTTACTATCTGTAATAGTATAGTAATAAGCACCCGATTTAAGATTTTTTAATTCTATTGTCTGCACTCCCTTATTATTCTTAAGAGTTTTTGTTAATAATTCAATTCCCTTATTATCATATATCTTTATAGTATATATTTGTCTTGGAGGTAAATTATAAGTTAAAATAATATGATCTTTAGCAGGATTAGGAACTACTGTTATATCCGCATTTGAGAGGTCAGAAAGAGAACCTTGTGTTCTTACAAGTTTATTCTTAGGTTCATTTTCCATATTTACAACAATAGGATGATAATCTGTACTTATTCCTTTAAAATATAGAATTGACTTTGCTTTTGATCCTATCGCATCATTATATTCTGACAAATACAAAAGAGTTTCTTCACTTAAATAATGAGCATTTCCTACTTCTTCAACCAAATCTATATACTCCAAATATCTTTCTACTTGATCAGTATAGTTCTTATTCCCCAGCAAACTTGATAAAGACTCTCTTGCTTGAGGATATTCTTGTTTACCTATATAAGAGTCTGCCAATTCAAATCTTGTTGCAGGACTTTTCATTTCGGATAAAACACTTCTATATTCATTAATATTCACTCCTAAGGAGTCGGTTAGAATAATAACTATTAATGACCTTGAAGCCATCTCTAATTCAGTAAGCTTAGCAGAGATATTACTTTCCATATTTGCTCTAAAGGTTTTTTCTTCCCAGCTTTCTTCAATAAGAGATATCGATAAAGATGTGAGGTAATTTTCTCCTTTATACATAAACGCCTTGAACTCGTCTTTTTGTGTAGCTTCTGGATTGGAAAGTAGTATTTCAGTACAAACAGCTAAAGGTAGTTTCTCACTTTGAACCATTTCTCTCAAAACTTCTACTGAGAGGTAAGGTGATGCTCCTAAATATTCATCCCTAACAGCCCAAACATCTCCATCCCAACCTTCTTGCAGTTTGTCTAATAATTCATCTTTTTGACCTCCATCCAATAGGTTATTATAGTTAAATAATAATATAGCATATTGCTCTCTTAATACATCTCTATCATAATACCATTCATCTTTTGTTTTTGCAGTACCTATAGTTCCACAAGTATTTTCCTTTGGCGCAATATCTATAAGTTGAACATTATCATTGCATAGGGTTAGTCCTGTATTTAGGATATTGGAAGTAAAGTAATAATTAATATTTGGACAATTACTGTTACATATATCTGCTGTTATATTATCATAGAAGAAGTTTAATGCAGGAATATTTAATGATATTTGTTCTTCACAAATACCATAAATATTTGGATTATTAGCATCAAATTTTGTTACATATAATCCATAAAGAGAGTTACTGAATGTATTACATGAATACTGCAAACCTGTAATTATTATGTCGTTATCACTCCTATTAGTGCCTAATGCCTGAGACCCTCCATAAAGGTTAGTAAAGGTATTATTATTTATCATATTCGCATCACCTCCTGAGTTTCGTATGCCTATACCAAGTGTATTTGTTGGAGGAAAGGATTGACTAGAGAAAGATATGCCATTAAAATCATTCTTCTTTATTGTATAGCCTGAAGAGATATCTGAGAAAATTCCAACAGATACCTTTTCTATTTCTTCGCCATCTTGAGCTATATAAGGATTAATTTTTGGTCTTATATTAAAATTAGATTCTGTAACTGAGAAATTACGATTAGAAGAAGAAAACACTCCACAAGAATTAAAATTAAAAATAGTATTAGATACATCAAAGATTTTATTACTCAAATTACTTGCTCTTATTCCATAATCAAGGTAATTAAACTCACTCTTTTCTATAGGCATATTTGCATCTTGAGTAAAACGACCTGTAACTCTAAACCCTGCATTTTCTGATAAGATTCCGTGTGTTAAGATTGTATCAGCTTCGTTGTTTTCTTTAGAGAAATAACATTTAGTAAATCTTACACCTGTTACCTCATACATAGTTACATGGCTTAATTGCGATTTATCATGAGCAAAAAGGTTTTCATCCCAGCTAAAGTTACAATTAGTAAATAAACCTTGGTTAGAATTATTATAAGATAGATACTCAACGCTACGTAAATTATTTCTAAATATAGTATTTGCTGCTTTTATTATTCCTCCTGTAGTATTCCAATTGTCAGGGTACCATGTGGAAATAGCATTTTTTGCATTTTCAATGGTTGCATTATTTAACTCAACATATCCTTGATGCTGCTGTGTCTGTGGTTGATTTCTATCTCCCATAACAAATATTGCTCCCCAAAATTCATCTGGACATGAGCTTGTAATTGTACCTCCATTAACAATTAATTTTGCTCCTGGCTCAACAATAATCTTTGCTCCTGGCGACATATGTAAGGTAGAATTATTTATAGTCAAAGAATAGCCACTTTTTATTGTTATAGTTCCTGATGAAAAATAATTGTTTGAAATTGTTATATCATAATTAACATTTTTTTCAAGCACAAGATCCTCTTCATTAAAACAAGCTGCTCTTTTTACTGCAGCATAAGCATCAACCAAACCATAACCCATTTCTTCATTCCATGTACCATTTGGACGATTTGGAGAATTAGCATAATCATAAAGTCCGTCTGGTTCCTGTATACCTCTTATCTTTTGAGCAGTAGATTCAATAATATCTTTAACTTCTTGACTAGTAAGATTTGGATTTACAGAAAGCATTAATGCAGCAACTCCAGCAACATGCGGGCAAGCAGCAGAAGTACCTCCAAAATAAACTGTATAATCATTATCTGTATAATCATATGAAATTAATGTTCCTTCTGTAATGTTATTATAATCAAATTCTGAGTTGTATCCTATTTCTCCTTGTCTATCAGTTGTTGAAATTAAAACACCTGGGGCTACAATGTCTAATCCTTGACCGTAATTACTACCCCATGTTGTTTCTGTATCACATGATGTAAAACTTTTTCTCTCTCCACAAGGGCTAATAGCTCCAACGGTAATTACACCACTCAAAGAAGAAGGATAATCAACAATTGAATAATTATTATTTCCAGATGCAAAGACAAGAACTGCGCCTTTCCCATTACGACCTTCTGTTAAAGCATTGTTAATCGCATAGTTTAATGATTGGTTTGCTGCACTAGCTGTATAAAAACCCCATGAATTATTGATTACTGATACATTATTATCGATTGCAAAACCATATGCATTTATTAATTTCCCTACTCCACCAGGTGATGTAAGATTCATATTTATTTTGCAGCTAATGGACATTATTGGACAATTAGGAGCAATACCATCAATCCCAATACTATTATCTGCATTTGCTCCTATTATTCCTGCACAAGCTGTTCCATGAGCATCATATATTCTACTTGGACTATCATCTGATTCTGCGTCATAACTAATGGGATACATATTTGTTAAATCAGGATGACCAAATTCTACTCCACCATCTAATACTGCTACAATAATATCTGAATTACCTTTTGTAATTTGACGCGCACTTAAATAATTTATATCAATTCCTGATTCTCCTCCATATTGTCCAAAATTGAACAAACCCCATTGATCTGAAGAGTAAGTGCCATTAGAATGAGATAAATTATTACCGAAAAAATCCGGATCTGTAAACTCAAATAATCCAGACTCATAAAATGAGTTAGCCATTTCCAACGCATTTCCTTGAGATTCTTTTGAGCAGGATAAAGTATATAGTAAAGGAAGATGTTTATAATTTCCTAAGATTGTTACATTATTTGCGGTAGCCATATTCTCTAATAGATTTATATCTTCAGAAGTTTTTAACTTTACATAAAAAAGATGAGATAAAGCAATTAGTACACTATCTTGAGTTAAGAAAAAAGGGGTAGAATATAAAATATTGCTATCTGACAAATTAATTGAATAATTATTTGTCTCTACTATAGTCCAATATTTTTCATCTGGGTTTGTAGATTTGAAAGGGATAACTGTATTAATTTGAAATCCTTTGAAACTTTCTGCAATATAGCCATTATTAATTATTTGATTTTTTAATACAATTGTATCAGACGCATTATTCACTAAAACAAATCTCTTACTTAAGATTGTTTGAAGGTTTATTTTATTTCCATTATACCAAATATAAGTTTCTTGTGCCAATATATCTTGTAGAAAGAAGATGCTTATTAATATCATCAATAATTTTTTCATAATATTTATATTTTTGGTACTAATTCATCTGTTGTTAATTGCAAAGTAATTGTGGATATGGAAGGTATTTTCTTTGTTGTCCAATAGTAAGCCTTTTGAGAATCTGGTGATGCTAATCCTGACATGGTAATATCTATTTTTAGAATATATTCAAAGAAGTTTACCTGTTCTATTTCTCCAACAATTGAACCTACTCGAGTCACAGTATTATGTCCTCTAAATATTAGCAAAGAGCCTTTTGTGAAATCAAAGGTTCTTGCTTCTGGAAGCTTAGCATGAAGTTCTTCATTGCTATTAAATAAATATAATGTATCTTCAGAAGAACCTAAAGGTCCTAAATGGTTAGTTCCTAATGTTGTGTCTATAAGGCTAATTTTAGATTCAACTATATTAGTATTTGTATCATCTGACTCCTCACAAGCCGAGAAGATCCCAAAACTTAAAAGTACTACCACCACTATGGTAAAGGCACTTAGTTTTATGAATTTACTTTTCATTTTTACAATAATTTTTAATTAATAAATAGTTTTCTTGCAGAGTTTTATTTCTGCGGTTAAGTAAATATAAACAAGATCAATCGCCTTTCTTATAAAACTAAACATTGACTTGCAGAATCCCGTCGTGCGGGATTTGTAATCACGCACTTCTTTACTATTAGGATTCTTGCTTTGCAAGCGGCAAGCCGATGATTCAATCCGACACTTATTCATATTTATTTGCATTAACTTGACTTTATTTATACTACGAATTACAAATTCTTATAGCAATTGAGTGCGGGAGTGAAAATCCCACACGACAGAGTAGAGTAGTACTTAGTCATTAATAAAAATTTATTCAGAAGGCAAAACATTTAATATAAAATCAATGTTTGCATTAGAAATAATCTTTGGAATAAGAACTGCTTCAACCCATGTTCTCTCACTTATATCTAAAGGTCCCATTACTTGATGACAATTAAATGTTAGTTTATAATTATTTTCAGAGATTTTATCTAATGTTTTGGCTGGTTTACCTAAATTATTATAAGTTGAAACACGCACAGTAATTAACGAATACTTATTAAAATCAATAGTAGGAGTATTTTCTCCGTCCTTAATAGTAAGGTAGTTCAAAAACCCCTCTTGTGAATTAATAATAAATGCAATATTGGGATCAATACTAGAAATATTCCAATTGAATGTAATAAGACTATCAGGGACAAAATCGGTATATGTATCAATATTATTATAGTAATAACAAGGATTACCCCTAATAGAAAAATCTATCATATCAATACTATTTTGGTTATTATCTTCATCACTATCTTTACAACTATAAAGAGAGGATGCGAAAACGGCAAGCAATAATAACATTAATGCTTTTGAAAGAAAGTCTTTGTTTGTCATAGTGTTTTGTTTTTCGTTAAGAACCTTATTATTTCCAATACTGCAAAGAAAGACAAAATAAATGATATAAGGGAGTTAAAAGTTGAGAATAATCATTATATTTTTAATCTTATATTGTTTCAAAGCAAAAGATGATAAGGAATGCTTGAATTATTAGCAAGTTTTATTAAATTATTAGCAAGTAAAGGCGGATTGATTACGAACTAAACGTGGAGGTGTAATGCCATTCCACAGCTATGAAATGCCATTCTGTAGCTGTGGAATGCCATTCTGTAGCCGTGGAATGGCATTAGAGTTTCATCATTAGCAAGTAATAATTTAATATTAGCAAGTTATAATTTATTATTAGCAAGTTATAATTTTATATTAGCAGGTTATTTATCCGCTATTATCTATTAAAGAAGTTGCTTCTGTAATATTTGTTTTCTCTTAAACAAAATAATAAGAGCATTTTATAGTTAATATGGTATAGAATATAATCATTAAAAAATAATATATATATGAAAACAGATTTAGAAATTGCTCACGAGTACAAGATGCTACATATAAGAGATATGGCAGCTAAGCTTGATATTTGCAAGGATGATATTGAATACTACGGAAAGTATAAGGCTAAACTCCCTCTTAAATTAATTGATGAAGAGAAGGTAAAGAAATCGAAATTAGTTTTGGTTACTGCAATGACTCCAACGCCTGCTGGTGAAGGAAAGACTACTATTTCAATTGGTCTTTCTCAAGCTCTAAATAAGATAGGAATGAAGGCAATGGTTGTTCTTAGGGAACCGTCTTTGGGGCCTGTTTTTGGAATGAAAGGTGGTGCAACAGGAGGAGGACATGCGCAGGTTGTTCCTATGGAAGATATTAACCTCCACTTTACTGGTGACTTTGGGGCAATTGAAAAAGCTCATAACCTTCTTGCTGCTATTATTGATAATAATATTCAAAACAAAAAGAACTGTGTAGGACTTGATACAAGATCTATAACTTGGTCAAGGGTGATGGATATGAATGATAGGTCGCTAAGAAATATGGTTATTGGTTTGGGTGGTACTGCTAATGGTATTCCTCGTGAGACAGGGTTTAAGATTACTGCTGCTTCTGAGGTTATGGCTATTCTTTGTATGAGCTCAAGCATTAAGGACTTGAAAGAAAGATTAGGTAATATATTAGTTGGATATACTTATGATAAGAAACCTGTTTTTGCAAGAGATTTAAAAGCTCATGGTGCTATGGCTGCTCTTTTGAAAGATGCAATTAAGCCTAATCTTGTTCAAACAACAGAAGGAACTCCTGCAATTATTCATGGTGGACCTTTTGCTAATATTGCACAAGGAACAAATACTATTCTTGGAACAAAGATGGGAATGACTCTTTCTGATATTGTTGTTACTGAGGCTGGTTTTGCGGCAGACCTTGGTGCAGAGAAGTTTATTGATATTAAGTGTAGAGAGTCTGGACTAAGACCTAATGCAATTGTTATTGTTGCAACCATTAAAGCATTACGCTACCATGGTGGAGTTGGAGTTAAGGATATAGGCAAGGTTAATCTTGATGCTGTTAGAAAAGGATTTGAAAACTTAGAAAAACATATTGAGAATGTTAAGTTATTTGGAATAACTCCTGTTATAGCTATCAATAAGTTTGTGGATGACTCTCAAGAAGAAATTGACTTTGTGAAGAAAGCTTGTGAAGACTTAGGAGCAAAAGCTTTTACTTGTGAAGTTTGGGCAAAGGGAGGAGATGGTGCAATTGAACTTGCAAAAGAAATTGAAAAACTTGTTGAAGAAAAGACAGAGATTAAGTTTATGTACGATAAAGAAGATTCAATTGAGGATAAGATTACTAAGATTGCTATGAATCTTTATGGTGCAAAGAAGGTTGAGTTTTCAACAAGAGCATCTTCAGATATTGCAAAAATTGAAGATATCGGACTTGCAAATCTTCCAATTTGTATTGCTAAGACTCAAAAATCTATTTCTGATAATCCAAAGCTTAGAGGATGTCCAAAGAACTTTACTTTTAAGGTAAGGGAAGTTGAGCTTTCATCAGGAGCAGGATTTATTATTCCAATATCAGGTACTATGATGTTGATGCCAGGGCTTCCAGAAGTTCCTTCTTCAGAGAGTATAGATATAGATGATGACGGACATATTATAGGATTGTTCTAAAAAGAAATTCTATTTAGTATAAGACATCCTTAAACAAAAAAATGCCATTCAAAACTAATGAATGGCATTTTTTATTTATTAGAAAGTATAATCTATTATCTACTTTCTCTTATTTTGTTCTTCCTGGGTAAACTTTTAATGCTTCTTCAAGACATATAGCTGCTGCTTTAATATCTTCTATCTTTAAGCAATAAGTTATACGAGCTTGTTTTCTTCCTTTTTCAGGGTCTGAATAGAATCCTGTTGCAGGTGCTAACATTACCGTTTCTCCATTGAAGTTAAAATCTTCTAATAACCATTGACAGAACTTATCGCTATCGTCAATTGGCATTTGAATCATTGTGTAGAAAGCTCCTTTTGGCATTGGGCAGAAACATCCTGGGATTGCATTTATTGCTTCCACAAGTACGTGACGGCGTTTGTCGTATTCTGCAAGTACATCTGTGAAATAAGAATCTGGAGTGTCAATTGCAGCTTCTGCGAATATTTGTCCAAAGAATGGAGGACAAAGTCTTGCTTGAGCCATACGCATTGCTGCACCCATTAATTCTTTATTCTTAGAGATAATACAACCAACTCTTGCTCCACATGCGCTATAGCGTTTTGAGACAGAGTCAACTAATACCACATTTTGTTCTAGTCCTTTAAGGTTCATTACTGAATGGTGTTCAACTCCATCGTAACAAAACTCTCTGTAAACCTCATCAGCAAATAGATATAAATCATGTTTCTTAGCTAATTCACCTAAAACATTAAGTTCTTCTTGTGAATAAAGGTATCCTGTTGGGTTATTTGGATTACAAACCATAATAGCTCTTGTTTTAGGAGTTATGGCTTTTTCAAATTCTTCAATAGGAGGAAGTGCAAATCCATCTTCAATATGAGAAGGTATTGTTTTGATAACTGCATCTGATTGAATTGCAAATGAATTATAGTTTGTGTAGTAAGGTTCTGGAATAATTACTTCTTCCCCTGGGTTCAAGCAAGCTGCAAAAGCAAATTGTAGAGCCTCAGAACCACCATTTGTAACTATGATTTCATGTTCAGTGATATCAATATGGTTTTTTTGATAGTAACCAGCTAATTTCTTTCTATAAGAAAGGTTTCCCGCTGAGTTAGTGTATTCGACAATTGACATATCAGCATTTTTCATTGCTTCAATAGCTCCTTTTGGAGTTAGGATGTCTGGTTGTCCAATATTTAAATGATGAACCTTTATACCTCTTTCTTTTGCTGCATCAGCATAAGGTACTAATTTTCTAATTGCTGAAGCAGGTAAAGACTTCCCTTTTTTAGATATTTGTGGCATAATAAATTGCTTTTTGTTATTATTTATTTGTCTTAATTAATTTGTAGGGGAATTTAGAACCGTTCCTTTGATTCTAAGGATTACTCTATTATTACTCGCGTTTGATTCAACAGTTACAGATTTGTTGATTGGCCCTGGGTTACCTGTATTGTATTTTACTCTAATTCCTGCACTTTGTCCTGGCATTAGTGGTTCTCTTGGCCATGAAGGAACAGTACATCCACATGATGAACGAACATTTGAAAGAATTAATGGAGTTTTTCCAGTGTTCTTATATGTAAATGTTGTTTCTCCATTTCCGTTTCTCTGAACATCACCATAGTCATGTTCTAATTTCTCGAACGTTATTTCTGCTTGGGTTCCTGATGGTTTGCTTGCTGGAGCTGCTGATTTATTGTTTTGTGCAAAGGCTCCGAATGTAACTCCAAAAACTAGGAGTAATGATAAGACTAATTTTTTCATATTACTGTTTGTTTTAAATTATTAATGTTCTTTTCTTATTACCTTTCCTGTAAGTATAAGAACGATCCGAGGTTTTTCAGGATCATTGGTCGATACAGTGATACTTCTTTTAATATCTGATATTATATTTGTGTTATATGTAATACTAATTTCTCCACTTTGAGAAGGCATAACTGGATCCTTCGACCATTTTGGGTTTGTGCAGCCACAAGATGCAACAACATTGTTAATAATCAAAGGACTCTTACCCTCATTCTTAAACTTAAATATAA
>JBAYYI010000061.1:0-11212 GCA_041673165.1 Bacteroidales bacterium
TCCATTCAAACCCTTGTGATATTAATACTTCACTACCTGTAACAATCGCACCATTTAAAGTTGCTGTATTTTGTGATATTGTTGTTGCTGCACTTGTTATAACGGTTGGTGGTGTAACTATTATTAATGTTGTAAAGCTTTGTACTGATCCATAAGTAGTTCCAGTTGCTGTTGTAGCATATGCTCTAAATTGATAAGTAGTGTTTGCATTCAAGCCTATTAAATTGTGTGTTATAGAATTACCAGTTATTGCAGCTATTGTTGTTGTCCAGTTAGTTGCACCTGATTGTTTCCATTCAAACCCTTGTGATATTAATACTTCACTACCTGTAACAATCGCACCATTTAAAGTTGCTGTATTTTGTGATATTGTTGTTGCTGCACTTGTTATAACGGTTGGTGGTGTAACTGTTGATGTTAAAGTTGTAAAACTGTGTACTGATCCATAAGTAGTTCCTGTTGCTGTTGTAGCATATGCTCTAAATTGATAAGTAGTGTTTGCAATCAATCCTATTAGATTGTTTGTTATAGAATTACTTGTTAATGCTGCTATTGATGTTGTCCAATTAGTTGCACCTGATTGTTTCCATTCAAACCCTTGTGATATTAATACTTCACTGCCTGCAACAACTGCCCCATTTAAAGTTGCTGTATTTTGTAAAATTGTTGTTGCTGCACTTGTTATAACGGTTGGTGGAAGTGTTTGTGATGTTGAAGTTACTGATAGGTCATCAATATATGTATTATATCCATAATTAGAAACTACTTTTAAGATTATATATTTCTCGCCAACAGCAGCTGAACCTACATTACAGCTATATTTATACCATCCATTAGAGCTTACTACTGGCACTTCAGATATATTATTAGATATAAATCCAATTTGTGTTGCTCCAGTCAATGATATTGATGAGTTAATATATATCTCTACGCCTTCGTCGGGTTGTGAATAGGTTCCATTATATCTATATATCCATAAGCTGACCTCGTAGGAAGAGTGAGGAAATGTTATCTTGGGGGTTATTAATCCTGCCCATTCATTAGCATATATGTTGTAGGAATTATATTTTAGCATTCTTGTCCCTCCATGTGGGGTGCAGGAAGGCGATCCTCCATTTTGAACAACATCAATATTATCTGTGCTGGATGATATGTTATTCCAGCAAGTTAATGTGGATTCAAATCCTTCTGAAAAAGGAGGGTTAAGGGTTATTCCACAATCGGTAAAAAAGGTTTCTATGTTTGAATAGGTTGTGCCTATTGATGATATAATAAATAATCTGTATTCGTAAATTGTATTTTGTGTTAGATTGCTGATGGTCAGCTGGAGTGGGTTTGTGGATACGGTTTGTTGAGTGAAATTGCTTGTTCCAAGTTTTCTATATTGAAATCCCATTGAAGTTATAGCACTTCCAATAACAGTGCCGTTTAGGGTTGCTGAGGTTGTGGTGATGTTAGTTGGTGGAAGAATTGTTAGGTTGTAGTTGGGGATTATATTGAAATACGTAAAATTTAAGACCGAATCCTGACCATAAGAAATTTCTGTCAGGGCTTTTCCTGTTGGAGTAAAGCTTTTAAGTGTTGAACCAATAAATGATGTGACATTTTGAGAACCAGGGAATGTTGTGCTTGTTGAAGTATTGTTTGTTGAATCTCCATAAGCTGGTAGAATAAAGAAACCTCTATTAAGAGGATCTACATTTATTTCATTTGTTCCTGAGTTTATCCATTGGTTTATTAAGGTGTTGTCACCATGGAAAACAAGCATTCCCTTGGCAGGTGTGTATGCATCCCATTTTTTCTTGTTTCTATGTTCAAATATAAAAAACTCGTTTGAGGTTAGGTTTACTTTATATGCTTTATTACTGTCGGAGATTGCTGGTAATGTGCATGGAGTGTTATTATTAGTTAGAATAATTGGGGTAAGCCAACCAAGCATGTTTCGTTCAAGTGCAGATAGATAAGGAGGGGTTCTTGATTCATTATTATAGTTTCCACTTGACATAAGATCCCAAGATCCTAAAACTATTGATTGTCCACCTGTTCCTTCATAATCAGTGTCGTAGAAGTCAGGTAGTCCAAGGACATGTCCCATTTCATGACAAATTGTTCCTATTCCATCAATTTCAGTGTCTGTTCTTAATTCGTTTGAACAAGAATAACTACGTAATGTTACTCCATCATAGTTTGGTCTTGGATATGATAATCCCCAGCTATGAGGCCAAATTGCATCTGCTCCTCCACCATTATGTTCACCTCTTCCCGCATAAACTATGTGAATCATATCAACATAACCATCACCATCATTATCAAAATTAGCATAATTTATATGTGGATTAGCTAATAAGCAAGCTTCTGCAACCATTTCTCTTGGTCTTACATCATTGTCATATGAATCTTGAGCTCCATAATAGGCTTGATTGTGACTTAGGGTATATGGTCCAACAACAGTGAAGTTAGCATTTAAAGTCCCCATTGAATTATCATAAAAATAATCCTTAACACTTCCTGTTGCTCCATCTGTTGTATAATTTGTTTGTTTGATTTGATTAGACATCTTTGTTGCATTAGCAGTGTTAAATGTAACGTCTGTGAAGTTTACTAAGATAACAAGAAAATTAGGCGTGCCTATTGTGGGAATATAGTTTTCTTGAGTATTAGCATATCTTTCTTCTCTTAGTTTATTGAATACATCAAGTTGAGATGTATTATAGAATATTCCTTTCTCAATGGATGATAGGAAGAGTATTTCATCGGCAGATCTTTGTTGTGGGTCTGAGGCTAAGATATTAGACTTTACTAATTTGGCGTTCTCATCTTTTGTTGCATAAACTATTTCTCCTTTTGCATTTTCAAACATTGTGTATCCATCAATTGAGCTTAGCCAACTCATGAATTCATCCCCGTTTGATATATAGCTTATGGTTTTACCGTTAGGTTGTGTTTTTGTATGGGTTTGGGTTTTGTTAGCTGGTGCTGCAAATAATCCAAAGTGAAAAAGAGTTATTAAGAAAAATACTCTTAGAAATGTATTTATTAACTTCATCTTATATTGTTTTTATTTTCAAAATATTAAATTGAAGTAGCAAAGATAATAATTATTTTGAATTATATACAAAAAAAAGTGGCTGCCTATTTGTTTAGACAACCACTTATGTTTAAATAATAAAAACAATGTTTTTATTTTACTGGATGATCCTTTTGGAAAGCTTTTAGTCTTTTTGGTAGGTCTGGCAGTTGCTGGTGAGAAACTAAAGATACGCAAGCTCTTGCACCCTCTGATCTCATACTTCCTGTTATATTTAATGAGATTGCACTTATTCCATAATAAACAAGTTCATCTAACATTTCAATCCCTGTCATTCCTGGGTAGCTGAATGTGAAATAGAAACCATCTGCAATGTCAACATCTAAGTCTTTATCGTAAACAATTTCAAATCCATTATCAAGGAAGTCCTTTTTCATTATTTCAGCTTTTTTCTTATAGTCTAATAAGTCTTTTCTGAAATTAAATGTGCCATCATTACAAGCTTTGAAAATAGCAGTTATTGCATATTGTGCTGAATGAGCTGTTCCTGAGGTTAATGCATAAAGAGAGCTATATACAATTGCTCTTCCGAATGCTTTTTGTCCAAAGTATTTTTGTAGGCTTTCTGATTCATAATTAAATAGTTCTGGACTAATAATCATTACTGCAATTCTTTCACCTGCATAAGAGAAAGCTTTTGAACCAGAAATTAATAGGATATATTTCTTAGCCCAATGAGCTGCTGAGGGTTGGAAAGGTGCAACGCCTGGTGTGGAATAATCTTGGCGGAAGTCCATGCCAAAGTATGCAAGGTCTTCAATAACTATTACATCATATTTGTTAGCAACCTCTGCAATGATTTGAAGTTCTTCTTCGTTGAAACAAAACCAAGCTGGGTTGTTTGGTGATGAATAAAGTAAAGAACCAAAATCTCCTTTTGATAGGTAAGACTCTAATTTATCTCTTAGTTTATCTCCTCTATAATCATATACATCAAAATGCTCTGTTTCTATACCTAATATTCTACATTGCATTTTTTGAACAGGGAAACCTGGGTCAATAAATAGAACCTTTTGTTTCTTTGGGTCCATTCTTGAGATGGTTAGAAAGGATGCAAATCCACCTTGCATTGAACCAACAGTTGGAACGCAAGAGTCTTCTGGCACATCAAGGTTAACGAAATTCTTTATAAAACGTTTAGTTTCATATTTCAATTCTTTTGTTCCATAGATGTCAGGATAAACTGCAGCAACTCCATCTTTAAGAGATTGAATTTGTGCATCTAATCCAATTTGGGTTGCCGGTAATCCAGGGATACCCATTTCCATTCTAATGAATTTTTCATTTGTTGCAGCTTCTACATCGTCAATGATTTTCTTTACTTCACGTATTGTAGAAGAGCCAACGCTTTTCACTTTGTTTTTTTCTAAAATCCCATCAATGAGATTTCTGTCAAATGGTATATTTTGCATAAAACTGTTATTAATATGTTAATATATAGATATAAATGTTTTTCTAAAATTGATTGTTGTATCCACCCCCAGAGTTACCACCACCCATTGGGCTTTGGTTTTGTTGGTTAGGATTATTTTGGTTTTGCTGAACTCTTATCTGTTCGTATTTATTGGTATTGGAAGGGTTTATCTCACACATTATTGTTATAACCTTCTCTTTTTCATTATCTGGTGCATTTCTAAATATTTGTACTATCTCATCCGCTTTTGCATCAATGAAGTGTTGAACACAAATTAATTGAGTCTTCTCACGATTAACTCTTTGAAGTGACTCAATGGCTGATAATATGCTGTTTCTTGCCTCTGTTTGACTTTCCCCACTCATTCTATCAAGACCCATTAGGTGGTAGTTGTACCAGACATCATGCATTTGCCTATAGGCTCCATTGCTATAGTTCTCACTAATCCAATATTTATTCTTTTGGTTTTCAAATGACTTCCATCCTTTTTGTGCAGATTTCTGTGCAGCTGAAACTATGTTTTGACAAACTTGAAAATACTGCATTCCTCCGCTTGGGGCAAAAGAATCACCATCAATTGCTAAGAAGTAATATAAATAGAATGCAATGGTTGATGTTAGGTTATCGTAGTAGGTGTTTTGTTCAAATTCAAGAGGTGCTCCTTCTTGGTACTTAAAGAAATAGTCGGTTTCTTGAGTGTTGAGCATTGTTGTGGTATAGGATGAATTGTAGACAGGACGGCGAAGCTGAATGTTGATAAAGTCAGCTTTGAAATCTTCTTGAGACGAGTGCTCCTTTACATTTATAGATATTGAACCTTCAATCTTTTCTTCAACTTTATAGGTTAAATTTGTCCATTTTCTATTATTAATAAATTCAGTAAGTGCTTTTGACATATTCTCGTAAATCTTCCTATCCGTTCCCTGTATTGTAGTACTAACGCTTACCTGTACCTTAAATTCTTGAGAAAATAGGGTAGAGGAAAAAATCAGTAGGGAAAGAATTAAGAATATCTTTTTCATAATGAGATTAATTTGTTAACAATATCAATTGCAACTTCTTTTTTTGTTTTTAGTTTAAACTCTTGAATATTTAGATTCTTATCTATTATTGTTATTTTATTTGTTGCAACGTCAAAACCAGCACCCTTATCGTTTAGCGAGTTTAGAACGATGAAATCAAGGTTTTTATTCTTTAATTTCTTTATTGCATTCTCTTTTTCGTTATCGGTCTCAAGTGCAAATCCAATAAGTATTTGATTCCCTTTTTTCGTTTTACCAAGTGTTGCAAGGATATCAGAGGTAGGAGTGAGGGTTATGTTTAGGTCTTGTCCTGTTTTCTTGATTTTGTTTTCCGAAACACTAATGGGTTTGAAGTCCGCAACAGCTGCTGAAAGTATTGCAATGTCTGACTTTGGGAAGTATTTTGTTGTCTCTTTATACATTTCATCTGCTGAGACTACATTTACTAACTTTATATTAGGATGCTTAACCCTTAGATGTGTTTTACCGGAAATAAGAATAACATTTCCTCCTCTAAGTGCTAATTCTTCTGCTATGGAATATCCCATTTTGCCTGAAGAATTATTACCTATATATCTAACTGCATCAATTTTTTCTTGAGTTCCTCCTGCGGTAACTAATATGGTTTTTCCATTTAAGGATTGTTTATTGTTTAGATAGGTTTCGATTTTCTTTACAATTCCGATTGGTTCTTCCATTCTCCCATCACCATCATAACCACAAGCTAAGTTGCCAGATTTAGGGGAGATAATTTTTGCACCTAATGATTCTATTTTCTTAAGGTTTTCTTGAACAATAGGGTTATTGAACATCTTAGTATTCATTGCGGGTGCAATAAATAGTTCTTTATTAAAAGCAATAAGACTTGTTGAAAGCGTACAATCAGCAAGTCCATTAGCCATTTTTCCTATAATGTTTGCAGTTGCTGGTGCTAAGATAAAAATATCAGCCCAGTCTGTTAGTGATATATGTTCTGTTGAGTATTCTTCACCCGAATCGAACATTTGGTGATATACTTTGTTTTGCGAAAGGGTTCTAAGTGTTGTTAGGGTAACAAATTCTAAGGCGTTTTGGGTGGTGATTACTTTAACCTGACAATCTTTCTTTATTAATTCTCTTATTAATAAAGGGATTTTGTAAGCAGCTATACCTCCACTTATGCCTATAAGTATTTTTTTACCACTAAGCATTTCTTATTTTTTAGTTCTTTTTGCTTTAGCCTTTTCTTCTTTTGATTCTTGTGCTTGCTTCACTTCTAAAATCAAATCGTTAACTGCTCCTTTTCCATTTTCATCATTCCTATAAACCAATTGGTCGTTAAGATATTCGTGAATAGCAATTAATGTTGATTTAGGTAGTTGTTCGTAGAAACGAGCTATTTCAATTTGTTCTCTGTTTTCAAATACTTCTTCAAGGTTATCATTTTGAGATGCAAATTCTTCTATCTTGCGATATAGTTCTTGTTTTATGTCTTGAGCAATTTGGTTTGAACGTTTTGAAATCATGTTGATTGATTCATACATGTTTTCAGTCATCTTATTGAAAGCACCACTATCACGAGTTTCTGTGGTCTTGTCTGCCTTTGTTCTTTTGTAATCCATTTTATATATCTTATTTATTTAATTCCTTTAAACATAAGTCATTGACTTTCTTAAGCTCTGCACTTTTAGGAGATTCAGGATAAAAGGCAATAAATTTTTGATAGTCATTAACAACCCATTCTAATCTTTCTTGTCTTTTTTCGGAAATACTATTTTCTGCAAATTTATATCCTGCAATAACAATATAATACATTGCCTCCTCACGGTAAGTTGCATCAGGATATTCGTTTATGAAATTCCTTAATGCAAATTGTGCTGATTGGTATTTCTCTGTTTTGAAGTAGTTATATGCTGTTTCGTAGTCTTTCTTAATTAGTTTCTCTCGCAATTCATCCATATACTTATTAGCTTGCTTAACCTTTCCAGCTGTTGGATACTTATTAATATAGGTTTGGAATTGAATAAGAGATTCTTTTGTTAGGGTTTGGTCTAATGAAGGTTTTGGAGATTCTAAATACTTACAATAAGCTGCTTGGAAAAGTGCTTCCTCTGCATCTTTTGAGTAAGGGAACCAACGTACAAAGTTTTCAAACTGATAGCCAGCAGAATAGTAATCTTTTGAACCTAAGAGACTTTTTGCATAATACATATTAACACTTTCAGCCTTATCTCTTCCACGATAGTAAAGTAGGAGGTTTTCAAATAGTTGAGTAGAATGAAAATAATCTTGCTTTTCAAAAGCTGCAACTGCGGCTGTATATTTCGCATCATGATCATTACTCTTCAAAAGCTTTTTATGCTTAGTGCTACCACAAGATAGTAATAATGTGCATGTTATAATTGTAATAAGAGAAAAAATTCTATATTTCATAAGTTGCAAAGATAGTTATTATTTTACAAACAAAACGTATAAAGACGAAACATATTATAAATTTTAATTTATTTCGATAATCTAATCCATCTATATAGATTAAAATTCTTACTTTTGCAATTAATTATTACTGAAAATTATATGCAATTAGTTACTCTTACAACGGATTGGGGGCGATCTGACCATTATGTTGGTGCTGTTAAGGCTAAACTTTATTCAACCATTACCAACTGTCAGGTTATTGATATTACTCACGATATTAAGAAGTATGACCTAATGGAGGGTGCCTTTATTGTTAGGAATGCATGTTTGAATTTTCCTAAGAATACAATCCATATTATTGATGTTGATTGCACCGAAAGTAAGAGAAGAAAGCACCAACATGCTGTAATTAAATATAATGATCAGTACTTTATTTGTACCGATAACGGAATGCCAAGTATTATTTTTGAGGGTTTATCTCCAATTAAAGCTATCGGAATAACAGAATCCTATCAAGAATCATCCTACTACACATTTTCAGTTTTCGATTTATATTGCAAGGTTGCAGCTCTAATTTCCTATGAAACCAATATTGAAGATTTAGGTTATAATATACCTGAACTTGTTAAAAAGAATGTCTTAAATCCTATTATTTATGCAGATAGCATTCTTTGTACTGTTTTTCACGTTGATGGATATGGTAATGTGTTTCTAAATATTTCTATTGATGATTTCATTAAAAAATTAGGAAATAGGATTTTTTCTATTGAGGTTGATAATAATTTAATTACAACTATCTCAAAGTCCTATGATGAAGTAAAGGTTAACGATGCCCTTTTAACTGTTTCCTCTTCAGGTCATTTGGAGCTTGCTATAAACAAATCAAATGCATCTGAACTTTTTGGTTTAAAGGTTGGAACACCTCTAACAATTATTTTAGATGATAAAGAATCTCAGAAATAAATTCAATTGCCTTAATCGACCTTGGAGTCTGAAGATCCATTAGTGAACTTTCAATGCCAAATACCTTATTATTCTTAACAGCATTTAGTTTAGTGTAGGGATATGTGTTGACGAAATTAGCCGAATCTTCCATTCTAATAAAAATGAAATCAGGTTGCTGGGAGAATAACTCTTCAGTTGAAAAAGACCAGTTAATACTATTTTTAGCAATATTATCACCCCCAGCAAGAGTTATTATTTGGTGAATATAAGTATCTTTTCCTGCAGAGTAGTCGCCACTTTGTCCATATCCAATAACATAATACACTTTAGGCATATTGTGATTCTCTTTCTTTGATTTAGCAAATTCTTTCTTTGATTCAGTAGATTCTTTCTTTGATTCAGTAGATTCTTTCTTTGATTCAATTTTCTGTCTCTTTGATTTAATTTCTTGAAGTCTTGTTTTACAATCACTAATTATCTCATTAGCTTTTTCCTTCTTATCTAAAATTTCTCCTAACACTTCGATTATATCATACATCCCCTCAATTTCATTGGTTTCTTTAAATGAGATTATTGGGATTTTAGATGACTCAATTATTTCAAACATTTTCTTCGTAAAGATTGAAGATGTTATAACAAGGTCTGGTTGCATTGAAATAATCATTTCTAAATTTGCATTATTAATTCCTCCAATAGATTTAATGTTTTTCACTTGTGGGGGATAGGTGCAGAAATCAGTTCTACCAATTAGTTTGTCACCAGCATCAAGGTCAAAAAGGATTGAAGTGATGGCAGGTGAAACCGAAACAATCGTTTTAGGTACAGACTTAATTGGGGCAACTTTCGATATGACGTAATTATTCTTTTTCATATCCTTATCTCCACCTTTGCAAGAGAAGAAAAGAGATGAAGAAATAAGTATTAATAATAATAGGATATATTTAGATAATTTCATTATGCTTGATTATTATGTGTTTATTATCAATTATTTCAGCATTAATATTAAATAGTTCTCTTATGTTTTTTTCTGTTAGGATTTCACTCGTGTTTCCAAAATAGGCAAGTCTTCCTTCTTTAAGGGCAAGGGCTTTATCAGCATATTGAAGAGCAAGAGTGAGGTCGTGGAGGATTATAAATATTGTGGTATTATTTTCTTTGTTTATCTTTTTCAGAAGTTCCATTATTTCAAACTGGTGGTGTATGTCTAAAGATGAAACAGGCTCGTCTAAAAGGATGATTGGTGTCTGCTGGGCTAATGCTCTTGCAATCATAACCCTTTGGAGTTCTCCTCCGCTTAACTGTTTAACTGACCTATCTTTAAGATGAAAAGTGTTTGTTTTTTTCATGCACTCTTCAACAATAATCATATCTTTCTCTGAGTCTGTTTGAAGGAGTTTTTGATAAGCCATTCGACCCATCATTACAACTTGAAAAGATGAGAAATCGAAGAGGAATTCACTATGCTGAGAAACAACAGAAATATTACGAGCTAAGAGTTTAGGAATGTATTTATTTATAAGTTTATTATTAACCTTAATTGTTCCCTTTGTTGGTTGAATGCTATTGGAAATACATCTTAAAAGTGTTGTTTTACCACTTCCATTTGTGCCAATAACTGAATAGAACCCGCCTTTTTCTAATTTGAAACTAATATCCTCAATAATATTTTTTTCTCTTACTGAATAAGATATACTATCTACTTCCAATATAATATCATTAATAGCTTCTTTCATATTATTGATTGAGTTTCTTTTTTGCATTATATAATAGATAGATAAAGAATGGAGCTCCAACTACTGCTGTTATTGAACCAATTGGCAGTTCGCTTGGTGCAATTGCTGTTCTGGAGATAATGTCGGCTACTAACATAAAAATCATTCCTCCAAATATTGAAAAAGGGATTATTCTTCTGTTATCTGAGCCAACTAATAATCTAATTATATGAGGTACTATTAATCCGACAAAACCAATTACGCCGCAATATGAAACAATTACGCCAATCATAAGTGTTGAAAAGAAAAGGATTAGTTTTTTTGTTCTTTCAACATTTACTCCTAAGCTTCTTGCAGTATCATTTCCGGTTAGAAGTGCATTAAGTTCTCTTGCGTATATTCTAATTATAATAATTCCAATCAGCACAAAAGGAAATACAATTGCTATATCCGAAAACTTACTTCCAGAGAGTGAACCCATAGTCCAGAAGATTATCTTATCCATACTATCTTGGTTAACAACCATGATAATTGATATAATGGCTGCAATTAGGAAGTTTATGCTAATACCTGCTAATAGGAGAGTGGTTATATGTAACCTATTGCCAACTGATGATATTCTAATAATAATAAAAAC
>JBAYYI010000062.1:0-11103 GCA_041673165.1 Bacteroidales bacterium
CCCAGACGTTCTTGTCGCAGTTGGCAACTCTCTTTTTCACGTATTCTGTAACTAAATTATGGCGGATAAACTTTTGACCCTTTGCCGATGAGCCAGGCCCTACAATACAGCCTTCACAGAAATATAGATTGAAGTTCTTGTTAAACTTATTGCCATGCTCCGAAAACTGAGTTACAGCATCAATTGCATCAACAGCTCCTTGGGCAGTAATGAAAGAACCATCGATTAGGGAAGTTGAAAGCTCACATGCCTCAACAAAACCTTCAGGAATTGGGTATAATGCACCTTTGTATCCAAATGGAGGGTCGAAATCAGAGTATTCAACTGTCTCTTCTCTAATTTTCATTTCCTTAAACATCTGTCTTAACTCTCTAAAAGAGAGAACTGCATCGATTTTAGCAGAATTTTGATGGCGATTTATATCTTTTTTTGCTCCAAGACAAGGAGAGATATTTACTATTTTTAAATCATTTCCGTATATACTCCTTAGTGCAACTGCTGTTGCTGAGGCTGGAGAAACGGTTCTGGTTATGTTTTCAACAAGATCTGGTACGTATTTCTCAATATATTGGTTCATAACCGGGCAATGAGAAGTTATATAGTATTTTCCAGATTTATCATTTGTTAATATGGCTTGACGATTTGCAACTAAGTCAACTCCAAAAGCAACCTCAGAAACATAATCAAAACCAATCTTTCTTATCATCTTAACAAACTTCCTATAATCGGTTATATCTTCAAACTCTCCCGCAATTGAAGGGTCGCAAATTGCAGCAACCTTGTTTTCAGACTTTATTAAATCCTTAACAACTTGAATTGTGTCGGCAACAATAATGGCATCGAAAGAACAAGCCTGAACACAGTTGCCACAACCAATACATCTCTCAGCAATAACCTGTGGATAAACACTATCTTTTGTAACTTTGATTGCTTTAACTGGACAGTTCCTAACACATGCGTAGCAAGAGGTACAGTTTTTTTCATTGAATGTAAATACACTTGAACTCATAATAATGATGGTTTTTTCAAAGACAAAAATAATATAAATAACCCAAACAACACTATAAAAACGATTTTCTTCGTTTTTTATTTGAAAATCTTTGGAAATTCAAAATTTATACTTTACTTTTGCAAGTTGAAGAAAGAAAGTTTTATGCAACAATTCAAGCTCTATATTATCACATCTCTTTTTATTTTAGGACTACTTGTTAGCCCTAAGATATCATTTGATGATAGTGTTGATGTAGCTCTAAAGTTTGAATCAGGCTTATCAGTTAAGAAGAACACCTCAAAAGGGCCCTTCAATTCAATGATATCATTTGCAAAGACCGACTCCAAAACTAATCTTAATTTCATCCTTACCGACTATAGGTTTGGAACATATAAGATTGACAATTCTTCATCTGGAGACAATACAAACTTACTTAGTCTTAACAATAAGACAACAAAGTTTAGCTATTACCTAATCTCCACTGATAATCGATATTGCAATAAGAAATCGATTCATCAGCTAAACTCAATTCGTTTATAGACCTTTTCAATCTCTATATTGAAATTATAATTTTCAGGAAAATTAAAATTAAATCCTATCGTTACTACAATTCAATTTGTTTTAACACCAAAGTATTATAATAATGGTAGGTAAATATTGGGACACAAAAAAGCTTTTTTCGATATAAGTTATTTAACTTATAAGTTTGACAATTTATTTTAACAAAATACGAAAGGCTACACTTTTAACTAAGTGTAGCCTTTCTTCTTTTAGAGTTTTAAGTCTAAATTCTCTTATTCAGAATATTTAATTACTTCAACAGGACAAGAGTCTGCTGCTTCGATGATACCATCAGTGTATTTCGCATAATCTACACCTTCTATAACAATTGCAAGGTCTTCTATTTTGAAAACCTCTGGGCATACACTCTCGCACATACCACATGCTATACAATCATCTTCTATCCATACTTTCTTTACTGCCATAAGCCATTTTGTTTTAAGATTAATAAATAATTGGACTGATTAATGCTGCAAATATACATATTTATTCCAAAGACAGTAATTTTAACCCAAAAGTTTGTACATTTGTAAATAATTTTATTCCTTTTTATATTATTAACAAAGGATAAGCGTTATTAATTTATTATTTATCAAATCATTTTATTCACACAAGAAATTAAACTATGAGAAAATTGACAGTAATTCTATTTGCATTGTTAGGAGTTGTATTTTTCAACTCATGTAAGGATGAAACAACAGATGAAAAACCTCAAGCCACAGACACAGGAATCCTAAATGAGCTCAAAGGCTATGCAGGAAAAACATATGAAGAAATAAGTGTTACAATCCTAAGTAAAGGATTCACTCTAACCGATAGTAATGTAGGAGAAGGATTTGGGTTCTATACTTTCTCAAATAGCGATGCTACAATTACTTATGACTTTTTTAAATATGAAAATAAGATGTGTATGATGAGTTACTCTTTATACAATGATAACAGAGATGTTTTACTAAGTAATTTTGAAAAATACTCCCTAAGTGCAATAGCTTTTATAGGAAATACCTCATCAATATATGAAGGAGAAATTGAACTATTAGACTCTATGGAAGGTGGTGAAGAATTTGAAAATAGAACTGATTTTTTAGCTGCTTATAATCAAAACAAGCCTAATATTGCGTATTGTTATGAAGACTGGACTACTCAAGACTATATTATAGGTAGTGAATTCGACTACGCAGAAGGTGATGAATATGAAAACTATTCCTTAATTGGATATGCAGACGTAAGTTTATTGCCTCCAATGTTTGACAAAAGCAATAAGTCAATATTTGAAATCCTTCACAAAAAGAGAAGATAAGATAAGACTGACAACTAATAAAAAAAGCGACCCTAAACAAGGTCGCTTTTCTTTTTATAGTGTATTTGATAATGGATTATCTTATTTTATTTCCCAAGTTTCTCCACTATTTAATAGATCGTCCATACATTGGATTTTAGAACTAGCCTTAACCTCTAACATTTGTTGTTCAAATAATTGGTTATAGGTTGGTTTGCTTACAGCACGAATAACGCCGAAAGCCATTGGGAATTCTGGTGGAGCCATTTGAGCTAACATCATATGAATTCCTGAGTTTTCAACTGTTGCATCGTGAACAAGTAAATCCTTTTCTGTAATTCCATTCTTACCTATTTCAACAACTTCAAGATTGTTTCCTTTCAGAATGATACCTTTGTCTTTAGCCTTACCAAATATCATTGGTTTATCTTGCTCAAGCCAAAGTTGACGTTCTTCTCTAAATTCTCTTTCAGTAACTTCTCTATGAGTTTTGTCATTGAAGATAACACAGTTTTGCAAAACCTCAACAATTGCTGCACCATCATGTGCTGCCATTGCTCTACAAACTTCTCCAAGTGTTTTTGGTGAGTTGTCGATAGCTCTTGCAAAGAAAGTACCTCTTGCTCCGATTACTAATTCTCCTGGGTTAAAAGGATAGTCAATAACTCCATAAGGTGAAGTTTTGGTAACTTGTCCTTGTTTTGTTGTTGGTGAGTATTGTCCTTTTGTTAGTCCATAAATACGGTTGTTAAACAATATATAGTTAACGTCCATATTACGGCGGATAACATGAATAAAGTGATTTCCGCCAATTGCAGTTGCATCACCGTCTCCAGAGTTTATCCAAACGCTTAGATGTGGGTTAGCTATCTTTACTCCTGTTGCAATTGCTGCTGCTCTACCATGTATTCCGTGAAATCCATAAGTATTTACATAATATGGAAAACGAGATGAACAACCTATCCCTGATACCATACAGAAGTTTTCTTTCTTATATCCTATTTCAGGAAAGATTCCTAATACTGAAGCTAAGATTGCATGGTCGCCACAACCAGGGCACCATTTAACCATTTGGTCACTGGCAAAATCAGCCTTTGTTAGTTTTATTGGTGAATGTTCTATAGACATAATATTATTCTCCTAAAATTTGATTAAACTTTTCTTTTAATTCAGTAACTTCAAATGGCAATCCTTGAATCTTATTATATTGTTGGAATGCTATTGTTTGGAAGTTCATTCTAAGATAGTTTACGAATTGTCCCATGTTTAATTCACAAACAACTATCTTTTTATATTTTCTCATTATATCTCCAGTGTTTTTTGGAAGAGGCATAATGTAGTTGAAATGAGTTATAGCGATTTTCTTACCTTCTTCTCTCATTTCTTCAACAGCAAGCTTCAAATTGCCCTCTGTTCCTCCCCATCCAACAACTAAAAGATCTGCATCCTGATCACCATAAACAACTTGTTCTGGTATATTGTTTGCAACTCTTTGAACCTTTTCGTTTCTGTATTTACTCATCAGTTCGTGGTTTGCAGGATCTTGAGAAACATTACCCTTACCATCACATTTTTCAAGTCCTCCAATCCTATGACGAAGACCTTCCATTCCTGGAATAGCCCATTGTCTAACAAGAGTTTCTGGGTCACGTTTATATGGTGCGTAAGTTGTGTCGTTTGGTGTTGCAAGTGGTGGATTAATGGTTGGAAGATCTGCCATCTTTGGGATATGGAATAATTGAGATCCGTTTCCAAGATAACCATCAGTTAGAAGTATGGTTGGTGTCATGTGTTCTAATGCAAGACGAGATGCTTCAAAAGCCCAGTAGAAACAGTTTGAAGGCGTTGAACCTGCAACAACAATACAAGGAGCTTCACCATTTCTGCCAAATAAAGCTTGGTAAAGGTCAGATTGTTCAGTTTTTGTTGGAAGACCTGTTGAAGGGCCACCTCTTTGAACGTTAACAATAACAAGTGGAAGTTCAGTCATAACAGCCAAACCAATTGCCTCAGCCTTTAAAGAAAGACCAGGACCAGATGTTGTTGTACAAGCCATAGCTCCTGCAAAAGAAGCTCCGATTGCAGAACAAATACCTGCTATCTCATCTTCTGCTTGGAAAACTCTTGCTCCAAGTGATTTATGTTTAGTAAGCTCTATTAAGATTTCAGTTGCTGGAGTTATAGGATAAGAACCTAAAAATAAAGGTAGGTTTGCTTTCTCAGCAGCTGCAAGTAATCCCCAAGCTGTTGCAATGTTTCCTGTAATGTTTCTATAAACACCCTTTTGCATTACTGCTTGTTTAACTTGAACTTGTTGATAAGGGAAAACGTCTGTGTTTTCACAAAAGTTATATCCTGCTCTAACAACCGCTTTATTTGCGTTTATGATATCAGGATTCTTTTTAAATTTCTTTTCTAAATAAGTATCAGTATGATCAAATTGTTTATCAAAAAGGAAAAACATCATACCTAATGCAAACATATTCCTTGAACGCTCAGCAGATTTCTTATCAGTGAAGATATCCTTTACTGCCTCTGCTGTCATTGTTGTCATTGGAGCCTTAATTACATTATAGCTTGATAAACTATCATCATTTAATGGGTCAGTTTTATAACCACATTTTCCAAATGCATCTTCTGTGAAAGTGTCAGCATCAACTATTATCATGCCTCCCTTTTTAAGCCACTTAAGGTTAGAGAATAATGAAGCAGGATTCATTGCAACTAAAACGTCGCACTTATCTCCTGAACTATAAATCCTTTTCCCAATATGAACTTGAAATCCTGAAACACCAGCGACAGTGTTATGAGGAGCTCTAATTTCAGCTGGATAGTCTGGAAATGTTGCTATATCATTTCCGTCTAATGCAGATGTGTCAGAAAAAAGAGTTCCCGTAAGTTGCATTCCGTCACCTGAGTCACCGACGAACTTTACAACAACATCCTCTTTCTCAATAAATGTTTTTGTTGTCATTTCTTTTATATTTGATAATAACTTTGATTGATTCTAATTACGTCTAATAAATGGCAAAGTTACTAAGTTTATTTGTAATAGAAGATTATTTCACATACAATTTTATCTTTAATTGGCTTTATCAAAAAAAAACAATTTATAGTCTCATAATTCACAATTATTTTAAATCTTAAACAGCTGATTTTACTAATCATAATATGATTAGAATTGATATAATATGATTATTTGAGAGTTTTCTTGTTCTAACTCATTATAACAATTCATCTTTTTAAAATACAATATATCTAAACCATAAGAGAGAACTCCAGTTTGCCTATATAATTCTTTTATTATCAAGCAATACGGATTTACATCTTCGTTTCCATAATCCTCCCTTGCCAACATACTGCCTCTCTGTTGCCAAGGGAGAGGCTGTCCCTTGGCAACAGAGAGGCTCTCCCTTGCCAACATAATTACTCTCTATTGGCAAGGGAGGGTTATTAATGTGAAGTTATAGAAAATTATTATAAGGATTTAGTAGTTTAATACTGCGTTTTGACCCAGAAGTCCTAAGAAAGATTGACACGTCCTAAGGAAAGTTGACAATATTATTATTGAAGACTAAGTTTAGTTTACACTTAAGAAAATAGATTTTAAGGTTCTTAAATGGTGAAAATGCAAAGCTTTAAGATTTATTTTCATTTAAATCTTTGCTCTAAGGCATTTTTTCAATACTTTTGCAACTATATACATAATTAATACTCTAACAATAAATGGCAGGCAATTCAATAGGAAAGATTTTTAAACTAACAACTTTTGGAGAGTCACATAGTGATTACACAGGAGGGGTTATTGATGGATGTCCCTCAGGACTGAAAATTGATATTGACTTTATTGAAAGGGAAATCCAAAGACGAAAACCCTTAGATGAGAGCTTCTCAACTCAAAGAAAAGAAGAGGATAGGGTTGAGTTTGTTTCTGGGATTGAAAACGGAATAACGCTTGGCTCACCCATTGCTTTTATTGTTAAAAATAAGGATTTCAAAAAACAAGACTATAACCACCTTCAGGAATTGTTTCGTCCCTCTCACGGAGACTTCACATATTTTAATAAATATGGCATAATGGCTTCTTCAGGAGGAGGAAGGGCATCTGCAAGAGAAACCTTATCGAGGGTGATTGGCGGAGCTATTGCAAAGCTTATGCTAAAAGAATATGGGATTGAGGTTGTTGGAGAAATTCATTCAATTGGGAAATGGGAATATGCAACACATAGAGATGAGATTGACAAAGATCTAGAGATGATTTCTAAAAATGGAGACTCTCTTGGAGGCATTGTTTCTTGCTCGGTAAAGAACTGCCCCGTTGGTTTGGGAGAACCTGTTTTTGATAAGCTAAGTGGAGATTTGGCAAAGGCTATTATGAGTATTCCTGCAACAAAGGGTTTTGAGATTGGTGACGGTTTCGATTCAACAAGAAAGTATGGGAGTGAGCAGTTGGACAATTGGAATATTGATTTCTCAACCAAGACCAACCACTCAGGAGGAATACAGGCTGGGATTTCGAATGGGATGGATATAACTTTAAAAGCCGCCTTCAAACCAATAGCAAGCCTTTATAGGAAGGTCGAAAGCATTGATAAGGAGGGCAATATTCACAATGTTGATAATAGTGGTAGGCACGATAGATGTTTTATTCCTCGTGCTGTTGTGATAGTTGAGGCTATGGTTGCACTAACCGTTGCCGATCACTTACTAAGAAGTTTTACAAATAAAATAAATAGATAAGAAAGATGAAGAGAATATTAATATTAGTTGTTTTAATAGGAGGTATTTTTGCAGGATGCAATAAGATTGGGAAAGACAGTTTTAGGATTAGTGGCAAATTGTCTAATGCCGAAGAAAAGCAGCTTATTTTTATGGAGATGACAAATCAAGAATTTAATCCATTAGATACCATTAACCTAGATAAGAATGGAGAATTTAAATTTACTTATAAGCTAACTGAGCCTGGAATCTTTGTTTTAATGGCAAGCCCTAATAATTACATAACTTTAATTCCGCAAAAGCAAGAGGATATAATTATAGAAGGGTTTTTCAATTCTTTGTCTAGCTCATATACAATTACTAACTCAAAGGAATCGGAACTTCTTCGCGATTTAAACAAGGAATATATAAGGACTAATGCTATTTTGGCTGAAATCAAACAAACCCTTCACGAAAACAAGTATGCCAATAACTTTGATGAACTAAGGGGTCAGCTTCTTAACCAATACACTATCCTTGAACTGCATCAGAAAGATGTTATAAAGAAATTCTTAGACAATAATAAAGGTTCACTTGCTTGCATAATTGGTCTTTACCGCTCTTTTGACAACCATTATTTATTTAATTTAAACACTGATTTAGACATTTACGAAGGAGTTTATGCTGAAATGCAAAAGACATATCCTTATAACCAACACACAATTGGCTTAAAAAACTTGATAAGGGATGCAAAAAAGAAACAAAATCAACCTCAAGCAGAGCCAAAGAAAGAATTAGCTAATAAGAAATGATAAAAGATAAGTATTATTTTGTTGCAGACACTCATCTTGGAGTGCCTAACTATGATGAATCGCTGAAAAGGGAGAAGAGATTAGTACGTTTCCTTTTGGAGGTAGAGAAAGATGCAAAGGCAATCTACCTATTAGGAGATATTTTCGACTTTTGGCACGAATATAAGAACGTTGTCCCTAAATACTATGTTCGTTTACTTGGCACCTTAGCCTCAATTGTTGACAGGGGGACAGAAGTGCATTTCTTCACTGGCAACCACGACCAGTGGATTGGGGATTATTTTGAGAAAGAGATAGGAATGATTGTTCACAAAGAAGAGATTATAAAAGAGATTGGAGGCAAGATGTTTCTCTTAGCCCATGGTGATGGAATTGATAAAAAGGATAGAGTCTATCTTATTATGAAAGCCTTCTTTAATTCAAAAATCACAAGAGTTCTTTTTGCAGCAATACATCCACGCTGGGCAATTGCATTTGGAAATAGATGGTCTTCAAGTAGTCGGAAGTCTCATTCCGAATATGATTTTATTGATAAGGGAGAAAAGGAACCTCATTTTCAATATTGCATTGAGAAAATTAAAACCACAGATATTGATTATTTTATCTTTGGACATCGACATCTCGACAAGGAATATTGGGTTGGTGAAAACAGAAAACTAATCATATTAAGTGATTGGGTTTATGGCAGTGGATATGCTCTTTGGGATGGCAAGAATTTAGAGTTAAAAAAGTTTGAATAGCAATCAGAAAAACCTTATCTTTGCAAATCTAATATAAATTAATAATAAATACAAAAATATAAGATATGAAAAGTACACCATTTACTCAAAACCATATTGCCTTAGGTGCAAAAATGGCTGAGTTTGCAGGATACAATATGCCAATTTCCTATGATGGATTAGTGATTGAGCATAATAACGTTAGAAATGCTGTTGGCGTTTTTGACGTTTCTCATATGGGAGAATTTAGAGCAACAGGTGCTAAAGCACATGACTTTGTTCAATACTGCACTTCAAACAATATAGATTCTCTTTTCGATGGAAAGATATTATATACCGTTCTTCCAAATGGACAAGGAGGAATTGTTGATGATATCTTAGTTTATAGAGTAAGCGAAACAGAATATTTTATGGTTCCAAACGCAGCTAACATTGAAAAAGACTGGGCTTGGATGAGTAAGATTGCTGTTGAAATGGGTATGGAACTTGGTAAGGATTTTGTTAACGAGTCAGACTCTTGGGCACAACTTGCTATTCAAGGACCATTA
The DNA here is from genome assembly GCA_041673165.1 of Bacteroidales bacterium. GTDB lineage: Bacteria > Bacteroidota > Bacteroidia > Bacteroidales > P3 > UBA10566. Next base: position 9,609 of record JBAYYI010000062.1, read on the forward strand.
GCTCTTAAAGTTATGCAAAAGCTTACATCAACTCCTGTTGAAGATATGGAATACTATACCTTTAAGTACTTAACTCTTGCAGGTGTTGAGAACGTTCTTCTTTCAACAACAGGATATACTGGTTCTGGTGGATGTGAGATTTATTTCGCACCAAAAGATGCTCAAACAATATGGACTGCTCTTTTTGAAGCAGGAAAAGAATTTGGAATTATGCCAGCTGGACTTGGTTGTAGAGATACTCTTCGTTTGGAAATGGGATTCTGTTTATATGGTCACGAGATTGATGATGAAACTTCTCCAATTGAAGCTGGTCTTGGTTGGATGACTAAATTTGAAGAAGGAAACGACTTCGTTGATAGAAAAACCTTTGAAGACCAAAAAGCAAATGGAGTTAAGAAAAAACTTGTTGGCTTTGAGATGTTGGATAGAGGAATTCCTCGTCAAGGATATGAGGTTTGCGATCAGGAAGGTAATGTTATTGGAAAAGTATGTTCAGGAACACAATCCCCTTCAACCTCAAAAGCAATTGGAACAGCACATGTTCAAACAGCTTTCAGCAAAAAGGATACTAACATTTACATTAAGGTTAGAGATAAAATGTTAAAAGCAGTTGTAGTTAGAATGCCTTTCTACAAGGTATAATTTCTACAATACTACATATTTATAGGGCGTTTTGTATTAGAACGAAACGCCCTTATTTGTTTAACCATAAATTTGTCCGTATTGATAAATAGATACTTCAAATATTACATTATATTAATAACCATGTCATTTCCTCATTTGCTAAAATCCCAAACAGAAGTCATAGCCTTTCATAACTGTGAGAACTTCTTCTACCCCACCAACGACAGTTTAACAAACGATGATGCTTTCACCACCAGCTCACCAAGGAACTGGAACTGGGAACGCTTTAACCTAAAGAAAGACTTACTTGCAAAAACATATATTGCACTATCAAAAGGAAATCTACCTGCAATAATAGGACTTTGTGAAATAGAAAGCCAACAAGTTCTTAATGCCCTATGCAACGACTCACCACTTAAGAAAGGAAACTACGACTTCATACACTACGACTCCCCAGACATAAGAGGGATGGATGTTGCGATGATATATAGGAAGGATAAGTTTAAGATAATATCTCATGAACAAATCGTTATTGATAGTTCATTAATTATTGATGAGCCAACAAGAGATATTCTCTATGTTAATGGTATTCTAAACAAAGTTCCGCTTCATCTCTTTATTGTTCACGCACCCTCAAGAAGAAATAACGACAAAAACAAACCACTAAGGAAATCAGTATTTGAACTAATCTATAAGAAATCAAAAGAACTCTACGACAAAGGAGAGAAAAACATAATCATAATGGGAGACTTCAACGACAACCCTTGGGATAAGAGTGTTGAAGAAGGATTTAGGACATCAGGCGGATACCATAACCACCAACCACTTCTAATCAACCTTATGAAGAAAGACAAGAACAAAAGAGGCTCCT
>JBAYYI010000063.1:0-10941 GCA_041673165.1 Bacteroidales bacterium
TACAAATCTTTAAGGGCAGATTTTAATTCAAGGGTCTTATTGCTTGGGTTGATAAAACAAATATTCCAATCATTATTATTGTATATTTCTTTCTTTGCTATAAGTTCTATTTTATCTGAACTATAAACTTTCTTTCTTAGTTTCTCAATATACTCTGGGCTATTAAGGAGTTGTAGGTTAATTACTCTAACATCTTGTCTTATTCCTTCAACTTCTTGCAAGTACCAAAGGGGGAAGGTGTCGTTGTCTCCATTTACAAATAGGATTGCATTTTCATCACAGCTCAAAAGAATTGAGGAGGCGAAGTTATGGGCTGTATATCTGTGGGAGCGGTTATGGTCATTGAAGTTTTGGGCAAACATTAGGCCTGGAACAAGGAAGAAACAAGGCAATACATATTTGGGTTTCTTAACTCTAATAAGATTTACTAACCATTGACTTATGGCAAAGGAACCAATAGCGACCCATATGCTAAATGCCATAAAGGAGCCGACATAAGCGTAATCTCTTTCTCTTGGTTGGTAGGCGTATTCGTTGAGATATATGGTTATTGCTATGCCTGTGAAGATAAATAATGACATAACGGCAAACCAGCCCTTGGTATCCCTTCCTATTTGGTAGAAAAGACCTATTATTGCAAGAAGAAAGGGTATGCCGAAATATATATTGTTTGCTTTATTTATTCTATGTGAGGGTTGAATGTCTGTGCTTTTTCCTAAGAACTCATCAATTGGTTCAACGCCTGTCTTCCACTGTCCTCTGTGATTGTCGCCAAAGCCTTGCTCGTCATTGGTCTTGCCAACGAAGTTCCAAAGCAGGTAACGAGAATACATATAACCAATTTGGTAGTTAGCAAAGAACTGAATGTTTTGTATCCAGCTTGGCTTGGCTCTGACTATTCCATCAATAACAACTGTATCTTGAGGAATGCCTGCCCAATCAACATAGCCTATTTCGTAGTTTGGATTATTATAGTTCCACATTCTTGGGAATAGCATCATTAGTTCCCTGTCGAATATTGGCTCTAAACCTTTTTCTGTTATCTTAAAATCTTTTGGAGGAAGGGCTGTATAGCTGGGTCCATAAACAAGAGGGGTTTTTCCGTAAGCCTCGCGGTTGAGGTATGAGGTAAGTTCTTTGGCAGTGTTAGGTCTGTATTCATTTATTGGAGTGTCTGCCTTGGCTCTTATAACTAAGACAAAGAATGTAGAGTAACCAATAAGGAAGAAACCTATTGCAAGGATGATGGTATTGAGAAGGTGGAGTTTTTTCCAAAGGGATAGAGTAAATAATATTCCTAATATAACTGCGATTGATATTATTATTAGTGTAGGGTTGATTCCAATAAGTTTTAATATGCCTGGTATAATTAGCCAAAGGGTTATGCCGATTATTGCAGAAGATATTATTAGTGTGGTGATTATTCCTGAAAGTGTTCCTTTTCGATAGTGAAAATAAATTATAAGAATAATTGCTGGCAAGACAAGTAGGGATAATAGATGTACTCCAATTGAAAGACCAATCATAAAAACGATAAAGATTATCCATCTTGGATGAGGTTTTTCATCCCACTTAAGAATTGACCAAAAGGTTATTGTGGTAAAGAGTATTGATAGTGCGTAAACCTCTGCCTCAATTGCTGAATTCCAAAAGGTGTCGGAGAATGCAAAAACTAAGGCTCCAATAACTCCGGCAATAATATTACTAATATATTTATTGCTAAAACGATACATTAGCCTAACAATTATCCAGAAAAGAAAGCAAATGGTTGTTCCTGATGCAAGGGCAGATAATGAGTTAACTAATATGGGTATGAGTTTTGGGTTACCAAAGCTAAAGATAGAAAAGAAGGCTCCGATGATTTGATAGAGTGGGGCTCCTGGTGGGTGGCCTACTTGGAGTTTTGAGCTCGAAAGGATATATTCTCCGCTATCCCAAAAAGAAAGTGTTGGTTCTGCACAAAGTATGTAGAGAACTGAGGTTAGTATTCCAATTATCCAACCAATATGATTTACTGTCTTCTTGTATTTTATCATCTTTGCTTGAATAATTAATTGGATCTACTTACCAATTGACGAATGCCTTATTGAAGACGTCCTCAACCAATTCTTCATTTATCTGCTTTATTAATGCCTCTTCAACATCATTAAGTGAAAGGCTGCTATCGTAATCTCTGAATTTGGAAAAGCTTTGTGAGAAATCCTTTTTCTTATCTTTCCTATTAACACAAGTAACTTTAATAGTAATGGTTAGGCGGTTCTTTGCAGCTTTGTCGTCACCCTGTATTGAAACGGGGGTTATGATATATCCAGTTATAGTTCCTTTGAAGCTGATGTCGGCATCATTATTAACTGATTGTAGGTTGGATCCAGAGCTTATTTTGTTTATAAGGGCAAGGGTTAGGTCTGAGGCTAACATTGGCTGAATAAGACTTGCTCTATTTGAAAACTGATCTACGCTATAGGTCTTTGTGTCTGGAGAAATAGAAGCTCCTGTAAAGGAGTAACCTCCAATACAAGAGCTAAATAAGATTGCAATTGTTAAACTAAGAATAGCTTTTTTCAATTTAGATATTATTCTTATTATTTAACTATTAGTTTTTGTGTCTTTGTGCTGTTTGCATCTTTTATCCTAACAAAGTAAATGCCTTTTTCTTTAACATAAACTTTTGTGTTTGGAGTGTAATCCATTGGAGAAACAACAACTTGTCCTAATTGGTTATAAACGCTAACCTCAACTTTAGATTTAACATTTAATCTGAATTCTCCTGTCGTTGGATTAGGATAAATAACTAATGGAGTTTTTGTGTCATTATTGATTTTCTCAAGACCAATTACAGTAGTCATTGAAAGGTCATCTAAAAGCAAGCTTCCAAAGGTTGTTGAAGTTGAGTCTAAATTCATTGTTAGTGCAAGGAAGATAAATTCGGTTGGGGTTGCATTAGGATTCATGTAAATTATCTCACTGTTAAATTCAGTGTAGGTTTCTTTCGTTGTTCCTAAGATATCTGTTTGAGTAAAGATTCCTGTTCCTATTACTTCTCTTGTTCCAGAAGTATTGCTAACAACTAATGATATTAATAAGAATTGTTCACTCATTCCATTAATTGGATTCCAGTTGTAATAACCGCTTATAGTTGTTGGCTTTCTATTTAGAGGAGTTCCATTTGTTATTATGTTTGGTAATTGGTTCATGATATCAGGACTTGAGAAATCTAATTGAGCTAATCCCATAACATCAACATCTCCATTTGTCAGAAACCCTGGTGCTGCACTTATCCCAGGTATTTGAATCATTAGTTTTTTACCTGCAATTTTAACAGCTAAGCTTCCGCTGTGAGAATCAGTTGATTTGGATATATTAGATAAATTCGAACCGAGAAGAGAAAGAGTTTTCCAATCTGTAGGAAGAGTATTTGATCCAGATGACCATGTTTCAAAGCCTCCATTTACAAAAGCATTTTGTGCATTCATTGAAAGAGCAAAAAATGATAGTACTAAAAAAGATAATATTTTTTTCATAAGAAATTGTTTTGTTATTTAGAATGCAAATATACAAATAAATAAGTAGATATCAAATAAAAATTATAAGTTTAATATTTCTTCTTTGGTAATGACGAAATCGATACAAGGTTTTCCTATATCTTCTAATAAAACAAAACGAAATTCGCCATTGATATTTTTCTTGTCTGCTCCAAGATAATTTAACAGTAAATCTTTATAATCCTTCAAATCAATAATCTTATAATGCTCTGTCAGGTAGTCGTAAATGTCTTTTGCCTTGTCTTTTGGCAAGGATAGTTTTTGTTCTGAAAGCTTGGTTGCGTAGTAAATTCCTGAAGCCACTGCCTCACCATGCAAGACATCTAAACCTTTGCTTAGTGTTATGCTTTCAATTGCATGTCCAATTGTGTGTCCGAAGTTTAGGATTTTTCTTTCGTTTTCTTCGTTAGGGTCTTTCTTTACAATCTCCTCTTTTAATAATATACTTTTTCCAAGAAACTCATCACTAAATCGTTTGTCCTTATTAGGATTTGATTTTTTTATCTCCTGCCAAAGGATTTCGTCCTTAACAAGTGCAATCTTAATAATTTCAGCTATGCCATTAAGGATTTGCCTCTTGTCTAACGATTCAAGGAGTTCCTTGTGGTAATATACTATTGAATTATGATTGAAGGTGCCTATTTGATTTTTGATTTCTCCGACATTAACTGCTGTTTTCCCTCCAATTGAAGCATCAACCATTCCAAGAAGTGTTGTTGGGATTGAAATATGTTGGATACCTCTTTTGAAAACAGAGGCAAGAAAACCTCCTAAGTCTGTAATTACTCCGCCGCCTAAGGAAATCAATATGCTATCTCTATCGGCAGAAGATTCTATTAATGAACTGCAAAGATTTTCAACAATTGATAGGGATTTGCTTTCTTCGCCCTCTTCGACTTCAAGTATCTCTGCTCCATACAACTCTTCAACCTCTCCAATTAAAACAGGCAAACAATGTGTGTATGTGTTTGTGTCAAGCAAGATAAATTTCTTTGAATTAGGTCTTAGTGCAAGATACTTGTCTAAGTCAGATAAGCTATTATGAGTTTTGTAGAAATTAGATTCCATTTACTAACCGAATTTAGATAAAAATATAATTCTCATTAGTCTAACTTCTTCTTCGGTATATTCATCTTCTCCAAGCTCTTCAAGGATCTCATGAATATTATCGTATTCCGACTCTCTAAGTAAATCTAATATCTCTTCTTGGTGATAAGGGTCAACCATCTCATCAATATAGTATTGTATATTAAGCTTTGTTCCTGATGCAACTATGCTATCAATCTCTGTTAATAGGGCATTCATCTCAAGGTTTTTAGCCTGTGCAATATCCTCAAGAGGAAGTTTCTTGTCAATACTCTTGATAATATATACTTTTAGTCCTGATTTATTGATAACGCTTTTTACAACTAAGTCTTGAGGACGCTCTATTTCGTTCTCTTCAACATATTTCTTAACAACATCAATAAATGGTTCTCCGTATTTTTGAGCTTTACTTGCTCCTACTCCAATAATCTGACGCATCTCTTCCATCTTAATTGGATATTGAATTGTCATATCTTCTAAAGACCTATCTTCAAAAATAACATAAGGTGGTAGGTTTTCCTTTGTAGCCATTTTCTTTCGTAAGTCCTTAAGAATGCTAAACAGAACCTTATCAACACCTCCTCCATCTGAGCCAGACATTATTGTTGAGTCAATATCTTCATAGTCGCTTTCAAAATCATGATCTTCTGGAACAAGAATAGGATAGGATTTTTTAAGGAAACGATAACCCTCTTGAGTAATCTTAATTATTCCGTAGTTCTCTATTTCTTTCATCAATAACCCTTCAATTAGGGCTTGACGGATTACAGCTTTCCAGTAAAGGAATTTCTTTTCTTGTCCAACTCCCCAATTAGGAAGATTCTTAAAAGATTTTGTTTGTGCATTGCTAACACCAGTTATAATATTAGCTATATCAATAGCTTTAAGTATTTCTTTTATGTCAACAACAGTTTCAAGAACTATCTCTATGTCCTCAGTTGCGTCAATTCTTGGTTTAGGGTTTAAACAATTATCACATGCTCCACAGTTATCTTGTCCATAATGTTCTCCAAAATAATGGAGTAAGTTAATCCTTCTACAAACAGAGCTTTCGGCATAAGAAATGGTTTCATCCATTAGTTGGAGTGCAACCTCTCTTTCTGCAACTGGCTTATCGTTTAAGAACTTTTCAAACTTAATTATATCTTGTTCTGAGTAGAAAGCAATACATTTTCCCTCTCCATCATCCCTTCCTGAACGTCCTGTTTCTTGGTAGTATCCCTCCAAACTTTTTGGCATATCGTAGTGAATAACAAACCTAACATCGGGTTTGTCTATTCCCATTCCAAATGCAATTGTAGCAACAATCACATCCGATTTCTCCATAATAAACCTATCTTGGTTATCTGCTCTGGTTGCTGCGTCAAGTCCTGCATGGTATGGCAAAGCTTTAATGCCGTTTAAAACTAACGTAGCGGCTAATTCCTCAACCATCTTCCTACTCAAACAATAGATAATACCTGACTTCCCATCATTTTCTTTAATAAAACGGATTATCTCCCTATTCATATCCACTACCTTCTTAGGTTTTGTGCGTATTTCGTAGTAGAGATTAGGACGGTTGAAAGAAGATATGAATACATTAGCATCGTTTATCTCCAAGTTCTTCATAATGTCTTGTTGAACCTTTGGAGTTGCTGTTGCTGTTAATGCTATTATAGGGACATTCTGACCAATTGCATCAATAATGGGTTTCATCCTCCTATATTCAGGACGGAAATCGTGACCCCATTCAGAAATACAATGAGCCTCATCAATTGCGTAAAAAGAAATATCTATTTCACGAAGGAATTCAGCATTCTCTTCTTTGTTTAAACTTTCAGGTGCAACATATAGTAATTTAGTTATCCCATTTGTCAAGTCGTCCTTTACTTCCTTTACTTCAAGTTTGGAAAGTGAAGAATTTAGAAAATGAGCTACTCCACGCATAGAACCAAATCCACGAATGGCGTCAACTTGGTTTTTCATTAAAGAAATCAAAGGCGAAACAATGATTGCACAACCTGGTAGAATTAGTGCTGGTAATTGATAACATAAAGACTTCCCTCCACCTGTAGGCATAATAACAAACGTATCATTGCCTGCAAGTAAGCTTTTGATGACTTCTTCCTGCCTGCCTTTAAATTTATCAAAACCGAAAATTCTCTTAAGTTCTTTATTTAAGTTAACGTCAGTTGTTTTTATTTGCTTTTGACCCATTTTGTTTCTTTCATTTTTATATTATCAAATATATTACGTACTTTTGTCGCTACAAAAAACAAGTAGTTTTATAGTTTGATTATGCTAAATTACTGCTTTTTTCAATACAATACCAAAATATACATAATTTTTTTGAACGTGAAAACAGCACAAGAGATTAAAAGCATTGCAATACAGACAATTAAGAAAGAATCTTTAGCAATAGAGAAATTAACTAATAATATTAATGATGACTTTTCAGAGGCTGTTGAGTTAATTTTCAATAGTAAAGGTAGGGTTATAGTAACTGGAATAGGCAAGAGTGCAAATATAGCAACGAAAATAGTATCAACCTTCAACTCGACAGGAACTCCATCAGTGTTTATGCATGCAGCAGACGCAATTCATGGTGACTTAGGAATAATTCAAGCAGATGATATTATAATATGTATATCCAAAAGCGGTAATACTCCAGAGATTAAAGTACTAATACCATTAATAAAGAATTTAGGAAACAAATTAATAGCAATTGCTGGTGAGCCTCAATCAATGTTGGCAATTCAATCAGATTACTTCTTAAATGTATATGTTGATAGAGAGGCATGCCCAAATAATCTTGCACCAACCTCTTCCACAACAGCACAATTAGTTATGGGAGATGCTCTTGCGGTATGTCTTTTGGAATGTAGGGGGTTTACAGCTCAGGATTTTGCAAAATACCACCCAGGAGGAGCATTAGGAAAGAGACTATACTTAAAAGTATCTGATCTATATCCAAACAACGAAAAGCCAGAAGTTTGTCTTGAAACTCCACTAGCCCAAACCCTTATTGAAATAACCTCAAAACGTTTAGGCTGTGTTGCTGTTGTAGAAAATAACGAGATAAAAGGAGTGATAACTGATGGAGATTTGCGACGTATGCTATCAAAAAGTCTTTCCTCAGACAATCAAATGGCAAAGGACATAATGACAGTAAATCCTAAGACAATTTCAAAGGATAAGTTTGCAGTTCAAGCACTAACCCTAATGAAAGACAATCATATCACCCAGCTACTTGTTGTGGATGAAAATAATCAATATGTAGGCGTTATCCATCTTCACGACCTAATTAGAGAAGGGATAATTTAGCCCTACTAATCGCTTGTTTGCAAGCAGTTTAGTTTGAGTGAAATGGATCACTGAAACAATTTACTGAATCAAAGAAAGGATTTGCTGAATCAAAGAACTAATTTGCTGAATCAAAGATCTACGAAATCAAAATAAAGGCTTAGAAAATTAGAATAAGGATTAAATTAAAAAGAGATTTCATATAAATACGAAATCTCTCTTTTTTTCTATTAACTTTGAAAAGGGTACGCGATGGGATTCGAACCCACGACCAATGGCACCACAAACCACTACTCTAACCAGCTGAGCTACGCATACCATTTAGTTATTTAGGTTTGCAAAGATAGATGTTTTTTCATTACTAACAAATTATTCTCTATTAATTTTAATATTAGAAGATATACCTATATCTTTGCCAGCAAAATAGGAAGAATTGATAAAGAAAATACTACATACATTCTTAACAAAGATAGTTTCTTCAATAATAGGGCTTCTTACCATAATTCTAATAAGTCAATCTATTGGAGCAGAAGGTAAAGGGGAGCAGTCAATATTCCTTTTTAATATTGTTATTATAATGCTTTTTGCAACCCTTGTAGGCAATTCAACCCTTATTTACTTAACTCCTAGGCATAAGTTTTCCGAGCTTTTCTTTCCTGCAATCTCTTGGATAATCCTATCTATATCTCTCTTGTTTTTGGTCTTTATTTTCCTTCCAAACATCTTAATTATATATCCTTTTGAACTCTTTATTATAGTTTTTTTTGCCTCATTAACAGAAGTAAACACCTTTATCTTAATTGGGAAAGAGAAGGTAAGACAGGCAAACAACCTTAAGCTATCATCGCAGCTTATATCTATCCTATTCCTCTTTTCATTGTTCCTATTCGATAGGTTTGATAATACTTATATTTATGTTATTTCATTATTAATTGGCTACTCTATAAGTTTATTTTTCGGACTCTACCTCCTAAGAGACGAGTATAGAGGACTTAAACTTCCTACCCTAAAAGACTTCTTTATAATGCTCAAAAAGCTATTCCGTTTGGGTGCAATAAAACAAGTAGGTAGCATTTCTCAGCAAATGAATGCAAGATTATCTTTTTATCTAATTGCTTTCTACTCTGGAAAGAAGGTCTTAGGAGTTTTCTCTAATGGAATAAGTATATCGGAGGCTGTCTTAATGTTTGGGGTAAGTCTTGCGCTGGTTCAATACTCTAAGCTCTCGAATATAGAAGATGAGGTTTATGCAAAAAGGATTTCAGTCTTGATGACAAAGGTTAATATAGTATTTACAATTCTTGCATTAGTTTTCTTATCTCTTCTGCCAAAAGAGGTTTATGTTTTTCTTTTTGGACAGGAGTTTTCCGATATTAGGCAGGTGATACAAATCCTCTCAGTAGGTATATTGCTATTAAGTATTTCAAGTACTTTCACTCAGCATTTCGCATCAAAAGGAAACTTTACCATTGCAACATCTGCCTCTTTATTTGGTTTAGTTGCAACAGGGATATTTGGTTTTTGGCTTATTCCAATCTACGGAATATGGGGTGCAGCAACTACTACTATAATATCTTATAGCATATCATTCTCTATTGAGTATTATTATTTCAAGAAATGGACTAATACCAAATTCTCCGACTTCTTAATATCAAAACAAGATATAAGAGAATTCAAATCTGTAGTTAAGGGTTTTGTTAAATAGAATAGTAAATAGATTGTCTTTTTGATAAAACTTAGATTATTCCTCTAATGTCGGCAATGTTTTTGATATTATGGCGGTCTAAGTACTGAGATATTCCATAAACAATTTCTTGGCTAATAGCAGGGTTAATAAAGTTTGCTGTCCCAACTTCAATTGCTGTTGCTCCAACCAAAATAAATTCAATTGCGTCTGTTGCATTCATTATTCCTCCCATCCCAATTATTGGTAATTTGGTTTGTTTTGCAACTTGCCAAACGCAGCGAAGAGCTACTGGTTTAACTGCTGGGCCAGATAGACCACCTGTTACGGTTGAAAGTAGTGGTTTGCGTTTTTCTGCATCAACAGCCATTCCAAACAGTGTATTAATAAGTGATAGAGAGTCTGCACCTCCACCTTCAACAGCCTTAGCAATCTCAACAATGCTTGTAACATTTGGACTAAGTTTAACAATCAAGGTCTTATCATATACTTTTCTAACTGCCTTAACAACTTCAGAAGCCATTTTAGGGTCAGTGCCGAAAGCCATTCCTCCTTGCTTAACATTAGGGCAAGATATGTTTAGTTCAATTCCAGGGATGTTTTCAAGTTCGTTAATCCTCTCTGCAACCTCAACATATTCTTCAATGCTTGAACCAGAAACATTAACAACCATATTTGTATTAATGTCCTTAATCTTATTATATAGAGTATTGCAGAAATAATCTACTCCTTTGTTTTGAAGTCCAACAGCATTTAGCATTCCAGAGCTTGTTTCTGCCATTCTTGGATAAGCATTCCCTTCTCTATTTCCTCCAGTTGTAGCCTTAACAACAATTCCTCCCAATGACTCAAGGCTCATAAAGTCTTCATAATCGTATCCATATCCAAATGTTCCTGAGGCGGTCATCACTGGATTTCTTAGAACCATATCTTTAATGGTAACCTCTAATCTCTTATCTATATTATTCATTGTCTTAGCTTAAAAGTCTTTTAAATCACTTGAAAGGAAAATAGGTCCTGTTACGCAAGTCCTTTTGTTGCCTATGTTTGTCTCCACAACACAACATAGACAAACACCAAATCCACAAGCCATCTTATGTTCAAGAGAAACATAGCAAGGGATATTCCTTTCTTTTGCATGTTTTGAAATAGCCTTCATCATAGGAGTAGGGCCACAACAATATATTGCATCAAAGTCTTCTTCTACAATTTTGTGAGAGGTAACAAGTCCTTTAAGTCCACATGAACCATCTTCGGTTGCGATATGTAGATTGGAAAGAGACTCGTATTCTTTTTTACTAAATAAGTGATTAACGTCCTTGCAACCAATTAGAATGTCAGATT
>JBAYYI010000064.1:0-10843 GCA_041673165.1 Bacteroidales bacterium
CAGGAGTAATTTTCCGCCAACCAGTTGTTGAACCTCTTCAAACAGGTCTTAAAGCAATTGACTCAATGATTCCAATTGGGAGAGGTCAAAGAGAATTAATCATTGGCGACCGCCAAACAGGGAAAACAGCAATTGCAATAGATACAATTATCAACCAAAGAGAATTCTTCGATAAAGGTGAACCAGTATATTGTATTTATGTTGCTTGTGGTCAAAAAGGCTCTACAATCGCAAATATTCTTAAAACTCTTGAAGAGAAAGGAGCTATGGAATATACAATTATTGTTGCCGCTACGGCTTCTGACTCTGCTGCTCTTCAATTCTATGCACCATTTGCAGGAGCTTCAATAGGTGAGTTCTTCCGCGACACAGGTAGAAATGCTTTGGTAGTTTATGATGACCTTTCAAAACAAGCTGTTGCTTATCGTGAAGTGTCTCTACTACTTCGCCGTCCACCAGGCAGGGAGGCTTACCCAGGAGATGTTTTCTATCTTCACTCAAGATTATTGGAAAGAGCTGCAAAAATCATTAAAGAAGATTCTGTTGCAAAAAACATGAACGACTTACCAGAATGTTTGAAAGGAATGGTTAAAGGAGGAGGTTCACTAACTGCTCTTCCTATAATAGAAACTCAAGCAGGTGACGTATCAGCATATATCCCAACAAACGTTATTTCAATTACCGATGGACAGATATTCTTAGAGGGAAACCTATTTAATGCAGGGGTTAGACCAGCTATCAATGTTGGTATATCTGTTTCTCGTGTTGGAGGCAATGCTCAGATTAAGTCAATGAAGAAAATTGCAGGAACACTTAAACTTGACCAAGCACAGTATCGTGAATTGGAAGCTTTCTCTAAGTTCTCTTCTGACCTTGATGCTTCAACTAAGTTTGTTATTGAAAAAGGTAAACGAAATGTTGAGATATTGAAACAAAAGCAATATGCACCAATGAAGGTTGAGCACCAAATTGCTATCATTTGTTGTGGAGTTAAAGGATGGTTACTAAATGTTCCTATTCACAAAATTCATGATTTTGAAACAGATTACCTATTTACATTAGAAAACAATCATAAAGAAACATTAGAAAAACTTCGTCAAGGTATATTAGACGATGCAATAATTGAAAAGCTGAAAAAGATAGCTCAAGATAAAGCTGCTAAATATATTGTATAATGGCAAATTTAAAAGAGGTAAGAAATAGAATAGCTTCCGTTGGCTCAACAATGCAGATAACTTCAGCAATGAAGATGGTATCTGCATCAAAACTTCGTCGAGCTCAAAATGCAGTGGTTGCTCTAAGACCATACTCAAAGCTCCTCTCAAAAGTCATCTCCAATATTATGGAAGATAATGTGGAGTTAATGGATAGCCCTTACGGAAGAAACTCTGAAATCAATAATGTTCTTATAATTGTTCTTACTTCCAACAAAGGATTATGTGGTGGATTCAACGCCAACATAATGAAAGAAGTTAAAAAAAGAATAGGTGAAATTTGCAATCAAGACAAATACATTAAGGTTGATTTGATGAGTTTTGGCAAGAAGTCCTCCGAACACTTCACAAAACTAAAACAATGTGATGTTCTCAAAACACAGGACTCTATTTGGGACGAATTATCATTTGAAAACGTGACGAAAATAACTGAAGAGGTTATGCAGTTATTTATTGATGAGAAATACGATAAGGTAGAAATCATATACAATAAATTTAAGAACGCTACGACCCAAATTATCTCAAGAGAAGAATTCTTACCCTTAGGTTCACTTAATGATGACCAAGATAAGGCAATAAATAAATACTATATCTTTGAACCCTCCAGAGAGGAAATCATAGAAAACATTATTCCCCAAGCCCTAAAGATACAAATGTTCCGTTGTATGTTAGATAGCTTTGCGGCAGAGCATGGAGCCAGAATGACAGCAATGCATAAGGCAACCGACAACGCCCAAAGCCTATTAAAAGAACTTAAACTATCCTATAACAAGGCAAGACAGGCTGCAATTACAAACGAAATTATCGAAATTAGTTCAGGTGCAGAAGCATTAAATGGTTAAAATATGAGATTTGAAGTTGATTTTCTTGTATTAGGTTCAGGCATAGCTGGACTTAGTTATGCATTGAAAGTAGCCGAGCATGGGAAAGTATGTATCCTTACAAAAGATGACGCATCCGAATCCTCAACAAAATATGCTCAAGGTGGAATTGCGGCCGTAATGTATTCTCCTGATAGCTACGAAAAACACATTCAAGACACACTAATTGCAGGGGCAGGACTCTGTGATGAGAAAGCTGTTAGGATAACAATCACCGAAAGCACCAAAAGAGTTGAAGAACTTATTGGATGGGGCACAAATTTCGACAAGACTGCCTTAGGAGTTTTCGACCTTGCACGCGAGGGAGGACATTCTGAATATAGAATACTCCACCACCAAGATAAGACAGGCTATGAGATAGAAAGAGCCTTGCTTGAAAGTGCAAAACAACACCCAAACATAACAATAAAAGAAAACCAATACGCAGTTGATCTAATAACTCAACACCACCTTGGAGAAGTTGTTACACGCCATCACTCAGGTGTTGAATGTTATGGAGCGTATGTTCTAAACCAAACCGACAAATCAATAGACACATATTTAGCTAAAATAACTCTGTTAGCAACTGGAGGAAATGGAAATGTATATAGTACAACCACCAACCCAGTCATTGCAACCGGAGATGGGCAAGCAATGGTTCATAGAGCAAAGGGAAGGCTTGCCAATATGGAGTTTGTACAGTTTCACCCAACATCGCTATATAACCCAGCAGAAAAGCCCTCTTTCCTAATAACAGAAGCAATGCGAGGTGCAGGAGGAGTGCTTAAAACCATAGATGGAGAAACATTTATGGAGAAATACGACAAAAGAGAATCCTTAGCCCCAAGAGATATTGTTGCAAGAGCAATTGACAATGAAATGAAAGTGCGTGGAGAAGACCATGTTTACTTAGATTGCAGGAAGATAAGGAAATCAGTAATAATGACCCACTTCCCTAATATCTATGCCAAATGCTTAGAAATAGGAGTAAATATAACAAAAGATATGATACCAGTTGTTCCAGCAGCTCACTACACCTGCGGAGGAATTGTGGTTGATGAATTGGCAAGAGCAACAGTTAAAAACCTTTATGCCTCAGGAGAATGTGCCTGCACAGGACTTCACGGAGCAAATCGCTTAGCTTCCAACTCCCTTCTTGAAGCAATTGTTTTTTCTCATAGAGCAGCAGTTGATAGCATAGAGAAACTCGAGCAAATATCATTCAAAAAAGAAGTTCCAAACTGGAATGCAGAAGGAATGGTCTTAAATGAAGAAATGGTTCTTATATCTCAATCTGCCAAAGAAGTACAACAAATAATGTCAAACTACGTAGGAATTGTTCGCTCTGAACTTCGCCTACAAAGAGCCCTTGAAAGAGTTGGCTTAATATTCAGAGAAACGGAAGAACTCTATAATCGCTCCGTTCTAACCCCTGAACTATGTGAACTAAGAAACCTTATTGCCAACTGCTATCTAATAATCAAGATGGCAGGAGCAAGAAAAGAAAGTGTAGGACTTCATTATTTAGTAAAATACTAAAGAAAACCATTGATTAATTCAGAAATTATTCGTATATTTGCACTATAGAATTGAAAGGATTAAGGTCTTGGATATTTTAAATCAAAACTCCCTCTTAAATTTCCTTAAAATAAAATGATGCACATCTTTCACCCCGAAAGATGTGCATCATTTGGTATGAAAGATGCACATCATTTGGGTATTGAATCAGCGTTTCAGTAAATTATTACAGCGTATTAATTTTTTATTCCTTTGATTCAAGAAATTCTTTCAGCGTTATAATTTACTATAACTTGATAATAATAGAATAAATCCTTGTTTGAATAAATTAAGAGTAGATTATTAGTAGATAAACTCTCCAAATTCTGAATTTATGGTAAGTTTCTTTCCACTATGAGCCTCTACCCTACCAATAATTTGAGCATCTACATCGAAGCTCTTGCTAATTGCAATGATATCTTTTGCAGTATCAATATCGGTATAAACTTCCATCCTATGACCCATGTTAAAGACTTTATACATCTCTTGCCAAGAGGTGTGGGATTGGTTTTGTATCATTTTAAATAGGGGAGGGATTGGGAAAAGATTGTCTTTAATAACATGAACATCATCAACAAAATGAAGCACCTTTGTTTGAGCTCCACCACTGCAATGAACAAGTCCATCAATCTTTAAACGGTGTTTCTCTAATATCTGTTTAATTATTGGAGCATAAGTTCTGGTTGGCGATAAAACAAGTTTACCAGCATCAACGCCTTTAATTTCAGTTTCTGAATTTAACTTCATTCCACCACAGTAAACAACCTCATCGCTTAGAGAATTATCATAACTTTCTGGATACTTCTTTGCAAGCTCCTTTGAGAAAACATCGTGCCTTGCAGAGGTTAAACCATTACTACCCATACCACCATTATAAGAGGTTTCGTAGCTTGCCTGACCAAAAGAAGCCAATCCAACAATCACATTTCCTCCCTTAATATTATGATTTGAAATAATATCACTTCTCTTTGACCTTGCAACAACAGTGCTATCAACAATAATCGTTCTAACTAAGTCACCCACATCGGCAGTTTCGCCACCAGTTGAGTAAATACCTATTCCTAAGTCTCTCATCTGAGTAAGAAACTCTTCAGTACCATTAATAATAGCAGAGATAACCTCACCTGGGATACGCATTTTATTTCTTCCAATTGTAGAAGAAAGAAGGATATTATCAGTTATTCCAACACAAAGTAAATCGTCAAGATTCATCACAATAGCATCAATAGCTATGCCTTTCCACACGCTTATATCCCCTGTTTCTTTCCAATACATATAAGCCAAAGACGATTTTGTTCCAGCACCATCAGCATGCATAACCATACAATAGTCCTCGTTATGCGTCAAACTATCCTCCACAACCTTGCAAAACGCCTTAGGGAATAATCCTTTGTCGATGTCCTTAATTGCATTGTGAACATCCTCCTTTGAAGCCGAAACTCCTCTTAAATTATATTTCTCAGTATTCATACCATTAATCTTTTCGCCTGCAAATTTACATCATTTATTTCAAACTTTCTAAAACAAGCTAATAGGCTTTCAATAATAAATATTTAAAAATCGTATTTAAATCAAAATTATTAATAACTTTGCTGGTAATTATAAACCTATAACAAATATTTTATGTCAAGGATTACTCGATTATTGATGCTCTTTTCATTAACTTTAACAAGTCTATCTATGTTTTCTTGTATCGATCCGATGGAACCACTTGCTCCTAAAGACAAAGATGAAAATCCTTATTCTTATAACTATCCTCCATTATATGTTTATCCTTATGGAAATGAAGCAAGGAATATAACAGCAGAAATTACTATTACAACTGATGGGACTGTTGATTTAAATAATATTGAAGCAGAGATACCTCATCTTAAATTTAATAAATCGTGGTTATTTATGCTTACTCAAGACGATTGTTTGCATTCTGCATTTAGTTGTACTTGGGCAGCAATTAATGGAAAACCTCTAACAAATAAATATTACTACGATATTAGGCACATATTTGAAAACGATTTACCTCCAGATGTTTATTATTTAAACAAAACTCTTGGCTCTGATGATGGTACAGGGAAAGAAGTCCGTTTCCATTTCACCACAACCGTTTTTCCTCAAGCAAATCTCAACACAAATTATTCAAGTATGTATGATGCTAAATCAGTTATTAATCCTGGTTTTACTGAAAACTATTACCGTTTCTTTATGAAGAGTTATTTAATTTGGGATAATGTTATTGAGATGCTTAATTATGGGAATAGTATTGCTTTTCATGATGTAGAGCTTGAAGGAGAGGATTTAAATAATACAAATCTTATATCTGACCATTTCATGATTTGTCAAGATAGTATAAAGAAAAATCTTTCTCAAAGAGGTTGTAAAGTTTTAGCAGAACCAAATGGTAATATTAATTACTATTATTCGGCTCTTAATTATAATCCTATAAAAATAATAACAGGTCAAGGGAATGCTCCTTATATCATAAACCCATATACTGTTAATAGTGATTTAGAAAAAGAATTTATCAAAAGACATTTTTTACTATCAGCAAATGCAACAGAACAATATAAAAATATTATTATAAATCAATTAAGCAAACCAATTAATCAAAGAGAAGCTGTACATGTTGGGGAGCACCGTACTGGTAAAGATTGGGTAGATTTTTTAGTATGGATAAATGATACATATGGTAAAGATGGTGATAATTCTGTTTGGATGCCTTCATTAGAGGAATACTATGAATATAATTATTATAGAATTCATTCAACAATTACTAAAACAATAATTGATAATAATACAGTTAAGTTTACTATTCAACTACCAAGCCAAGAGTATTTTTACTATCCTTCAATAACTCTTAACTTACAAGGAATTAACAATCAGAAAGTTCAATGCATAAATTCCAATGATGCAATTAAGGGGCTATCATATGGTAATAATGGACAAGGATTAATGGTAAACATTGATTGTAGAAAGTTTTTGTTTGAACATGCAACTCATTATGTTGAGCAATACGAAATGAAGAAAACTTCGTCAAATAAAGCGGATGCTCTATACTTCACTAATCAACTAAAAGATTCTCCTCAAAAAACATCTTTATTAAATAGGATTACTCCTTAACAATTTGCTATCAAACAAAAAAAAGGCTACCTAATTAAAGATAGCCTTTCTGTATAGTTGGGTAAACTAATTTTAGTTTATAGGTTTGCTAATTTTTCTGCTAAGTCGCAAACACGGTTTGAATATCCGTTTTCATTATCATACCAAGAGATAACCTTAACCATATTTCCGTCCATAACCATTGTTAGTTTTGAATCGAAAATTGAAGAATAAGGGTTTCCTACGATATCACAGCTAACGATTGGATCTTCTGTGTATTCTAAGATTCCTTTCATTGGGCCTTCTGCTGCTTTTTTCATTGCTGCATTAACTTCTTCTTTCGTTACTGTTTTTCCTAATTCAACTGTTAAGTCAACTACTGAACCATCTGGAGTTGGAACTCTCATTGAAAGTCCGTCTAATTTTCCTTTAAGTTCTGGTATAACTAAACCAACTGCTTTTGCTGCTCCTGTGCTTGTTGGGATTATTGAAACTGCTGCTGCTCTTGCACGACGAAGGTCTTTATGTGGGAGGTCTAATATACTTTGGTCGTTTGTGTATGCGTGAATAGTATTCATGATACCTCTTTTTACTCCAAAGTTATCGTTAAGTACTTTTGCAATAGGTGCTAAACAGTTTGTTGTACATGATGCGTTTGAAATGTAAACCATGTCTTTTGTTAAGCTTTCACAGTTAACTCCTAATACTACTGTTGCATCAACATCTTCTGGTTTGTCTGCTGGAACTGTAAGAATAACTTTCTTTGCTCCTGCTTTGATGTGTTTGCCCATTTTTTCTCTGTTACGGAAAATACCTGTTGATTCAACAACGATATCAATTCCAAGTTCTCCCCATGGTAGGTTTTCTGGGTCTCTTTCTGCATATACTCGGATTCTCTTTCCATTAACTACTAAAAAATCTCCATCTGCATGAACTTCTCCGTCAAAACGTCCATGAACAGAGTCATACTTTAGTAAGTGAGCTAAAGTTGTAGCATCTGTTAGGTCATTTATTGCAACAACTTCCATGTTGTTTTTTCTTTGCATGTTTCTGAAAGTGATTCTTCCGATACGTCCGAATCCGTTGATTGCTATCTTTACCATTGCTTTTAAATTTATGTGATTAGTAAATATGTTTAAAACTAATAGATTGATATTGCAAAATTATAATTTATATTTGACTTAAAAAAGGTTTTAAGTGTTTATTATTTATTTAGTATCAATTTGTTTTGCCTATATAGTTCTCAAAAGATTGCCACAACGCATTGTAGTATAATTCTCCTTGCAGAACCGAACCTCTATTTGTTAAGTTTGTTTTCCTCTTATCCATCAGACCATTTCTACTCCAGTTGTCAGAACATCCTTTTGAACCCATTATCTTATAGAAATTCCAAACAGCACAATTGGATGTTTTACCAACCTCAATCAAATCCTCTGTTGCCTTTTCTAACCTTTGATTGGGCTTATTGTTTACATAGTAATCGTAGGGAGTAGTTAGTAGGATTGGGATATTTGGATTATATGTTCGAAGCCTTTTTAATAGTTCTTTGATACTGTGTTTAAAGCTTTCCGACAAATAGGCTGGAGAATATGCTGCACTTTCTCCTAATGAGATTACAACCATATCAAAACTCATTGTTTTTAGTCGTGGTTCTGTGTTTGGATTGAAAACAGCTTGGTCTATGTTTATATTGTTTTCTGAAATGATATCGTAGATAAAGCCTGCATTATTTGACTCCAAGTAAAGTCCGTAAATAATAAAGTTCTCACTCGAATTATTAGTAATACTCAAACTAACATTCTTTATTGGGTTTGTTATTTCAAATAATGTATAACCCTTATCTTGAAAGTAAATTGATTTATATGATGTTCCAATGTCTTTGATGTAAATATTGATTGAATCATTGAGGGGACTATGATATAATCTAAACTTCTTACATAATAAGTCTTCTTTCTTATCGTAATCAGCAATCTCATAGTCAAACTCTTTCTTTGGCTTAATATTTATTATCTCATCCCAAAGCATCCCTCTTCTGCTTTCAAGTCCAGAAAGAGTTAAGGAAAGATTGTGATAGACTTGAGCAGTGAAAACATCATCAGTAGTTTGTTTGTCACCAATATGAAGAACCCTAACCTGATCTTTACCTAATGCAATTGTTTGTTTCATCTTTTCAAACAAGGTATCAAACTTCCTCTCTGAGCTTCCAAAGAACTCAATCTTATTATCCTCATAATTGATAAAAGGATAGTTTTCAATCTTGACAAACTGAGAGAAGGAGTCTAAGTTTAGGAACAAAAAGAGCAGAAACAATATAACTTTAATAGGTTTTCTCATTTCATCCTCTAAAGATTCTTCGTTATCTTTCTAAATATTGTTTCAAGGCTTTGTCCTGCTAATAAGTGTTGAGTGTTGTCGTCAGCAACCACCAAGCCATTATTAATAATGATTGTTCTGTCGCAAACAGCCTCAACCTCCTGCATAATGTGGGTTGAAAGCAAAACAGTCTTATCTTTTCCTGCGTTCTTAATTAGTTCTCTAATCTCAATAAGTTGATTAGGGTCAAGTCCTGAAGTAGGCTCATCAAGAATTAGAACCTCTGGGTCGTGAATCATTGCCTGAGCAATACCAACCCTTTGGCGATATCCCTTTGAAAGAGCTCCAATCTTCTTATTTACTTCCTTAGTTAAGCCAGTAAGTTCAATCATATATTCTGTTCTTTCTTTCTTCTGCTTGCCCAAATTATGAATACCAGCAATAAAAAGAAGAAATTCCCTAACATACATATCAAGATATAAAGGATTATGTTCTGGAAGATATCCTATTTTCTTTCTAACCTCAATTGAGTCATCAAAGATATTATAGCCACAAACACTAACACTTCCCTCTGTTGGAGGGATAAAACAAGTAATGATTTTCATCATAGTACTTTTCCCTGCACCATTAGGGCCCAAAAGCCCAACAATCTCTCCCTTATTGATTTCTAAAGAGACATTATCTAAGGCTTTTTGCTGACCATATATTTTTGTGAGATTGGAAATTGAGATCGACATAGTTATTCAATATTTGAAATGAACTGCGAAATTAAAATAAAAAATGTACTTTTGCAAACTATAAGAAGAAATAATTAATGAAGATTACCGCAAAAGACAATGTATCACTACTTAATTTAGTTTTGGAATCCTTCCCTGAAGTGTCCATCTCGAAGGCAAAGAAAATGATAATTTATGGTTGCATAGCCTATAGAGGAGCAATAATAAAAAGCCCAGAGCTAATAATAAGCAAGGGAGAAGAAATAGAATACTCAAAATATTCGGGAGGAAGACATATAGCAAGAGAGAAAACAGATGTTCCAATTCTTTTTGAAGATGAAGATATAATAGTTGTTTTGAAAGCTGCAGGAATTCATGTTGATGCAAAACCAAATGAAAAGACTAAATCGCTTTATGCCCTAACTAAAAGTTATGTTAGAAGGAAGTGGGGAATAAGACAAAACCTATTCGTTATTGAAACACCAGAAGACGACGAATCAGGTGTATGCTTATTTGCCAAATCAAAACAAGCACAGTTAGTACTAAAAAGAACATTCCCACAAGCAAAAAAAGAATATCACGCACTAATTGCAGGCAAACCAAAACACAAGAACGACAAATTAAACGTTTGGCTTAAGGCAGGCACAAAGAATCGAATATTTGTAGAAAAGCAAGATGCAGTAGGAGCTCAGTTATGCGTAGTTCAATATGAAACACAAGAAAGCTTTGAAGCCTACACACATATTCTTGTAACACCACATACCTATTTTGAATCTCAAATACGCTTTATCCTAAGTAGCATTGGCAACCCTGTCATAGGAGACCACCGCTTTGGAGCAAGACAAATATCAGAAAACTTCCTAAAACTATACTGCACATCCCTACAAATACAACACCCAATAACAGGAAAGAGAATAAGGATTGAAACCTCACTACCACTAACCTTTAAGAATGTAAACCTACCGATATTTGTGGAAAAAGGAAATAAGGAAATAGCATTGGAAAGAGGAGAAAAGGAAATTAAAACAGAAGAAGAAGATACTACAATACAATAAAGAAATACTATTGCTCGTTTGATAGTCCTTAGTAA
>JBAYYI010000065.1:0-10795 GCA_041673165.1 Bacteroidales bacterium
TTTAACTTTATGAAATAGGGTATCAGGATTTTCTTTCTTTGTATTGATGCTTCTCTATTGGCAATGGAGGGGTTCTTCATTGGCAATGAAGCTATGTTATATTGGCAATGGAGAGGTCGTCCATTGGCAATGGAGCATCATGGTATGCCTATAATAATGGATTATTATGCTGAATAAATTTATTCTTTGTTAGAAAGCCACTGATGATAGAAGCTTATGATTAGGTCGTAGGTCTTTTGGGGATCGGAACTTGAGGTGTCAATAACGCAATCGTAGTTTGAAAGGTCTTCAACATTAACTCCATAAAGGGTTTTGTAACGAAGTACTTCGCTATTCTTTCTTGCAAGTAGTTTTTGAGCTGCATCCTCAACAGAACTGTACTTTTCGTTCTTTCTTATATTGTCGTTAAATATTCGTTTTGCTGCAATATTATTATCGACCGTTAGATGAATTTTGAAGGAATGAGGTATGAAAAACCAAGCAAGGCGAGAGTCAAGTATAAGTCCCCTATCCTCTTTTCCATAGTTTGTTACCATCTTGTCACACTCCTCGTCTATTTCAGGATGTGTTTCCATAAATTGATTAAATTCCAATGCGTCCATCCCGTACTTAGTAGCCAGTTCCCTTTGAATTACTCCTATTGAAATTACTTCAAAGCCAAGCTCTTGACTTAGTTGCTTACTCAATACGCTTTTCCCACTTCCCAAATCTCCAGAGATTGAAATCTTTATGCTCTTCATCATTTTATGTTTTTTAGTTTTGCAAATTTACTATTTATGTTTGATTGTGCAAGCTTGTTTTTTCTTTCTATTAGAATATAGATAGGTCAAAATATTGGAATGCAAATATCCACGCAAGTAAAATTATGTATGTGATAATATAATACTGCCATTTTGAGGATTTATGGTGAATAAGATAGATTGCAGCTATGATTCCAAAAACGCCACCTAAGGCTTCTAATAGGTGAAGAACCTTTTCAGGAACTCTTCTTTTATTATTCTTGGCTTGCAACTTATCTATTGAGAAAATTAATATTGAAGTTATATTAATTGCTATTAGATAAGCTGGTAGATAGTGTAGAAGACTTGTCATAATATTTTAATTATTGGTTGATTAATTTTGATTTTCTTTTGTTTATTGCAACATATACTAAGATTACTATGTTCATTATCAAGGCATATAGCACTGCTGGAATTGCAATCTTTGGATTATTTAGTATTATAGGGCTTGCTGCAATCAACATTGCTTGTGCTGCATTCTTTATTCCAACTCCAATAACGATGGCTTTTCGTTGTTCTGTTTTTATCTTAAATATGAGAGCTAAGAAATAACTAATAAGCATAACGCCAATAACAAGTATAAATATTGCTATGGATAATTTGCTAAATGTTTCAATAATTACATCCATATTTTCAATAAAGAAGACAGTAATTAGAATTAAAAGTAGGTAGATTGGCAGTTTCTTTGTCCAAACAGATAGCTTTTTGGCAAATTTTTCTTTATATCTGTTTAATAACATACCAAAGACAATTGGCAAGAGTAGGAATACTACATTTTGCATTAGTAATTTGAAGAATGGAAGGTTGATACTGACATTATCGCCTAATGCAAAATAGATATAGGTTGAGATAATAATTGGTATGGTGAAGATAGATAATAGGCTGGAAAGGGAGGTTAGGAGTACGGAAAGGGCAACATCTGCTTTAACTAAATAGGAAAAAGCATTGGAGGAGGCACCACCTGGGCAGGATGCAATTAAGATTATCCCTATCTTAAACTCGTCAGATATATCTAAGAAGCTTAGCAAGAACCAAGCAATCAATGGATGAAGTATTAGTTGAGCAAGCGTGCCTAAAATGATTGATTTGGGTTGTTTTAGTATTAGTTTAAAGTTTGAAAGCTTTAGTTCCAACCCTATGCAAAACATTAGGAAAACGAGGATTGGCATAATAATAAATAGTGAATTCATAGTATAATTATTAATGTTTGATTAGATATCGAATTTAATAAATCCACCATAATTTTCTTTGAAGAACTTATCTTTACCATAGTAATCCAAATTGCAAGCTCCCCCAAAACTTATAATATTTATCTTTAATCCTAAGCGGAAATAAGCAAAGCTTCTATCGTGAGCATCGAAGGTGAAACTATGATTATACATATATTGTGCCTTTGTGTATAATCTGATTTTTTCTGTTAGTTTTGGCTTAAATTCCGCAAAGCTTATAAACTCTAAATTCTTTTCTCCATTAGGCAAGAGCTGAAAAGCAGGAGATATTAGTATAATAAAAGCTGGGCTTATGAATGTGTAGGTCATTGATATATTGGGTACAAGTCCTCTTTTATAATGATATTGCAATCCTGCGCCTATATTAAGATTTTTATGGAACTGATAAGCCACAGTATTGTTCATTACAAGTTCCGTTTCTGTGGGGGTGTTCTTATAATCTGCTGTTGCACTTGTTATATTGGAGAAATTGATTTGCTTATATATATTTCTGTTAAGACCCACTTGGAATGAAGTCCTATTATTTCCTATTACCCATTCCACAGGTATTGGAGGGTTAAAGGTTTGTGAGTAAGCACTAATAAAAAATAAATTAATAAGGATAAGACTTAGTATTTTTCTTTTCATATATAATGAATTAGGATTATTTATTTAAGAATTAGGAAATCGATTATTGATAATACAACAAATATAACATTCAATAAACCTGTCTTCATTAGCATTAGGTTGTATTTTTCACCCTTTGTTCTTAGTAATTGTAAGAATAGAAATAAGCCAAAGAGGAAAATAAGATTAGAAAACGAAAAAGGATTTGAGAGGAATGTGAAAACAAGGGTTAGGATTATGAAAAATAAGTATTCCATCTCCCCTGCTCTTTTGCCAAATCTAACTACAAAGGTTTTCTTATTATGTAATACATCATTTTCTCTATCTCTTATATTATTGACTATTAAGACGCAGGTTGAAATTGCACCACAGACAAAACCTAAGAACATAGATTCTTGACTGAATGTGCCAGTTTGTAGGGCTGTTGTTCCAAGTGTTGCGATTGACCCAAAGAATAGGAAGACAAATATATCAGCAATGCCTAAATAGCTTAGGGATTTCTTTGTTGCGGTGTAGAGCCAAGCAAAGAGGATTGAGAAAAGACCAATCAAAAGTATTATTATGCCACCACTAATAACCAAGTAAAGTCCAAGAGATAAGGCAATAAACAAATCAATCGCTATAGCAATTTGCATTTGCTTTAAAGTAACGTGTCCTTCTGCAAGAGCTCTCTTAAAACCTACCCTTCCTTTCTTATCTAATCCCTTTTTGAAATCGTAGTAGTCATTAACAAAATTAGAAAGAACTTGAATTGAAAGAGCAGCTATGAGAGTTGCAACGGCAATAGTCCAATTAATTTCACCTATTTTTGCTGCAACAATCACGCCTATTGCAACAGGAGAAAAAGCTGCAAACAAGGTATGTGGTCTTGTTATCTTCACCCATGTTAGAAAAGAACTCATCTCTTTACTGCTTTATATATTGTTGCTATTCCAAATGAAACTTCTTTGTATTCTGCCTTCTCAAATCCTGCATTAATTAATCTTTCAACGAAATCTTTACCATAGACAAATTCATTAATAGTATTTGGTAAGTATGAGTAGGCATAGAGATGTTTTGAGAACAGACGACCAAGAAAAGGTAGGATATGGTTTAGGTAGAGGTTATAAAAGAAAGATATAATCTTGTATCTTGGCTTTGAAAACTCAAGCACAATAAACTCTCCCTTTGGTTTAAGCACTCTATTTATTTCTCTTAGTCCTAAATCTAAGTCTCTGAAATTCCTAACTCCAAAACCTACTACTGCTGCATCAAAACTATTATCTTCAAAGCTAAGAGAGTGGCAATCTTCTTGACTAAGTGTTATTTGATTACTTAGTTTTAGTTTATCAATCTTCTGCTGTCCTTTCTTAAGCATTCCTTCTGAAAGGTCGATTCCAACGATATGTTTAGCTTTATCTTGTTTTATTATCTCAATTGCCAAATCACAAGTGCCTGTTGCAACATCCAAAACCTTATCTTTTTTGTTTGAAAGCTGCTTAACAACTTTCTTCCTCCACAACTTATCTATATTTAACGAAAAGAAGTGATTGAGGAAGTCATAGCTTGGAGATATTGAATCAAAAAGCTCTCCGACATTAGTTTTATCTGTTTTCATCTTAGTACTTATCTATTCTAAAAAAAAGAAATTACAGACAATACGTTTGTAACATTTCTTTCGTTTATACTTTTAATGTAAAAATAAATTTAATTTGATATGCAAAGATATAATATTAATTTTATCTTTGTCGTCAATAAAATATCTATAATCTAAAATTGAGTTTATGTTAGTAGATAAAATGACAAGGGCAGATATTAGAAAAGAACTAATCAGTGATTTTTTTGAATCAATTAGCGACAAAACAACAGGCTTAGATAGTAAGTACAGACGTTATTTTATTAAAAATAAAAATAAAGATACCATATTAGGATTGCACTACTATACTTCAAAGAGATTAAATAAGTGGTTAATTCTTCCTTTTGCAAGAAAAAACGCCTTATGCTATGGATACGTCTGCATTAGGGGTTCTTCTTACGGAGAAACATGTTATGCCATAGGCAATAATGGAATTGGAATTACGGATAATACCCCTACAAATACTGTAATCCATGAATTTACTCCTCATCTATTTGATAGGTATAAGGCAAGATACTGTAAGGATTATGATGGAAAGATAATTGAACATTTCTTTATAAATAATTATTTTGGCAGTATGTATTCTAATAAGGAGAAAGGAGAAAACTATGCTTTCTTAATGAATCCGTCAGGCTTTGCACTTGGGTACTATGACCTCGATAGATTGTATTTCAAATACAATACATTTATTACTAACGAAATGCTAAAACAAAATCAATTTAGTGAGCATCCTGACTTAGATAAACAAAAAATAGCATTAGAAAAAATCTTTGAACTATACTGTATAAAAAATAAGAAGTAATTATAGATTAAATCTAATATTCATCTTATAATTTTCCTTTAATGTATTTTCCTGTTTGGGTATTCTCTGCATTTACCATCTCTTCTGGTGTTCCAAAAAATACTATATTCCCCCCGTTCTTGCCTCCCTGTGGGCCAAGTTCAATTATCCAATCTGCAATCTTGATTATATCGGCGTGGTGTTCAATAACTATTACCGTATGACCTATGTTTACAAGTTCTTGGAGTGCGATATTGAGTTTGTTTATATCGTGGAAATGTAGTCCTGTTGAGGGTTCATCGAAGATAAAGACTGTTGCGTTTTCATTATTTCCTTTTGTGAGGTAGTAGGCAAGCTTAACCCTTTGTGCCTCTCCACCACTAATTGATATTGAGCTTTGACCTAATTGCAAATATCCTAATCCTACTTTTATAAGTGATTCTAATTTCTGAACTATCCTTGTGGTTAAGGGTTGGTTATCCTCTGAGAAAAAATCAACTGCTTCTTGTATTGTCATAGAAAGAATGTCGGAAACACTCTTTGTCCTATACTTTATTTCTAATGCCTCTTCCTTATACCTTGATGAGTTGCAGGCTTGACAAGGTAGAATAACATCTGCCATAAACTGCATAGGAATTGTTACCGTTCCTTCTCCCTTACATTCATCGCAACGTCCTCCATCAACATTAAAAGAAAAGTACCCAGCCTTTAAGTTTCTTTTTTCTGCCAAGGGTTGAGATGCAAATAGATTACGAATATCATCAAATGCTCCAAGGTAAGTTGCGGGATTAGAACGAGAAGAGCGACCAATTGGGTTTTGATCTATTAATTGTATTGACTTAATTAGAGAAAGAGAACCCGTAGCCTCTGATGCTTTTGGAACATTTTCAACAACCTCTCCTAAGTTCATTAGGACGGAATTATAGAATATGTTTTTAATCAATGTTGTTTTGCCAGAGCCACTTACTCCACAAATAACAGTTAGGGCTTTTAGTGGCACTTGAACGCTTACATCTTTTAAGTTATTCTCATTACAGTTTTCAATACTTATCGATTCCTTCCATCTTCTTCTTCTTTCTGGAAGTGGAATTTCTAATTCATTATTAAGGTATTTGGCTGTAAGGGAGATTTTGTTTTTAAGTAGTTCTTTATAAGTGCCTGTAAACACAACCTCTCCTCCATTCTTTCCAGCCTCAGGGCCAATGTCAACAATGAAATCAGCAGCCTTGATAATCTCTTCATCATGTTCAACAACTATAACAGTATTTCCTGCATCTCTTAGCTTATAAAGAACATTTATAAGATTATGTGTATCTCTTGAATGCAGTCCTATGCTTGGTTCATCTAAGATATACATTGAGCCAACAAGGGGACTGCCGAGTGAGGTTGCAAGTGCTATTCTTTGACTTTCTCCTCCTGAAAGGGTTGAGCTTTGGCGGTTAAGTGAGAGGTAGCCTAAACCAACCTCAAACATATAACCTAATCTTTGTTTTATTTCTGTAATTAATCGTTCTGATACTTGCTTTTCGTAGTCATTTAGTTTTATATTGTCGAAGTATTCAATCAACTCATCAATTGGCATAAGTGATAAATCAATTATTGACATATCGTTTATCTTCACATAACCTGCATCTTTTCTCAGCCTTGTACCTCTACAATCAGGACAGGTTGTTCTTCCCCTATAGCGAGAGAGCATAACCCTAAATTGTATCTTATAACTTTCTGCAACAAGCATCTCGAAGAATTTATTAATGCCAACAATATCTTCGTTTCCATTCCAAAGAAAGTCCTTATCTTTTTGTGATAGTTTATTATAAGGGCGGTGTATTGGGAATGTTTCGGCTGTCTTTTCAATGAAGTCTTCCTTAAACTTCTTCATTATCTCACCTCTCCAACAGTTAACAACTCCTTCAAAAACTGAAAGATGTGGTTGAGTTATTACTAAGTCTTCAGAAACCCCTTCAACAAAACCTGAGCCACTACATGTTGGACAAGCTCCATAAGGATTATTGAAAGCAAAGAAGTTTTCAGATGGTTTTGTGAACTCCATACCATCTCTTTCAAAGCGATTAGAAAAGAAAAACGTTTCTTCGTCTTTCATAACAATGCAATCCCCTTCACCCTCGTAGAAAGCAGTGTGAATGGAATCAGATAGGCGAAGGTAAACATCCTCAGAGCTTAGGTCAATGCTTATTCTATCTATTAGTATCTTAACATCGGAGTCTTTCTTAATGGTTTTCTCTAATGCATCTTCAATCTTTACGACCTCTTTATCAATCATAACCCTAACATAACCCAATTGCATCAAGAGTTCAAAGCGTGCATTAAGAGTTTCTTTTGGTTTTAATTTAATGGGGCAAAGAATCATTACCCTTGAACCATCTTCAAAGGAAAGCATCTTATCAACAACATTAGATACTGAATCTCTTGTTACCTCTTCACCTGAAATTGGGGAGTAGGTTTTTCCAATTCTTGCATATAGGAGTTTGATATATTCGTATATTTCGGTGATTGTTCCAACTGTTGAGCGTGGATTTCTATTAGAAGACTTTTGTTCTACAGCAATTGCAGGCGATATTCCAGATATTGAATCAACTTCTGGCTTATTCATCCTTCCTAAAAATTGACGTGCATAAGAGGAAAGACTTTCAACATAGCGTCTTTGCCCCTCTGCAAACAAGGTGTCGAAAGCAAGGGAGGTTTTCCCTGAGCCAGATAGCCCTGTTACTACAATAAGTTTATTATGAGGTATGGTTAAATCAATATTCTTTAAGTTATTTACCCTCGCCCCTTTAATTACAATATTATCTTTATCCACTTTTATTAATTTAATCTTAGAGAAAATAACAAACAAAACTACTATAAAACATTTTGTCCACAAACTCCACCTTTATGACCCCTATTATTAAATAATAAATTGTCAAAAAAGAGTGAGACTTGTGGACAAAACGATAAAAGACTATAGATAATTACTTTTTACCTAAACTTCCTTCATTTTTATTTGAACTTGGTCTTGAAATACTTTCTCTCATGTCAGTATCAGCCATAATATTCTTCATTTTATAATAATCCATAATGCCTAAGTTACCATTACGGAATGCTTCAGCCATTGCAAGAGGCACCTCTGCTTCTGCTTCAATAACCTTAGCTCTTGCTTCTTGAGCCTTAGCCTTCATTTCTTGTTCAACAGCTATAGCCATTGCTCTTCTTTCTTCAGCTTTCGCTTGAGCAATATTCTTGTCTGCCTCTGCTTGATCCATTTGAAGTTGAGCTCCAATATTCTTACCTACATCAATATCTGCAATGTCAATAGATAGAATCTCAAATGCAGTTCCTGTATCTAATCCTTTTGAAAGAACAAGTTTAGAAATTGAATCTGGGTTTTCAAGAACATAAGCATGAGACTTTGAAGAACCAATTGAAGTTACAATACCTTCTCCAACACGAGCAAGAATTGTTTCCTCACCAGCTCCCCCAACCAATTGGCGGATATTTGCTCTAACTGTAACTCTTGCCTTAACAATAAGTTGAATACCATTACTTGCAACAGCTGCAACAAGTGGAGTATCTAAAACTTTAGGGTTAACACTTAATTGAACAGCCTCAAACACATCACGACCAGCTAAGTCAATTGCTGTTGCTGATTTGAAATCTAAGTTAATGTTTGCTTTATCAGCAGAAATCAAAGCTTTAACAACTCTTGGAACATGTCCTCCTGCAAGATAGTGAGCTTCTAATAAATCAGAATTTAAATCTAAACCTGCTTTCTTTGAAGTAATCATTGAATTAACGATAATTGCTGGTGGTACTTTTCTCCAACGCATAAAGATAAGTTGAAGAAGTGACATCTTAACTCCGTTCAAAACACATTGGAACCATAAGTTTAGAGGTACCAACCAAAGGAACACGATAAGTGCTACAAGAGACATTACGACGATTAAAATAATTGATGGCATAATTTCTATTTTTTAAGTTAATAAATCATTATTTAGTGAGCAAAGGTATAAATATTCTATCGAATTTCAAAGTATATCAACTTATTATTTAAACAATCTATCTAATTAAATTAATTTCGCCAGTTTTCTCAAAGAGTCTATCTCCTGAATACTTAGTTTTATATAATAAACGCCAGATATAAACTCCGTTACTAATCAGTTTCCCTTTATATGTTCCATCCCATCCTCTTGTTTTAGAAGAATAAATCTTTTCACCCCAGCGATTGTATATTTCAAATAATTCTACAAATACTTTCTCAATACTTTCAAAAACAGGGAAAAAAGTATTATTAGTTATTTCTAATGGAGTGAAAGAATTAGGGACAAATACATATACTTCAGGATATGCAATAAGAACAGAATCTAAAACCTTACCACATTTATGTCTAATAGTAACATAATATTGTCCAATTTGATTAATTTCATATACTGCATCTTCTGAACCAGTATTCCAATAATAAGAAATACAATTTTCACAGCTAACATCAATAGTTATAGGAAGATCTTCTGCGATAATATATTTATCATCAATTAAAGAATAATTTATTGGAGTTTCAATAACTGATAATTCTAGATTAACTATACTATCACAACCATGTAGTGATGACAATACTTGAGAATATACTCCTGAGCTTGATTCATTAAATCCATATAAAGTATAGTAAGTCCCTTGGCAAATTTGAGAATTATAACTAATATTATATGTAGGATTTACTTTCAAACTTAAACTTATTATGCTATCACAACCTTTTATTGATTGAAGGTTCTGGGAATAAAAGCCTGGATTAGTTTCATTAAAACCGTTTTGATTATAAACTCCTCCTTGACAAATCTCAGCAACAATTGTATCAACATAATCTGGGTTAACTAATTTGAGGTTAATTATACTATCACAACCTTTTATTGTTTGATATGAATGAGTGTAAAATCCTTCCAGTGATTCACTAAAGCCGTTCTGATTATAGACTTCTCCTTGGCAAATCTCGACATAGAACGTATCATGATAAGTTGGATTAATTTTCAAACAAAGATTGACTATACTATCACAACCATTTATTGTTTGAAAACGATGTTGGTAAAAGCCAGCCAAATCTTCAATAAAACCAAATTGATTATATACTTCTCCATTACAAATTTCCGCAATAATAGTATCGTTATATATTTCATTTACTTTTAAATCTAAATTTAATATACTGTCACAGCCTGTTATTGTTTGGAACGAATGTTTGTAGAATCCTTCATTGATTTCATTAAAACCAAATTGATTATAAGTTTCACCTTCACAAATTACAGCTTGAATTGTATCATAATAGTCTAAATAAGAAAGATTAATAGAAATAATACTATCACATCCTTTTATGGTTTGAGATGAATGAGTGTAAAACCCTTCCAGAGACTCACTAAACCCATTTTCATTATAGACTTCGCCACGACATATTCCAGCCTCAATGGTGTCGTTAAATATTGGATTAACAACTAAGACCAAATTAACTAAACTATCACAACCTTTGTTAGTCTGCAAATTCAAAACATTTAACCCAGCTATACTTATATTAAACCCATTTTGATTGTATATTTCTCCCTGACATATCTCTGCAAATATGGTATCATTAAAAATTGGATTTATCCTTAAATTCAAATTAACTATACTATCACATCCTTTTATGGTTTGAAAGCTATGTTTATAAAAGCCTGCTGTATCTTCATTAAACCCAAATTGATTATAAACTTCTCCATAACAAATCTCTACATCAATAGTATCAATATGATTTTCATTTATCCGTAAGTTG
>JBAYYI010000066.1:0-10498 GCA_041673165.1 Bacteroidales bacterium
AGAATATGAAAAAGACTTTGAAATACATTATAATAGGATTATTTACACTTGTTATGTATTCTTGTACTGAAGAATTCATTGAACCAGATAATGAAAAACCTATTGTATCTGGGGATAAGATTTCATTTTTTGCAGACCAAGACAATCCTAATAATACTAAGGGAATAGAACTTACAAATGCTAATTTCACAAAATTCAATGTTTTTGCATATTCCTCTGTTGGACTTTTTAATACGACACCAACAATGACTCCATTTATTAACAATTTAACGGTATCAAAATCTGGTAACAATTGGAATTATACAGGGAGTTATTATTGGCCTGCATCAGGTTATCTCCATTTTTATGGAGTTGCTACAGATGGCGCAAGTTCAGGATTTCCATTAGGAGTAACAAATTGGACAGCACCTAATGCACAAGGCTATCCGAAATTTAGCTTTCAAACACAAAACACTATTGCTAATGTTAAAGATTTAGTTACTGCAAAAACAAAAGATAAAAACATGTTTAACAACACAGGAAGAGTTGCATTAAGCTTCGAACATGTTTTATCTGAAATTAATTTTAAAATTACAAATTCATACGGTACCACAACTCGGATAAAAAAGATTACGGTATCAAATATAATTAAACAAGGAGATTATACTTTTAATGCAAATAAAGGATTGTGGTCTTTTAGTACTGCGGCTTCTAATAAAGAAACTATTGTTTTTTGGTCAGGCTCTCAAGATATTTCTAATAATGGAAATGCTAATTATACAGAACGGCTTTTTGTGATACCTAGCACAGGGATACAAGTTAAAATAGATTATCAGACAGCATCTAATTGGGATCCACTTTGGTGGTTCCCTACAAATAGAAATATTACACTTAATTTACCAGCCGTAGATATTGGAGATAATAAGAGATTCAATTTAACAATAGATTAGTTATATCATTCTCTATCCTATCTCTTTCTTGATTTACTTGATTTCTTTTTTGAGCTCTTATTTGATTTCTTGTTGGAGTCGTTTGAAAAGAGGCTTATGAAATCATATCTTAAACCAAATTCAATGAAAAAAGAACTGAACTTAATCTCATTTGTTGGAGCATCATTCCAAATATCTTCTCTTGGTAAAAGTGTAAAGCTCCCTTTAGTTAGAGAATAGCCTGCTCTAATAAAAGCTCTTTGCTTTGTAAGTTCATCGGTGACGATGGTATAGCGACCCATTGAAAAAATCTTATTTGTCAAGGTTGAAAATTCAAGAACTACTGATAGGTCAGTATTATTTAGAGCTTTATAATCATACGGAACAAAAGCTATATCAAGTGACTTAGGACTTTCAATACAATATCTATACATTAATCCAATTCCTAAATGTTGGTGAGATGAGAATTGCAAAGTTACCATTGCAGGAATAATAATATTTTTAGATTTTTCAGAAACATACATTCCATTATATGCTATATCTACTTGAAAACCTATTAAGTCGGTAAGAGAATAACCTACATAAGCCCCTGCATTCCAGAAAATGCTCATCTTTTCAATATCATCATCCTCAATATTTAGACTTTTCATATGAAACCCTCCAGAGAGTTCTGGTCCAAGATACCAACTGCCTTCACTATAGTGTTGAGAAAAACCACTAAGAGAAAAGCCAATAAATAGAGTAAAAATTAATAATAGTTTTTTCATGTCTGGAATGTTTAATTTGTATTCTGAAAGGAAGTGTTAATAATAAATTATTGAATAAGTATATTATAAATAATGACTACAATATTTTTAATAAGATGCAAACATAAAACATTATTTTAAAGTATGGAAATATTAATGTAATTTTTTATATAATTATTCTAACATATACATTTATATCAAACTTATCTTCAAGCCAGATTGCACTGTCATGGTGCGTTTATTGATTAGAATTGCACTGTGATAGTGCGTAATTGAATTTCCTTGTAAGTTTAAGATTTTTCTTTCCAATAAAACTTATTTCTATTTTCTACGTTTAAAGAAGAAGTATAATAATTAATAATCTAAAGTTATGATAAAAATTGGAGATAAAGCACCAGAGGTTTTGGGAGTAAATGAAGAAGGACAAGAGATTAAGGTATCTGATTACAAAGGGAAGAAGATTGCACTTTATTTCTATCCTAAAGATAATACGAGTGGTTGCACTGCTCAGGCTTGCAGTTTAAGAGATGGTTATAGTGATTTGCGTAAGGCAGGTTATGAGGTTATTGGGGTTAGTATTGATTCAATGGCTTCTCATATTAAGTTTAAGACAAAACACGAACTTCCTTTTACTTTGATTGCTGATACTGACAAAACCTTAGTTGAGCAATTTGGAGTTTGGGGAGAAAAGAAAATGTATGGTAAGTCATATATGGGAACTTTTAGGACAACATTTATTATCGATGAAAAGGGAGTTATTGAAAAAATCATATCTCCAAAAGAGGTTAAGACAAAGGATCATTCTAATCAGATATTAAACCTACAATAATATATCATCATAAATGTTTGATAAGGAAGAAAAAAGAGATATTAACACTAAGTTTTGGGCTGGGTTTAAGACTTACTGCTATAATAAGAAGATTAAGAGAAGGTGGCTTATGTCTAAAATAAGTATTAAGTCAACACAGCTGAAATTTTATGCAGACCACCAGAAGGCATTAGTCCTTTTTCAGATTGATAATAAGAGTGAAGAAAAAAGACAAGAGATTTATAGTTATTTCTATGCCTTTAGAAAGCTCTGGGATAATGAAGCTGGTGAGGGTTTGTTTTGGGAGGAAAACTATGAGGGTATTGAAAACTCTCTAATAAGTGCTGTGTATTTTGAGCTTAGAGGGGTTAATATGTACAACAAAGAAGACCACCAGAAGATATATGCTTTCTTTGCCTCAAAAATGATTATCCTTGAAGACATTTACTTAGAATATAAAGAAGTCCTATCAAGTCAAATCTCTCAAATAGCTTAGCTTGACAAGAATTACAAATCGCTAAAATGGAGTTATAAGCCTAAAACTTATAGCACATTAAAGACATCAATTAAACTATCAACTTCTGCACCTTTTTGAACCGACTCGTCCAATAATTGCTTTTCTGATTCTAAAATAGAATTTGAATTACCAATAAGATTTAACAATTCTTTATCGAAACTTGCTCTATAATAAATAGTGTCTATCTTAGAGTTGAATTTCATCCTATATAATAGCTCATATCCAATAAGAGAGTTGTCTGCTTTGTCTTTTTTCTCGTTAAACATCTTGTAAGGTTCGTTTAAAAATAATTCCACATCCTTTCCTTCCCATTCTTGTTTAACAAGCTCTTTTGCTTTCTCTTCCTTTGTGCTACAACTAACAATTGTTAGGCTTAGAACCATTAAGATTAATAATAAGTGTTTCATAATTCTTTGCTTTATTGGTTAATAAATAACTCTGCGTATTAATTTTTTATTACGCTGTTTCAGAAAATTATTACGGCGTATTAAGAATTTATTACAGCGTATTAATTTCTTAACTCTGCGTATTAATTTTCTCTTTCTTTGTTTTATTTTCTTAGAAACTTAGGCTTAGTCCTAAACTTGGCATAATAGGCAATTGATCTACTCTATCGCCTGTTATTCTGTCTTGATAGAATAAGTTATTTCTATTATATACGTTGGTTACACTAAGGTTAAGTTCGAGTATTGAGGATTTAAAGATTTCAAACCTCTTTTTGATAGATAAGTCTAACCTATGGTATTCTGGTAGTCTTTTGGAATTATAATCTCCCAATAGCATTTGTAGGGTTCCGTTTGCATATATGTAATTGTAGTCGATGCCTGATTGGAAGTCTAAAAGCTCTTGTCCACCTTTGTTTGGGGTGTATGCAAATCCACTTCCATAATTCCATCTTAGGCTTATTTCCCATGAGCGAGACAAACCAACTTGATACGATATTAATACGTTTACATTATGTCTTCTGTCGTAATGTGGTGCATATTGAACTTTTTCATCTTCTCTAACTACTTTCCCAAGTGAATAAACTGTCCATAAATACAACCTATCATCATCATATTTAATACTAATATCCATTCCATAAGCTTTTCCGTTTTCTATTGCATATTCTTTTTTCAAATAGTCTGGCTTGTCTATGTATTCGTGGTCGTCATTGAAGTATTTATTGCGATTAAGTGAAATTAACCCATCCATTGATTTATAATATCCCTCAACGTTTAAGGTTATGTTTCTTGTTATATCAAATTCTGCTCCAAAGATAAAATGCTTTGAGCTCTGCAAGTATGATGATATTTCTTCACCTTTATATGTTCTAACAATATTCATACTTTCTGGCGAAATGGTTTCATAGCCTGTGAAAAGGTTTACTATATCAACATCGGGTTTGGTGTCGATAAAGATTTGAGAATATATTCCTGTTGCTGCTTTTAGGCGAAACCAATCTGTTATATTATATTTTAATGCTAATCTTGGCTCTGGCGATGCTTTGCTCATTGAGGCGTAATAGCTCAATCTAAAACTTGGTTCATAGAGAAACTTACCCCAAACTCCTTTAAAGAGTCCATAGACTCCTAATTCGGTTGAATAATTGACATTTGGTATTGTGGTAGGTTTACCGTTCCTTACTTCGGTGATATTTGTGCTGGTTGTACTTCCTATCATCTCAACTCCATATATCAATTTATTATCTACATAGAAATTAGTTGCCGATAACCCCACATTAAACCCTCCAATATTACTTGATTTTGCGTTTCCTGTTGTGGTTTCTTTCATATTCACAGTATAGTCTGAGTATGCAAAAATTCCTTCCACCAAAGCCGATGTGTTTCCAGGAAGAAGTAAGAAATTTGCTCCTACTCCTCTATTTATCCAATCGAAATTTGCAATAGATTTATAGTTTGTCACCTTATCAGTATAGTTAAATCCAAACACGCTAACCTTTGATCCATTATCTCCACTTAGTGTTAGTTTTCCATAAAGGTCTAAGAAATCGTATGGAAGGTTGCCATCAATATAAGAATATATGGTCTTTGAGCTTTGAGATAAGTATGAGTTTTTGGCAGTAAAAAGATATGATAGGGTTATCCCTAAAGATGTGTCTTGTTTAATTATTGGTCCTTCAATTAAGAGATTTGCTCCAAAAGTGTTTAGTCCAACTTTCCCTTTTGTGTTCTTTTTGTTTCCGTCTCTTGTTGAAATATCCATAACAGAGGAGAGGATTCCTCCATATTTTGCTCCAAATCCTCCAGTGAATATATCTGCGTTTCTTATTACATCGGTCTCAAAAACTGAAAAAAGACCAATTGAATGGAAGGGGTTATAGATTACCATTCCATCTAAAAGAACTTTATTTTGAATTGCAGAGCCTCCCCTTATATAGAGCTGTCCGCCTTGGTCACCAGTGAAAATAACTCCTGGTAGAACTTGCATATATTGTGCCAAGTCGGATGTTCCTCCGATGGAAGGCATTTGAGTGATATCTTTTGCAGTTATTTTTTCAATCGAGACTTGACTCTCTGTTTTTGCAGCTAATCTTTCTGCCCTAATTTCAACTGCATTAAGTAGTTTTGAGCTTGGTTCTAATTCTATTTTAAGGGTAGTTATCTCATTAGAGACAACCTTTATTGGTAGTATCTTCTCTTCATAACCCATAAATGTTACCCTTATGTTATAATCTCCTTTTGGAACTTTGGATATAACGAAATATCCATTATTATCGGTACTGCTACCGTAGGTTGTATTTAGAATAAGAATATTGGAGTAGATTATTGTTTCTCCTGTTGCCTTGTCATAAACAAAACCTCTAACAGAGCCTGTTTGAGCACTTGTTATTGTTGTAATAATTATGAAAACAAAAAATAGAAGTATTCGTTTTTTCATTTCACCTGAAATATATTAATGTGTTATTTTAAAAATTAACTCCTTTAACAAATCACCATTACTTGTGTTTGGAGCTAAATCAAGTCCTTTAGATTTCAAATCATATTCTCTAATTAGGGCAACGACTTGAAATAGCTTATCTAAGCTATATATGTTTAATGCACTCATATATTCCTTAGCAAAGTATGGATTAATTCCAATTGCTTTTGCAATATTTGGAGCATTTTTCTCTCTAACCTGAGAGGCAATTAAAATCTTAGTAAAATAAGAAAATAGGGCTGGAAGTATTAATTGAATTGGGTTATCCTTTGGGTTTGCATCAAAATAGTTAATTATCTTATTTGCAGTTAGTATATCTCTAACCGATAACGCTTTTTGGAGTTCGAAAACATTAAAGTCCTTACTTATTCCAATATGTTCTTCAATATGATTAACTGTAATTTCTTCTCCTGCTTTAATGTTGAGCTTTAGTTTGGAAAGTTCATTAGCTATTTTCCCTAAGTTGTTGCCAAGGTAGTCGGTTATAAGTTGAGATATATGAGGATTGATTTTTATACCTATTGTTTTAGCATAGTTCATTGTCCACTGCGGAACTGCGCTATCGTATAGCTTCTTACTTTCAAACACTATTCCTATTTTATCAACTTTCTTTAGGAATGCCTTTTCAATTGTTTTGTATTTATAGCAGATAACTATTGTTGTGGTTGGGACTGGACTTTTGAAATAGGCTTCGAACTTAGACCAGTCTTTCTTCTCAATATCTTGAGCCTCACGAACCAAAACAAGACGCCTTTCTGCCATAATAGGATATTGCTTTGATGAAGAAACAATGTCGTCAATTGTTATATCTCTACCATAATAAAGAGTTTGGTTAAAGTCTTTTTCAGATTCATCTAATAATGAATGTTCGAAAACATTTGCGAGCTCATCAATATAATAGCTTTCATCTCCTGTAAGTATATATATTGGGGATAACAAATTATTCTTTAAGTCTGAAAGTATTTCTTCGTATTTCTTTGTCATAAGGCAGTGCGAAATTAGACAAATTATTAGACAAAAAAAAGTCCTACCAATAGATAGGACTTTTTTTATATTATTTTAATGTTTCATTACATGCTCTTTTCGCCAATTTGATCCATTGCACAACGGAATCCTACCCAATCGTTACTCTTAGTTTGATCTAAGAATCTTCTTTGGCCTGGGCTTAAATAGTATGCTCTGTCTCTCCAAGAACCTCCTTTAATAACTCTAACCTTATCATCAATTAATGAAGTAACGTTATATTCGTACATCTCATTTGATTCTGTTTTAGCCATTTCATCCACTTCACCGTCATAAACTATAACATCTTCGTCACCTTCTCCTTCTTCTTTCTTCCATTGTTCTGTTAATTGTGAACGAAGGTCACCGTCAAGATAATTAATATTGTCTGCTTGTTTGTAGTTTGAACGGTTAATGTTTTCAGCAACTGATACTTCTCTATAGCTTAATCTTCCTAAGGAGTCTTTCTCTGAAATCATACCATCTGCATCTAAAACCTTTGTTAAGTAAACATTACCACGGAAAGGGTTTATGTCTTCTGCATCTTGACCTGTTGAAGGACGATAAACGTCTAAACACCATTCTGCAACATTTCCTGCCATATTATATAAACCATAATCGTTAGGGAAATAGAAAGCAACAGGTGCAGTGTAATCCCAATGGTCATTTAATGCTCCAGCTACTCCCATAGCATCTCCACGTGAACGTTTGAAGTTAGCTAACATTTCACCGTAATATTTCTTATCATCAGTTCTTACTTGATAGCCATTCCAAGGGTATATTCTTCTTTCAATTATTCTTTCATCAAAGCTATTACCAATTAAAGCATATGCTGCAAATTCCCATTCTGCTTCGGTTGGTAGGCGGAAACGAGGCAGTAAAATACCATCTTCCAATTTAACTTTTCTAACTCCTGCTGAATTTGGGTCTAAGTCATCCATTTCATTAAGAACAATACCTTCGTAAAGTCCAGCATAGTATGCATCAGTGTTGAAAGTGTTATCTCCAGTTGCATCTGGATCAACTTCAAGGTAGCCAGATTGAATTAAAATCTTTTCATTAACCCTATCTGTTCTCCAATTGCAATATTCAACTGCTTGAAGCCAAGAAACACCAACAACAGGGAAGTCAGCATAGTTTGGATGACGGAAGTAATTCTCTACCATTGCTTCATCAAGAGAAAGTTTAGACCTCCAAACCAAAGTGTCTGGCAATGCTTTACTAACATATTCAGGATAGTCATTGCCATAAGCTCTTCCTAACCAATATAAATACTCTCTATAAGCATGATTTGTTATTTCACATTCGTCCATGAAAAATGAAGAAACGTTAGCTCTTCGAGGTTGATTATCCCAATCGTGACGTACATTATCGGTTGTTTGACCCATAACAAAAGTACCTCCTTCAATAAACATCATTCCATCTGGATCTAAATAAACACCAGATTGAGCTGATTCATAACCGCCCCAATTGCTATCATCATAGTTCCAACCCGTAGTTGAAGAAACATTTGGTCCCTTACAGCCAACTATTAAAGCGACTAATGAAAGGCCTAATAAGATTTTTTTGAATGCATTTACTTTCATACAAAATATATTTTTCATTTTAATTCTTTACTTATATACTATCTTTTATAAGATTTTGTTTCATTTTATTAGAAAGAAGGACAATCTATTGATTTTACCTTCCTACGTTTCTCTGGACAATTGAACTGTAAACCTAATGTTATTTCATGAGCTCCTCCCGAAACGTTAGACAGAGAAGATACTGTTAAGTCATAGCTATATCCAACCTTAAACATTCCTTCTTGCACTCCAACCATAAAAATGAATGCATCAGCATTTTTGAATGTTAGAGCTTGACGAAACCATGCTCCTACAATAAAAGGAGACCAATCTAAATAAACACCATAGTTTAAATCTTGGAAACCTCCTTGGTTATGATAAATTACGTTTGGAGAAATTATTGGAGCACCAAAGAATGCATTTGTTCTACGTTTATCTCTACTTAGATTTAGTTTCATTCCTCCGTGAACTGTTGATTTAAGTGGTAATCTGTTATATGATATAAAACCATCATCTGGTTGAGTTAGGTGAGCAAATGCAACTCCTCCATACCAGTTATCTCCATAAATAACTGTTCCTGCAGAGAAATCGGCGTAGGTATGGGAGGGACTTGTTGGCACCTGTGCTTGTGTAGGGTAAATAAATCCATAACGAGGATCTATCATATCTCCAAAAGTAAGTCCTGTGAAATCTAAACTCCTATTAGCAACTGTTGCTTGAAGAGCTAAGTTAAGATTAACTTTACTCGTAAGCTTTAAACGAAGTGAATACATCATAGATAAGGAAACATTACTAAAGGTCTGTCCTTGTTGGTCTCCAAGTAGAATAAAACCAATACCACCGCTTAGAAAATCAACATACTGGTCATAGGTAACGGTTTCTGTAGTGAAAGGATTACCTAAACTTGGCCATTGATTCCTATAAGTCATATTAACCCTTGGACATACATTTGCACCAGCCAAAGCAGGATTAATATATAGAGGGTTAGCATAAAACTGCGAAAAATGAGGGTCTTGAGCGTTAACTTCACTCACTAAAGCCACAAAAGCTACAAGTATTAACAGTATGGTTTTTTTCATTATCAGTTTAATTATTTCTATTCACTTAAATGGTCTAATTCAATTGGCAATATTACGAAAAAAATCACAAACAATTAATATGTTATTCATTAAAAATTTATCCATCATTATCTAAACATGTGTTATTCAAGCATAAGAGTCCTTTTATGAGATTGTTTTTTTTCTTTGTTTTCTTTGTTTTATACAAAAAATGAAGGAATTAGGTTACATAAAATATAAGAATAACATATTTATACTTGTCTTTTGTCAGAAGAACTACAATATTTTCTACATTTTAATGTTTATATTGTTGTTAATATGGCATTTTAGAATTCAAATCATGTTATGAAAGAGAAAAATATAATCAAACTACTAATCCTAAGCTTATTAATTAGCAGTAATTTATTTGCCCAATCAATTAATTATGCTGACTCTTCTGTTTTAGCTCATGGAAATTGGTATAAGTTTTCTATATCATCATCTGGGTTATACAAACTAACCTATAATGATTTTATTAGCTTAGGTGTTCCAGCAGAAAAAATCAAATCATCTAACCTTTCTATTTATGGAAATGGAGGAAGACCAATATCTCCAAATAACTCTAAATGTAATGTTTCTGACTTAATAGAAAATTCAATCTATGTTTATGACCCTAATAATAATTTTTCTCAAGGGGGTTATGTAATATTTTACGGAGAAGGAGGAACAGAGTGGGAATATAATAAATTGAATAGAAACTGGAGCTTTAATCTACATCCCTATTCCGACCAATATTCTTATTTTGTAACATTTAGTGATTCTATTGGTGAAAAGAAAAGGATTAATACTATTTCAAACCAAACACTTATTGCCGACACCATTTCAAATTCAAGCAGAGATTTCTTCCTTTCCAAACAAGAATTAGTTAATATTGAGAATTCAGGGAGACTGTGGGTTGGAAAGCAATACTCTTTAAATAAAACAGAAGAATATCCT
>JBAYYI010000067.1:0-10466 GCA_041673165.1 Bacteroidales bacterium
TTCCCTGCTATCGTACAAAACACAGTAACTTTTGGTGCAACCCAAAAACTGGGCATGGGCTGGAAGCTTACGGAGGCATACATGCATGCATTCAGCAATACTATGACTGGCGCCCCCGGTTCTGCACCTTTTGCACCGGGAGATACAATGCAGGCAGCGTCCTCGACCTTGGGCGAAAACTCTTATGGCCTACAGGTAGGTTACGACTTCTAAGATTACCCCCCTCCTCAGGGTTATCAAGGGAGACGAGCATTCGTCTCCCTTTTTTATTTCACGTTTCACCGCGTTTCTGGTGGTTTGTGACTCAGAAATTGGTAACAGGGGGT
Source organism: Bacteroidales bacterium (assembly GCA_041673165.1). Taxonomy (GTDB): domain Bacteria; phylum Bacteroidota; class Bacteroidia; order Bacteroidales; family P3; genus UBA10566. Next base: position 327 of record JBAYYI010000067.1, read on the forward strand.
CCCCTCAGAAAACGGAAAAAATCGTACGTTAAGCTGAATCGGCATCTTTCTGCTGATGCCTAGCGAGTAGGCGAGCCACGGTAGAGGGATGTATCCGGAGTAGCCGGGCAGCATCTGCTGCAGTTTTCTGGCCTGACGTGACCAACGTAATGATTTCTTTTTGCTGTGGCAAACTCAGCTTGGGCCTGCGACCACCGACACGTCCTTCTTTTCTGGCCGCCTCCAGTCCGCTTTTCGTCCGTTCTCGCAACATCGCCCGCTCAAATTCGGCGAACGACCCTACGTGTAGCGGCTTGCAATCGAAAACGGCGTGCTCGCAATCCATGGGCTTTTTCGGCTCACATTAACTGCAACTGACGGGCCTTCGTGCTCACATTATTTGCAACTATGCTCGCAATCATCCGCCCGTGCTCGCAATCCATGACGGCGTGCTCACATTAACTGCAACTGACGACGCCTAAATCGGTAGGCCAACAGCCAGCATTTTATCCCGCAGTTCAGCGGCGCGTGCCGGGTCCAGTGTATTATTGAGAAAGGCCTTGATCTCGGCCGGTCTGGCATCGAATTGATCGACCAGGTCCTTGAGGTGATAGCCGTGGCGCGTGAGGGTCGGCTCCAGATCATCCATCTGCCGTGACAGCACCGATTCGACCACTTCTGCTGACACCGGGCGCTCGCCCGCCTGGTAACCGGCTTCGAGTGCCAGAGTCAGGTGCAATTGAATTTGCAGCGGTGTACGCAGCTTGGTGGCCAGCAGATCAACGGCATCTTCCGTAAGAATGGTGTCGATCTCTGCGCCCTCCACGGCGCTTGCATTGAGCAACCAGTGAATATATTCCCGCTGACTGCCGGCGATACCGTCCAGGGAGAACACATCCGTGCGATACCCGATTTCTTCCATAACCGGTCGACGGAGATCGTTCCGGAGTTTCGGGTGGCCGGCAAGGACCACTGAGAGGCGGCCGTCACCATCTTCCACGAGTTCCATCAGGCGTTTTAACCCGGTCAGGGTATGTCCATTCAGGTCGTGGGCTTCATCCACAAAAAGGGCAACCGGACGCTTGTTTTTGCGAACCAGCTCACGCAAGTCGCGCTCCCGCTTCTCCCCCTGTGCAGGAATACGCACTTGTTTTTCCGTAGACAGGTCGTAAAACAGGGCGGCGATGAAGGTGGCCAGCTTGCTATTGTGCTTCTCAATGGCCAGCGATTTGGAGACGGTTACTCTTTTCTCCGCCTCCAGGACCTGCTGTAGTCGGCGCATCATGGCGGTCTTGCCGCTGCCGATGACCCCGCACAGAGCAATCAGCCGACCTTCGTGGATCGCGCCCCGGATGTCTTTCATCAAGGCCTGGTGATGGGCCGTCTCATAATAACCCGCCTGATTGAATGGCGTGGCCAGACCAAAGTGCTGCATGACTTCAACCCGCATGTCCTTCTCCTGCGCCTGGGTGCGATGAGCGGAAGTGCTCCCGAATTCGGGCCAGAACGACCTTACGCACCAAGGTTACGGTCAGCACCTGATCAATAAAAGCGCGGTCTTCCGGCGATAGTTTGCTCAATGGCGTCGCCACTTCATCGGCGATAGCGAGCTTGGCGGCGATTACCGTCGGATATCGGTACTCCAGGGCCTCGGCATCGAAGGGCTGCCTTGGAATGGTCGTCTCTGGCGGCAGTGGGGTAATACGCACATCATCGCCAGCCAGCGCGCTGATTGGCAGCCCGATCTGGGCCGCCAGGGCACGGATGCGATCTGCCCGCGCATCGGCTTTGCTGCGCTTAAAAGCGCGGTAACGGTGCAGCGGAATGGGGCCGGATACCGGATAGTAGGGGCCAGTGCGTTCGCCTTCGTATTCCACGTAGAGCCGGTCATCGAACAATCCCCAGAGCAATACCACATAGTCCCCGGCCATGCCGGGCTCTACTTCATACTCCGTGCCCTCAAAACGAATACGTGCATCGATACCCACCTTGCGCCGTTCCGGTTCGCGCGCGAAGCGGCAGAACTGCTCCCAGGTACACATCTCACGCACCCCCTCTTCAGGCAGGTGCCCCAACCAGTCGTCAGTGCGGGAATGGTTTTCTGAACGATGCCGTTGGCCGTTGTAACGCAATAAATAGCGGGCCAGCCATTCGTTGGCCTGTATTTCGGTTTCCGGTTTGTGAAAGTGATAGAGGGTTTCGTGGGCTTCCTTGATGGTGCGAAAAGGGCGCTCCACTTTGCCTTTCGAGCGTGCCGTGGTGCGTGTTCCATCTTTGCCCGCCGGGATATGCGTCTGCCAGTCGATGGCCAGCGACCGCATGATGTTCTGGAATACATGGCTCTTGGCCACTGGCCCGTTATCGAGATAAATCATCCTGGGCCGCCCCTGAAAAGGGCAGGCCGCATCAGCCTTTGGTGCCATCGCGTTGAACAGAAAGCGCAGGGCAGATTCTGCGTCTTCGCCGTAGACGCAGCGATATTCGACATACGCCATGCCGCTGCGGTCATCGACGACGCTGAACAGCGCCAAGGTCGGCTCGCCTTTAGTCAGATCGACCCATTCCGGCTTATCAATACGCTTCAGGTCGGATGGCGAGATATCAAACTGCCAGCAGTCATTACTGTGCTCCGCCTGGAAACGCACGGCGGGGGGTTCCCGCGTCAGACGCGACTGATCCAGGTGCCAAAGCAACAGGTAGCGGTTCACGGTGGGTCTCTTCAGGAGCCCTTTGGGTGCCCGAACCAGGCCATGGGCGGTTTCGACGCCATAATCTTCCAGCAACTCGATAGCGCGTCCGGTGGATAGATGCCGGTTGTTCTTGTTGGTGGTACGCAATTTGAGCGCGGCCACTAATTCACAGTATGGTTCCAGCTCGGACTGGGCCAGCACCCGGGGTTTACCAAGATCAGTGCGATGCGCAGCATGCGGTCGGCGGACCCTGTTCATCTCCCGGTAAACCGTGCTCGCGGAAAGGCCATACAATTCGGCTATGGCGGCAACCTGGTTCGCCCGTTCCGGGCTCTTGCGGGGTAAACGGTCCAGCCGTTGCCGCAACTGCAGCAACGAATCAACGGGAATTTGCTTACGCCGGCTGGCCGGCATTATTGCTGCCAGTAGCAGCCAGATAGTTGTATAGAGTTTCGCGACTGATACCGAAGTCGCGTGCGGCCTGCGCCTTGGTCGCACCGCCTGCTATTTGTCGGCGCAGTTCTTCGATTTTATCCGGAGGCAGTGCCTTCTTGCGCCCCCGATAAGCACCCCGCTGCTTGGCCAGAACGATGCCCTCGCGCTGCCTTTCACGGATCAAGGTGCGTTCAAATTCGGCAAACGCGCCCATAACAGACAACATCAGCGTGGCCATGGGGGAATCTTCGCCGGTAAAAGTCAGATGCTCTTTCACGAACTCGACACAGATGCCGCGCTTCACCAGGCCCTGGACGATACGCCGGAGGTCATCCAGGTTGCGCGCCAATCGATCCATGCTGTGCACGACGACCGTATCGCCTTCACGTATAAATTCCATGAGCTCTGACAACTGAGGACGGCGAACGTCCTTTCCTGACGCCTTGTCGATAAAAACACGATCCACCTGAACCTGCTCAAGCTGCCGCTGCGGGTTCTGCTCGAACGTGCTCACCCGGATGTAGCCGATGCGATGGCCCTGCATGGTTTCCTCTGAAAAGTGTAAAGATAAAATCTAAGACCTTTAGTGTCGTCTGTCAATAAAATGGTATTACAACTCTAAACTGACGCTATTGCAGTGCGAAATCTGACGTCCAGTTAGGGTATACCTTAAGCAGACAGGGGTGTCGTCAGTCGCAATTAATGTGAGCCGAAAACACCCGTTGATTGTGCGCACGCCGTTTTCAATTGCAAGCTGCTACAACTAACGTACGATTTTTCCGTTTTTTCAAAGTGTGGAATTCAAATTCACAAGGGACCCCTATTTTCAGTAAAAATTTCTAATTGGCCACTTATCTTGGCCTCTTAACATAGTTTTCCGATCCACTGAACCTCAGAGGCCGAATTTGCGTGATCTCAATGCGCCGCCACCCACTCCCATTTTCTTTCATTCTCTGAGGTGACTCGAGTCGCAATGTACGTTAGAGAAAGGAGGTTGCCTCAAATCAATTCGGAGGCTAGGCCCTTAAGCACGGCTGTAATAAACCGCGCAGTTAGGGATGCTGATACCATCGGTACCGTTCGTCCCCTAAGATGCGCTGCTGCGGCTGGCACGGTCGGCTTGGTCGCGCCCCCTCCGTGCTTAATCCAGCCGCTGACGATGTCCGCAATAGGTACTCGGGCATCGGGTGCCGCAGTCCAGTCGAACATGGGCAACTCAAGGGTGAGGACTTTTCCCTGCATTGCTTGGCGTAGGGCGATACCTGCTGCCTCTCCTTGGTGAACCCCGATTTTTCTGGCTGGAAAGAAAGCATACGTCCACGGTCCAAGGCGGTTAGTCCAGTTGACATAGTCGTGCAGAGCAGCACTAGGGGGTAAAGTGTTAGCAAGAGCCAGTTCCACCTCAGGCAACCTTTCATGAGCATACAGATAGGGATAAATGGCGAAGGGGTCATTATGCAGAAGTAATACAGCATCGGCCGAAGACGCAACTACAGCCGATCGTAGGGCTGCTGCCCTTTTCTGGGCAACATTTATCGGTTCGTTGACGTGAGCGAACTCAGCTTGGTCTGTAAGAAGCTGGAGCCAACCATTTTCTAGAAACGTCAAAACCGAGCATGGAAGAGGAAAACGATGGGAAGCAGGAGGTGGATCGATCGGCCCAGCCAACAATAACTGCAGTCTCAGATAGGAAGCAAGCGACGATGCAAGAGGACACAGAGAAGAACCGAGTGGTTCGTTCGCGTGGGGGAGTAGACCAACTAGTACGATCGGGTCGTTTGGGGAAACCACGTGACGAACTACTCGCAAATCGTCGTGCTCCGGCCAAGCGTAATTACTTGACGTATCTTCATATATATCATGAAGATGGTCTACCATATACTGTAGCCACCATCAACGACGAGGGTGTGACCAGTGACATGCTCTGACATCGCAGATGCAAGAAACAGTAAAGGCCCGTCAAGTGCGTTGGGAGTGCCAATTGTGCCAGTCGGCATAAAGCGGAGCTGGAACTGCTGGCCGATATCTGACCGGAAGTACTCGTCGTTCTTAGGCCCAGCCAGATAGCCTGGAGCCAAAGCGTTAACCTGGATGCCACGTGGCGCGTACTCGAGCGCCACACTACGAGTAAAACCAATCAGTGCCGACTTAGAGGCTGCATAAGCGGAGACAGTAGGGACCGGGTGGTTAGCCAAGACAGACGATACATTGATAACTTTACCGCTACGGCGATTCCCCATTGCAGGCATAATCTCGCGGCATAAACGCACCGCCACGCGCAAATTAATCTCAAGCATTTCTTCGAGCACTTCGTCTGAAGTGTTAGCAAGTGAGTGAGAGAGACCCGTGCCGACGTTATTGACTAAAACGTCTGGTACAGGGTTTAATCTGCCAACGACCTGGCAGAAGGCTGGATCGGTAAGGTCTCCTGCCAAAAACTCATCGAGAAATCCATCCGTCCGTAGCTCGTTGAGCTTGACATAATTCCTGTCAACGCCAAAGACTTCAGCACCGGCGGCACGGAATACTGCGCATGCTCGTTCGCCCACACTACCTGCGGCTCCCGTGATAAGCACGCGCTTTCCGATAAGGGAGATGAGGTTCGATAAGAGGTTACTGTTCGACTTTTGTTCAGAAAGGTTCATGAAGCGACCTGCCGTAGCGTAGGTGAATTGACATTGTGAGAGTGGCGAAGAGAAATAAGGCCCCGGTGACTGCCGCCAGACCGGTGAGCGACAGCACAGAGGTCAGTACTCCCAAGGCAGGGGCCACGACTGCGAAGCCTATGGTGGTAGTTGTGGACACGACGCTCATTGCCGTGGCCTCACCGCACTCAGACATCTCACGGAGCAATCTCTGGCGAAAACGCGGCAGAAGTCTCGCCTTCACCGCTTGTAGACATATGGCTGCTATTACGACTATCGGCAACACTGTAACTCCAAGAAGAATAGCTGCAATTACGGCAATTGCTCCTACGACGCGCAGATCGAGCCCTGGACGCAGTCCGTGGACAACCAACGCTGCGGCAAGTGCTACAACCGCCAAAAGAACTCCGACGGCTGATGCCGATGAGCCGCTGGCGATTAGGAAGAACGGCAGAAAATAGAGAAGCACAGAAAAGCCCGTCCCCGCTGCCACCATGGCGAGAAGGTCCATGCGCAGCCCCGCACTGGTATGGATGACAGTAATCATGTCAGCGGCCCGACGACGGAGGCTACGCCGATCGTCCCCAAGATCGGCGGGAAAAGTCGACGTCCGCCGGAGGTTTGGCACCGTGAAGAGACCCACCACACAGAGCAATTGGGCGATACCTGTGGCGATGAACGGGAGTTGGAGAGAAACAAGCGATAGCGCGGAAGCTAGCCCATATACTGCGGCAGTCCAAACAAGGGCTAGCTTCTGGAATAGTTGTTCGCCCTGCTCGAAATCCTCCAGGGCTTTATCATGGCGCAGGATGAGTCCAGCTAATCCTGCGTCAGCGCCTTGTGTAAGGGCAGCAGCTGCGGCGAAGAACGGCTGAACGATCCAAAAAATTGCTTGGTTTGCCAGTCCACCAAGCAACAACGAAGCCACTCCCTCTAAAAATGCTCCTGCAAGAAGTGCCTGACGGGGTCCAATCCGGTCAGCGAGGTGTCCGGCAGGGAGATCGAAGACAACGATTAAGATGCAGAAGACTGCTTCAACAGTTAATAAAAGACCGAGTGAAAAACCCAGATGTTCTGCGTAGAGAACAAGATAAGGTACAAAGAAATAACTTTTCAGAAACAGTCGGACAACAAAGAGTCGACGCCACCCCGGCGATGCCGGAAGCAATCGGCGTGAGGGTGGATGGGGCACAGAAAACTTCATAACCACTGCACCCCATAGTTTCTCTCCAGTCGCATCAAGGAGAAGGCTTTAGTGCTGACTGGCCTTCAATAGCTGCCCAACTTCCGGGCTGTTCCGCCTCAAGCCAAATCAGCTCCTTATAAATCTTCTTATAGTAGAAGCAGTGCTCAGATTCCCGGTCCATCCGTTTGAAATGAGTATAGCTCTTATGAACGCAACCACCGTGGCACATCTGCTTCCAAGTACAGGTAGAGCACTCCTCAATCTCATCAACGTGTCGCTGTCGCAAAGCCTCTACGATCGGGCTTGTTTCGGCAATCTCGCGGATTCCTACTTTCGCAATGTTGCCAACTAAGAATTCTGGCTTCCCAACCATTTCCTCGCAGGGGTATATGTCGCCGTTTACGTCGATCGTCACCATGTTGATGCCAGCACCGCATGGGTTGCGCATACACATATATTCACGGCGAAAGGAGCGTAGCGAACCAATCTCACCCGCTAACAAATTCGGAAGAGGCGTGACTGTCTTACCCTGACGGCCGAGAGCGGCGATGTGACGTACTACCTCAAAGTACGAGTCGAAATACTTATCGCCAGTAAGCCAGCTTTCATTTCCCGCTTTCCCGGTCTTGAATACAGGCAGGAAACGGATGCTTGCCACGTTCAATTTGTTCATAGCGTCGTACATTTCGACCATACGCTGGCGATTGCCCTCATGCACGACGCAGACAGCATGCACGGGGACACCGCGCATCTGTAGCCGTCGGATGCCCTTAACTACCCCGGAATGGCTTCCTTTCCCACGCTGGTCTAAGCGAAAATCGTCGTGGGTGTCAGATGTACCGTCGAGGGAAACTCGCACAACGAAGTTGTGTTCAGCGAGGAAATCACAGATATTCTCACGGAGGTTATAGCCATTGGTCTGGATAGAGAAAGCGATTTTTTTATCAACTTGTGCATACTGTCGCGATGCGTACTCAGTGATTTTCTGAATGTCGGACATGGCCATCGTCGGCTCGCCACCGTGAAACTCAAAGGTGGACGATCGGGTAGGGAGGTCTCGCATCTCATCAACCACACGCTCCATGTACTCTAGCGGTAGCCGTTTTTTTGAAACGCCATCTTCGATGGTATAACAGTAGGTGCATGCTAGGTTGCACCAGTTGTGCATGTGAAAGATTGCCAGTACAGGGTAAGTGTTGTGGTCGGTTCGAGGTGCTATGATTGTAACACCATCCATCCGGCTGCTCGACGTACCTACAACGGTATCATCAAGGCTGATAAGCCCACGTTGCAAAAGCTTTTTAATAACGTCAACTGCGTCCTGTTGTCGCGAGTCTCGCTCATAGCAGGCAGATGCCTGTTTAACGGTGACTACGCCTGACGCTGAAAGCCAGTCCAGCAGCGCGATCTCTCCAAGGTTACCTGTGAGAACCCAGCCACCGGTAGCGGGAGCTACTACTAACGTCAACCCATCACGCGCCTCTGTCACGTAGCGATCAGATGGTCTGATAATTGACTCTGGAGTTATTTGCAGGCGCACTTATCACCTGTTTCCTAATTAATTGGGGCTATTGAGTTTTTCGAGTTTTTGCTACTCACGGGAAATGCAATAGAAATATCGAAAGGCGATACTGGATGCAGCATCATACTTATCCAGTATCGCGTCTTCTAAATTGCTTCAGGTAGCAATCCAATTGTCTTCCACAGTTTCCTCGACATCTTCGAGTTCGACCTCAGAAATTTCCACCTCTGCACTTTCCATCTCATTACTATTCATGCTGATAACCTCCTTTCAGCCTATTGGATTGAGTTGTGGGTTGGGTTCCTTACAACCCCCAACTGTTACAATTCATAACCTGTTAATTTATCATTGTCAACTTAACGTGCATTGCGACTCGGATAAAATGCTGGCTGTTGGTCTGCCGATTTAGGTGCCGTCAGTCGCAGTTAATCTGAGCACGCCGTCATGGATTGCAAGCACGACTGGATGATTGCGAGCATAGACGCAAATAATGTGAGCACGAAGACCCGTCAGTTGCAGTTAATGTGAGCCGAAAATGCCCGTTGATTGCGAGCACGCCGTTTTCGATTGCAAGCCGCTACACCTACGATCTGCATCATCATCCGTCCGGCGGAGCTGGTGGTATCAATCGCTTCCGTGAGACTTTGAAAATTTGCTTCGGCTTGTTCGATCTTCTCCAACGTCAGCAATAGATCTTTCAACGAACGCGACAAGCGATCCAGTTTCCAGACCACAACCACATCGCCTTTGCGCAACTGGCCCAAGAGATGATGCAGCTCCGGGCGATCCCAGCGGCCACCAGAGGCCTTTTCCTGGAAGACCTTTTCACATCCGGCGCTCTCCAGCGCCAAGCGTTGAGGCTGGGCGTCTTGGTCCATGGTAGAAACACGGGCATAACCAACGCGCATGGTTGCAATTTCCTGTTGCCATTCGACTTAACTGTGCAATATATTTTTGCGCCACGCAAAGCCTGATATTACTGGCGCACTGTCATGGCTGCACAAACGTTAGTTTGTGCGGACCACTGACCGAGTATTACCGCTGGCCAATTTTCCCCAGTAACAACCCTAAAAATCCACCAGCCCTGTTGTTTCCTGGTTTTCAGGAAGCTTACCGTACGATTTTTTCCGTTTTCTGAGGGGGCCCCATTTTCAAGGAAACCCGAAAGTGTGCGGATCCGCACACTCTAAAAATCATCCCGGTAAGCCTCGAACGAATTTCCCGTTTTCCGTCGTGAACGGATAAGTATCAACCTGTTGAAATAAATGGAATATAACAGACAGACCCAAGAAATAGCGCGGTCAATCGTCGGTATGCAGGTCTGCCATCAGGTCATCAACACGGGCGAACCGCTTACCTTTCCCAGCCTCCAGCTCGGCAATGGCCTTGCGGGTGGTCGTATTGGGCACCTTTACCTCAAAAGGCAAACGGTGCTCTCAAAGACCGCCATTGTAACGCAGTAACATTGTGGTATAGTTACGTTACTGCGTAACGTAATGAGGAGAAAACCCATGTCCAAAACCGCTGCTGAACGCCAGGCCGCCTATCGCGCCAGACGGCCCTTTGCCGGTGCCGACAACAACGGAGAACGCCGGATCAACACCTGGGTGAATACAGGAACGTATCTGGCCCTGGAAAGGCTGGCCAGACGTGACGGGGTAACCAAGCGTGAGATGCTGGAAC
>JBAYYI010000068.1:0-10243 GCA_041673165.1 Bacteroidales bacterium
AACGGCTCAGCAGTCAAGTTCAACTACCTTGGTTCTTTTATCCCATCAATAAAGGTCAAGGTTCAACAGAACTTAGAGTCAGTCGATGCCTCAACAATCAAATCCACTCGTTGTAGGTTCTACCCAACCCCCGAGTTCAAACGCTCCCTTGCAAAGGCAGCATACGTCGAAGCAGATTTGGAGATAAAGGGGTTGCAATAGGCTTAAAAGTCTAAGGTCAAAAGTCGAAAGTCGAAGGTCTAAAGTCTAAGGTAGAAAGTTTAAGGTCTAAAGTCTAAGGACGTTGAGGGGGATATGTTATCCCCCTCTTTTTTTGTCTGGTCTATTGTCTAAATCCTGATTCTGACAAAAACATTCTGACAAAAACATATTAGTGCTAATGGAATTTGCCCCTACGTGTTTATAAACGTAAAAGGTCTAAAATCGAATTAACAACCTTAGACCTTAGACCTTAGACTTTCAACCTTTGTCCTTTAGAACATCGATTGTATTTGTTCTTCCATTTCTTGTGGTTCGGTTGGGCTTTCGTATCTTATGATTTTTGAGCCGTCTTTGGATACAAGGAATTTGGTGAAGTTCCATTTGATTTCGTTACCTTCTGCATATGCTGGTTGGTATTTCTTAAGTAGTCCCATAAGCTGATTGCCTACATCTTCGTTCTTAAAGCCTTCAAATGGTGCTTTTGCTTTTAGGTAGTTGTATAGTGGTGCTGCTTTATCTCCGTTTACGTCTATCTTGGAGAACATCTGAAAGTCAACGCCGTAGTTCTTGGTGCAGAATTCTTTTATTTCTTGATCTTTGCCTGGCTCTTGTCCAAGGAATTGGTTGCAAGGGAATCCAAGTATTACTAAGCCTTTGTCTGCGTATTTCTTGTTTAATTCCTCTAAACCTTCGTATTGTTTAGTAAATCCACATCTTGATGCTGTGTTTACTATTAATAGGACTTTGCCTTTGTAGTCTGAAAAGTCTATCATCTCTCCATCCAAGGACATCATTTTGGCGTCGTAGATTGAGCTGATTTCTTTTTCTTTTGTTTGTTCTTTTACTTCTGTTTGTCCGTAAACGATTGAAAATAGCGAAACAAAGGTTAGCACTATAGCTAATGAAAGAATTTGTTTTAGGTTTTTCATCTATTTATTACTTGTTGATGTTATAGCATTTTCTCTATTTCTCTTTCCATTTCCTTTGGGTCAACTGATGACTCAAATCTCTTTATTGTCTTGCCGTCTTTTGAAACAAGGAATTTGGTGAAGTTCCACTTGATTGCGTCTCCTTCAATAAATTCTGGTGCATTTTCTTTTAGTATTCCTGTTAGTTTTTCACCTATTTCTTTGTTTGGGAAGCCTTGAAATGGTGCTTTGGCTTTTAGGTGGGTGTAGAGGGGTGATTCGTCTTTGCCATTAACGTCTATCTTTGAGAACATTCTAAAGCTTACGCCGTAGTTCATGGTGCAAAACTCTGATATCTCGCCGTCTAAGCCTGGTTCTTGTGATAGGAACTGGTTGCATGGGAATCCAAGTATTACTAAGCCTTGGTCTGCATATTTCTTGTTTAGCTCTTCTAAACCCTCATATTGTCCTGTAAATCCACATTTGCTTGCTGTGTTCACGATTAGCATTGGTTTGCCTTCGTAGTCTGAAAAATCAACCATTTGTCCGTTTATGGACTTCATCTTAAAATTATGTACGTTTTCCATATTGTTAATTTGTTAATTGTTATTGTATATTATTAATTACTCGTATCTATCATTAACCTCAAAACTTAAGTTTTTATTGTTATTAGGTATAAAAAAATATCCCTTTTAGAACATTTTCTTTCTCTAATCCAATTCTGGCATTAGGTTTGAATGTTTGTAATAATAGGTTGTTGGGGTGGGGGTTAGGGCTTTTGGGGTAGGTAATTCTTGGACGCAGAAATTTAAGAGATAGTTATTTTCTTGACTTTTCTAACTACTCTTAAACTATTATATTACCCCTAAATCCTTAAAACTTAAATAGGAAAAAGGTCATAGCTTTTATTTTATGACCTTTCTCTTATTTTTTATTAGTGTTTATCCTAATAATGATTTTAATTCTTCTGGAATATTTATTTTTGCACTCTTAACTGATTTAATCTTCGCTTCTCCTTCTTTTGAAAGTTTGAAATACATTTGGCGTTTGTCTTCTTTTCCTAAGCTTCTTTCAACAAAGTTTTGAGTCTCTATTGATTTGATTACTTTGGATGTGTTAGAACAAGTTAGGTTTAACTTTTTTGCCAAAACTGTTGAAGAAAGGGTCTTAAATTCTAACAAAGTGCATAGTAGCATTCCTTCGTTAAGTGTTAAGCCGTATTCTTTTTCAAACTCTACTTCAAACTTTTCTATTGTTGCGTAGATGTCACGAATCTTGCATAATGTTTCCATATGATTAATTTGTTTTTGGTTTTTTCAATAAAACTTCGTCTATTGCGTTTTTAAATTCTGTTTTTGGTAATGCTCCTCTAACTAATTGAGGTGCTTCATTCATTGGAACAAAAAGTAGGGTAGGGATTGACTTGATTGCAAATGCCTGTGCCAGTTCTTGTTGTTCTTCTGTATTTATTTTGTAAACATAGATCTCTCCTTTGTATTCCTCTGCTAATTCTTCAAGGATTGGTGCTATCATCTTACATGGTCCACACCAGTCTGCATAAAAATCAATTATACATGGTTTGTCACCTAAGTATTTCCACTCTGTTGGGTTTTGTTCGTAGTTCGCTACTTTTTGTAGGAATTCTGCTTTTGTTAAATGTATCGCGTTCATCTTCTTTTCTGTTTTATTTGTTATTAAATTACTGTTGTCTGTTTTTGTCTTTGAATCGCACGATGCAAATAGAGATGATACTCCAAATACAAGTGCAAATATAATTAATTTTTTCATCTTTGAGCAATTATTATGAATATTGGATAATTTTTTTCATTTTTATATTTATTATCATATACTTTTTCGTTAAGAATTATAAATCCTTCTTCCTTTAAAAGGTCTGATAGTTTTTCAAGATTAAAGCCATTATGTGGGACTTTTTTCCCTGAGTGAAAGCTTCCATCTTCTTCCACCAAGTCGCCTATTGCAATGAATCCGTCCTTCTTTGTCTTTAGTTTTACTTCCCTTATAAACTCTCTTGTGTCCTCAATGTGGTGTAGTGACATAAAGCAAATTACTCCATCAAGGTCTTTTAGTTCTGAGTCTTTAAATTCTCCTTCAAATATCTCAACTTTGTCTTTGTTGGTTGAGTCTATCTTTTGGCGTAAAACATTAAGCATCGAGGGTGAGTTGTCAATCATATAGACTTTTTTAACCTTATCCACTAAGCTTAGTCCAACAAGCCCTGTTCCTGCTCCAACATCTGCAAGGCGGTCTTTCTTATATAAGAATATGCAATTTGATACTCGTCTTGCAAACTTTGAGGTCATCTCAACCTTATCAGGGTTATCCCAAGCCTCTGCCTTATCTTTAAAGTTATCTATCATTGTTTTTTATTAAATAAATAGGTTTACATCTGCCTTTGTTGCTCTTTCCATATAGGTTGCAACTCCACCAATTGTTATCTGGTCTAATAGTTCTTCTCTCTTAACTCCCATAACGTCCATTGACATCTGACAAGCAATAAATTCAACTCCCATCTTAAGGGCATCATCTCGAAGTGATTCAAGTGATTGAATATTGTTTTTCTTCATTATATGCCTCATCATCTTGTCTCCCATTCCAAACATACTCATCTTAGAGAGGTGTAGTTTGAGTGAGCTTGAAGGTAGCATCATCGAGAACATCTTGCCAAATATATCTTTTTTAACCTTAGGTTTCTCAATTTTCTTAATAATATTTAGTCCCCAGAAGGTGAAAAACATCGTTACTGGTTCGCCTGTTGCTGCTGCTCCTGTTGCCAATACCATTGAAGCAAGGGCTTTGTCTAAATCATCACTAAATACTACGAAAGTCTTACCCTTATTATTGCATGTGTTTACTACTTCGCATGTCTTTGGGTTCTTTTCAACCACTATTTGATAAATTCCTTTTTCTGCAACTGAAGAGATTAGTAGGTTGCCTGTATTGTCACACCATGCCTGTGCATCTCTTGCAAATCCTCCATCGGTTGAGTGTATTTCAACTCTTTGTCCGTCTTTAACCTCGTCCATTGCTGTTTTAAGCTTGATGATTGGACCAGGACACTGTAGTCCGCAAGCGTTGATTAGGACAGGTTTTAGGGTTTCCTTAGTTCTTGTTTGTTCAATATCGTGGTACTGTGGTTCGATTATTTGTTTGTTTACTTCATTAACAGGTGCCATTGCAATTTCATAGGTCTTATAACCTCCTGAAACGTTTCTAACATCTTTAAATCCATTTAGGGTTAGTATTTTATAGGCTAAGTATCCTCTTAGACCAACTGCACAGTAAACGTATATTGTCTTGTCCTTAGGCAGTTCTGCTGTTCTTTGTCTTAGCTCGTCAACAGAAATATTTATTGCTCCATGAACCATTCCCATTTCACATTCTTCTGCTGTTCTAACATCAAGAATTATTGAATCCTCTCTGTTTACATCTCTTAGTTCTCTCCAAGTGGCAATTTTCATAGCTCCATTTATGATATTACTTGCAACATATCCTGCAATTGCTATCGGGTCTTTAGCAGATGAGTAGGGTGGTGCATAGGCGTGTTCAAGTGTGATTAGGTCATATATTGTCCCGTTGTGCTTTATTATTAATGCAATTTGGTCAATTCTCTTATCCACTCCATCATAACCAACTACCTGTGCTCCAAGAATCTTTCCTTCTTTTGGCTCAAATATAAGTTTTATTGTTAGAGGTAGTGCATCTGGATAGTAGCCAGCGTGAGAATTGGAGTGAGTTGTTGAGGCTCTATAATCTATACCTAATTGCTTTAGTTTCTTTGCAGATAGTCCTGTTGAACCAACTGTCATGTCGAAAACCTTTGCTATTGAGGTGCCAATTGCTCCTTCGTATTTAACTTTATTGCCAAATACTATATTGTCAGCTACTATTCTTCCTTGACGGTTTGCAGGGTTAGCAAGGTAGTTTAACCATGGTTTGCCTGTTAGGGGATGTGGAAATTCAATTGCATCTCCAACTGCATAAATATCTTTTACTGAGGTTTCCAAGAACTCATCAACCCAAATTCCACCAGCTTCTCCAATCTTAACTCCTGCTGATTGTGCAAGGGCTGTCTCTGGACGAACTCCAATGGATAGGATAACGATGTCGGCTTCAATTACTTTGCCATTATTTAGAAAAACATTTACTTGGTTTCCTCTTTTTTCAAATTTCTCAACCGATTGTTGTAGTTCAAGGGTTACTCCTTTTTGAAGTAGGTGTTGGTGGACGTGAGAAGCCATTGAAAAGTCGATAGGTGCCATAACTTGGTTACCCATTTCAACAATTGTGACCTCTGCTCCAGTGTCGTGAAGGTTTTCTGCCATCTCCAAACCAATGAATCCAGCTCCAACAACAACTGCCTTTTTGATTGGCTTAGTTATCATATAGTTCTTAATTCTATCGGTGTCGGTTACATTTCTTAGGGTGAAGATACCCTCTGAATCAATTCCTTTTAGTGGTGGACGAACAGGGTAGGCTCCTGGTGAAAGTAGTAGCTTATCATAGGACTCGACATAAGTACTTCCATCATTTCTTTTTATGCTTACTTCTTTTTTGTCTTTGTTAATCGACATTACTTCGCTCTCAACTCTAACATCAACATTAAACCTTTCACCAAATGAAGCTGGGGTCTGTACAAATAGCATATCTCTATCCGTAATTGTTCCGCCTATATAATATGGTAAACCACAATTAGCGTAAGATATATACTTACCTTTTTCCATTAAAAGAATTTCGCTTTCTTCGTCAATTCTTCTTAAACGAGCTGCTGCTGTTGCACCTCCTGCTACTCCACCTACTATTAAATATTTCATATGGTTATATATGTTGTTTCTTTGAGAAATTGTTTTCGTCTTAATAACGATGCAAAACTACATTATATTTTCCACTGGAACAAATTTATTTCCTCAAAAAACGAACAAAGAATTAATTTAATTGAAAGTATTTTTATTAGGATGTATATATCAGGCTATTAGCTTGACATAAAAAATTGATAAAAGATGAATAAAAATATTTAATTATTCCATTTTTCTAATCCTAACCTCTATTTTGGTCTGTTTTAGGTTAGTTTTTAGGTCATTTATTGGAGTTATTATTTGAGTTTCTCCATAATGATAAGGATAAAGAATGTTAGGGTTAATTATTAGTGCAGCCTCTGTTGTTTGTTCAATTGTCATGGTATAGGGTTGATTAACTGGGAGAAATGCTATCTCTATTTGGTCTTTTAGCTCTTTCATCTCTGGGATAAGCTCAGTGTCTCCTGCAATATAAATCTTTGAACCCTCAAGGTCTAAAACATAACCATTATCCCTATGTTGAGGATGGAACTTATCACGCCCTTCTGTTGTATTATATGCTGGTAGGGCCTTAATCTTAATTTCCCCAATTAGGTCTGCCGTTTCCCCATTTCTTAAACAAATCCCTTCTTTCAAAGTCTCATAAACAACAGGATTTGAAACGATTATTGTATGCTTTTTCTTTACTACTTCAATTGCTTTAGGGTCGAAATGGTCGAAGTGCTCGTGAGAGATTAGTATAATATCAGCCTTAGGCATTAGGTTATAGTCCAAATAATCCATAACAGGGTCATTATAGATAACCAAGCCTTTATACTCAAATATTAGGCTACTATGTTTGATAAAAGTAATTCTAAGCTCTTTGTCTTCTTTGCCTGATAGTAAGTATAGGTCTTGTTCAAGGTTTAGTTTCTCAATAATCTCTTTCATCATTAATGGGTTTTTGGTTTGTTTTATTATCCTTCTTTCAAAGCGTCCTTAAGTCTGTCATCGTATAGTTTTGGAACAACATTGCAGGTGTCAAATGTGTAGGTATAGGGAAAAACATCATCCATCTTGTATTTTCTTAGCCTATTCATGTGGGAGGCTTTTGTTTGCATTTCTTCCATTAGGTTATCCTTAGAAACTCTCCAAAGATCTATGGCAGTGTATGCTGAATCGTTATGATTTATATAGTCACCCTTTTCAATTATTCTTTCAAGTAAGGCTCCTGCAAAGACCGTATCTTCAATACAAAAGGAGTTTTTCCAACCTGAACAAAAGATTAAAACGTTCTCTTTCTTTCTTATTAGGTAGTCTGCAAGTGATGAGATATTAGAAAATGCTCCAATAAGTATTTCATTAGGCTCGGCCTCTTTTGCCATAGTTATTGCAACTGTGCCGTTGGTTGTGGAATGAACTATATCCTTGCCTCTAATCTTCTGGTTCATAAATTCCGTTGCTCCATTGCCAAAGTCTGCAAATTCAAAGGTCTCTTCTATTCTTTCGCCTGCAACAATATATCCTTTATCCTTATAGTCTCTTGCCTCTTTGATTGTCCTGACAGGTATCATCGACCTAACTCCCCACTCAAATGCTGTGCAGATGGAAGTTGTTGCCCTTAGTATATCGGCAATAACAATTATATAGTTTTCCTTAATTTGACGATACTCGAAAAGAGCAGGAGAAAAGATTACTTCTACGTGTTTTTCTGTTTTGGAAGTCATAGTTTATTAGTTTATTAGATTAAAAAGACCAGATTTCTTTATTTTTTTACCCTCTGAGTTTACAAATTCCACAACATAGACATAGGATTGGGCACTGCATATCTTACCTTTAAAATATCCATCCCATCCTTGGTTTAGGTCATTTGTTTCAAACATAACTTCTCCCCAGCGACTAATAACCCTAAATTCATAGGTGCCAGTCCTGATGAAAGAGCAGGAGGGTTTAAACTCGCTGTTAGAAGTGCCAGTTGGAGTAAAAGAATTTGGAATGTAAAATATGGATTCTTTAGTAACTGAGGCTGTTGAAGAGCGTGAGTCTGCTTTTTTGCCATCAGGATAAGTTCCATCTTCATTTGCAACAATATAGTATTCTATCTTATCAGATGCAGTAACCATTGAGGAGGTATTGTCTTCAAAGCCAAGTTCGGCAGAGAGGACATTCCCAATCTGAAGACCAAGAGGAGATATCCCATCAATCCTATATATATCATAGCTTTCAATTGAGTGCCACCCCATTAAATCATTCCAAGACAAAAGATTCTTATCTGGGTCTGAGACATCAACCATTAGTTTCATTGTGGAGAATATGTTTGAACTATAATATAGTAAATCACACTCGTCAGGCACCATAAGTTTATAGTAGTAGATTTGTTTGTGTGCCTCTTTTGGTGGACTGTCTGTGAAACTAAAATGAGAGTTTCCGCTATAATTTATCTTATTAACTAATGAGTAATCTATATTATTAGTTGAGCGATACAAATCATAGCCCCTAACAATAAGCGAATTATCAACATAGAAATCTAATTCAACTGATTTATTATCTGGACTAATAGAGGCTTTCCTAATATATGCATAATCAACCTTATTGGGTATGCCTTGAGATGAGACAACCTTATTAGAAAGAGAGGTTTTGGTATTGCTAAGTAGGGCTTCAATATAGAAAGTGTATTTTTCAACCGTTGGGTTTGCATTAAAGACTAAACTGTTTTCAGATGGTAGAAAGGTCTGAAAAAGAATAAAATTACCATCGTTTTGGCTCATATATAAATTATAAACCGTAACACTTAGGGGGTCGCCTCTATATGATGTCCATGATAAATCAATCCTACTGCTACAAGCTTGTCTATTATAGGAAAGTGCAATGTTTTTATGGCTATTTGGCTTAGTGGATGTGTTATAGCAAGAATCAATAGCCATTACAACGAGACTATAAACATTTTCAACATTGCAGGTATCGCAAGTAAAACTACTTTGGTCTTTACCCCAAATTGTGTCCATTTCAATGCAAGGAGAACCCTCACAAATAACATATGCCCATGTGTCAACAGAGGGTGAGGGAATCCATGAGAAAATTAGTTTTTGGGTTTCTAAATTAACCGAAGTAGAGAGAACTATTGGCTCAATAGGACTTTCAGTATCCTTAACAAAATGACTTCTTTGGTTTGAAATAGAGGAACATCCGAATGTGTTTGGTAGTTCTATCCTATAGTAAACCGTATCTGAGCAGGGTGGAGGGAAGTTGTCGGTATAGGTTAGTGAGGTTGTTGAATCTATTATTTTCCAAGTGTTTGACTGGTTTGCAAAACGGCGAGAGATAATATATTTTTGGTTTTCTGTTCCAAGAAGTGTTTCTGTGGGTGATAAATGAGGTGAAGTCCAATCAAGCCTAAACGAAGACTCACTAATTTTATATAGACTTAAAAATAGGGTATTGCCATAGGATATATTAGAAGGATTGGAACTAACGCTATATCTTATCTGACCATTATTTGCATTGCGAGAATTGTCTGTAAAGGAGGAAACATTAATATTAGACTCGCTACCCACCATTTCGTAATCGCTGGTCGTATTGTTAAAAGCAGAGACAGTATATTGGAGAAAACCACTTGAAACAGTCTGATAGAGGATAGTTGTTGAACCATCTTCATTAACTTGAGTACATAATATATTTGGTTTTTGCCCAATAGATATATTACTACAAAACAAGAAAACTATTATCAATAAGATTTTTCGCATAATACATTCTTAAAACGTATCTATTTTATTATTGTTGTATCTCCAGCCCTTATCTCTACCATTTGATTTACATTAAAATAAGTTTGAGCTAATCTTAGAATTTCATCACTATCAATTTCAGACACAACCTTTAGGTATTTATGGAAATAATCATAGTCTAAACCATATTTAAGAATAGCACGGAAATTCTCCGACAATTCCAAACTACCATCCAAACTCCTTAGCATACTACCTTTCATAAAGTTCTTAACCTTATGCAGTTCTTCCTCTGACACCTTCTTTGTTTTCAAAATCTCAATCTCAGAGTAAATCTCATTAATTGCATCTTGGCAGTTCTCTTGCTTAATTTCAGCCGAGATATAAAAAAGTCCAATATCCTTATATGAATATAGAACAGAACCAATGCCATAAGTGTAACCTTTATCCTCACGAATATTTGACATAAGCCTTGAACCAAAATAACCACCAAGCAAAGTATTTAAGACATTAAAGCCCAAATAATCCTTGTGATTAGCAGAAATAGTAGTTGAGCCAATCCTCACAGAAGACTGAACAGCCTTATCAAGATGAATAGATTTACGAGTATTATTGTTCTGTG
>JBAYYI010000069.1:0-9950 GCA_041673165.1 Bacteroidales bacterium
GAGGTTAAGAAAGACAATAACGCAAAACCAAAAGCAAGAAGAGATAAGCAAATTGAATATAAAAGATGTGGAAAATCAAATTACTGTATCTATAATTCAATATTATATAGAAATACTCTATGCTAATGAAACAGTAAAAATACAAGAGGCAATGCAGAAGCTTTCTCAAGAACAATTGAACCGTTCTGAGGCATTATTTAGAGCAGGAAGCATTTCAAAGGCAGACTATGCACAGCTTGAAAGTCAAAATATCTCTTATCAATATCAGTTAATTCAAGCAAAGAACTCATTACAAAAAACAAAACTTGATCTAAAGCAATTATTGGAACTCCAAGAAGAAATTGAAATTGTCCTACCAATAGTTGAGGATAGTGATGTAACAGATCCGCTTCTGTCATTAAATGATATATATAAGAATAGTTATGATGGCTTTATTCAAATTGCTAATTCCAAGAATAATATTGAGCTTTCCAAACTAAGAAGAACAATTGCTAAGGCTGGCTATTATCCAATGATAAGCTTAAGTGCAGGAATTAATACAGGACATAATACACAAAGTACTCTAAATCTTACAAATCAGTTAAAGAGTAGTTTGTTTGAATCTGTTGGTTTAAATATCTCTGTTCCCATTTTCTCGAGAGGACAAAACAAATCGAATGTTAAAAGAGCAGATATTTCTATTCAAGAATCAGAACTTGAGCTTGCTCTTGCTGAAAAGAATGCTTGGAAGATAATTGAAACACTTTATCTTGATGCAATAAATAATCAAAACTCTTTTGTGGCAGCTAAGGCTAAGGTTAAGGCTCAAGAAACATCTTATCAGCTTGTTGAGGAAAAGTTTAACCTTGGAATGAAGAATACTATTGAGTTAATGACAGAAGGGAATAACCTTTTAACAGCTAAACAACAAATGCTACAATCAAAATACCAAGCTATAATGAGTAAAGAGTTAATGCTATTCTACCAATACCAACCATTAGACCTTAAATATTAAAATCTTTATATATAAATTCTTATGACAAAGAAAAAGAAAAGAATAGTCGTTTCACTAAGTATTATTACTATAATTATAGCCTTAGCTGTGATTTTTTCTCCCAAGAAAGACAATCTTATAACTTTGGAGAAAACGAAGGTAGATAAGGAAAGTATATCTACTCTTATTACTGCAACAGGTACGGTTAAGCCTATTAATCAGGTAGAGGTAGGAACGCAGGTTTCAGGTATTATTAAGAAATTATATGTTGATTTTAATTCTATTGTAAAGAAAGGACAGCTCTTAGCAGAGATAGATAAGGAGATGTTAGATAATGAACTTAAAGCTATGCAATCAAATCTTGATGCTGCAAAAATAGAGTTTGATTATCAAAAGCTCAACTATAATAGACAAAAAGAACTGCATACTAAGCAATTAATCAGTGATTCGGAATTTGAACAAGCAAAATACACCTACGATAAGTCAAAGACAAACTACGAAATGTCTCAATCAAACTTCACTAAGATAAAAACAAACTTAGCTTATGCAACAATTTATTCTCCAATTGACGGTGTGGTTCTTAAACGTGCTGTTGAGGAAGGGCAAACTGTTGCTGCAAGTTTCAATACTCCAACATTATTTACCATAGCTCAAGATTTGTCGAAGATGCAGATTGTTGCAAGTGTTGATGAAGCTGATATTGGTGAGATAAAAGAGGGGCAGAAAGTTGATTTTTCGGTTGATGCTTATCCTGATGAAGTATTTGTGGGCAGTGTTC
Organism: Bacteroidales bacterium; assembly: GCA_041673165.1. Taxonomy (GTDB): domain Bacteria; phylum Bacteroidota; class Bacteroidia; order Bacteroidales; family P3; genus UBA10566. The sequence goes on from JBAYYI010000069.1 coordinate 1,752, forward strand.
AGCAAGTTAGACTTAATGCAACAACAACTACTAATGTTGTAACCTATGAAGTGATTATTGATGCTCCTAATGAAAATCTTAAACTTAAACCAGGCTTAACTGCAAGTGTAAATATCTATACGAATGAGAAGAAAGACGTTTTAGGTATTCCATATAAAGCTCTAAGTTTCAAACCAGGCAAAGAAGAATTAGGAAAGAAATGGACAATTATTGAGCCTAAGGATAAGAAAACAAAATATGTTTGGATAACAAAAGGAGATACATTAATAACAAAGCAAATTACTATAGGAATTAATAATGGTTCAAGAGCTGAAGTTATTGGAGGACTGAAAAAGGGTGAAGAAATTATTATTGGTATTGAGGATAATACAATAATTAAGAAAAAAGGCGGTATGTTCTCTCGTGGAAATTAGTATTATGAAAGAGAAGATTATTGATATAAGAGATATAAAAAGACACTTTCAAGTAGGAGAGGAATTAGTCCAAGCTCTAAGAGGAGTTAGTTTTTCGGTAGAGGAAGGAGAGTTTCTTTCAATTATGGGTATGTCTGGAAGTGGAAAGTCAACCCTACTTAACTTGCTTGGCTGCTTAGACACTCCAACCGAAGGTGAATACTACCTTGATGGAAAACCAGTTGCAAAGATGACCAAGAACGAAAGGGCTATTTATAGGAATAGAAAGATAGGTTTTGTCTTCCAATCATATAATCTCTTACCAAAAACAACTGCAATTCAAAATGTAGAACTTCCTCTAATGTATAATCATAACTATTCGGCTTTTCAAAGAAAGGAAAAGTCAAAACAAGCTTTGATATCTGTTGGTCTTGAAGATAGGATGATGCATAAGTCGCAACAAATGTCAGGAGGACAACAACAAAGAGTAGCAATTGCAAGAGCTTTGGTTAATGACCCTGTAATGATTTTGGCTGACGAGGCAACAGGTAATTTAGATTCAAGAACATCCTACGAAATCCTAACCCTATTTCAAGAACTACATAAGGAAGGTAGGACAATTATATTTGTAACACATAATCCTGAGATAGCAGATTTTAGCAGTCGGACAATTGTTTTGAAAGATGGAAGAATTGTTGAAGACAAAGTAAATCCTAATGTAAAAGATGCAAGAAAAGTTTTAGAATCTCTACCTAAAGAAAACGATTAAAATGAACCTTAATAATTTAATATCAATTGCTTTAAGAGCCTTAGTTAATAATAAGATGCGAGGGTTCCTTACTATGCTTGGAATAATCATTGGAGTATCTTCTGTTATTATTATGCTTGCAATAGGCGAAGGTTCTAAAAACACTATCGCAAATGAAATATCCAATATGGGTTCCAATATGATTATGGTTCAAAGAAACTATAATAGAGAAGGGGTTTCTAAGGGAGCAACCTCAATGGAAAGCATGAAGATTAAGGATTATGAGGATATAGCAAGAGATTCTAAATATATTAGTGGAGCATCACCTTATGTTACTGCAAGTGGTCAACTTATTTTTGGCTCAAACAACCACCCAATAAGGGTTGAAGGAGTAAATGAAGATTATTTAGAAATAAGAAAACATGAAATCCAAGATGGAAGCAATTTTAGAGAAGGGGATATAAAAAACTCTGCGAAAGTATGCATTATAGGCAAAACAGTAGTAGAAAAGCTCTTTAAAAACGATGAGGATCCAATAGGAAAGATTATTAGATATAACAATATACCATTCCAAGTTATTGGGGTTTTGAAATCAAAAGGGTCAAGCACTTTCGGACAAGACTTTGACGATGTTATGATTGCACCATACACAACAGTGCAAAAGCGTATAGCAGCAATTAATTACTTACATGCAATCTTTGCTTCATCAATCAGTGAAGAATATTCCGAAAAAGCCATTGCTGAGATTACTGAGATAATGACCTTAAACCATAATATACCAGAAGGAAAAGAAGCTGACTTTATGGTTGAATCACAAAAACAAATACTTGAACAAATCAATACTGTAATCAATCTTATTACAACACTTCTTGGTTCAATTGCTGGCATATCATTACTTGTTGGAGGGATTGGAATTATGAATATAATGTATGTTTCAGTCACAGAACGGACAAAAGAAATAGGTCTTAGAATGTCAGTAGGGGCAAGATCAAGAGATATAATGGCTCAATTCTTAGTTGAAGCAATCATCATAAGCATAACAGGAGGATTAATAGGAGTTCTATTTGGTTCAGGAGTTTCCCTTATCATAAGATTAGCCTCTGGCTGGGCAGTAACCGTTTCACCTTTTTCAGTTATCCTTTCGTTTTTATTCTGCACCTTCACCGGCGTTTTCTTCGGTTGGTATCCAGCAAAGAAAGCCGCCAACCTCGACCCAATAGAAGCGATAAGGTATGAGTAAGAATTGAAATAAGTTTAGTAGGTTAATCCAAAATGCCAAAGAGGTATTGTGTTTAGATAACCTAATTCAATATTATCTTTAACAATATATCCTTTCTCAACTCCTTGAATTTGTCTCTGTCCCTTATTCTTTCCGCCAACCTCAAAGGTAATATCATCTATTGTAAAATCTGCAACCTTAGAAGAGAATATATTATATTTAACCCTTAATTGATTAAAGAAAAACGTTTCTCTTATATTACCAATATTAGACGTCTCTTGAGCTAAAGAATAAATTAAATTAGTATTATCTAAATATATCTTTTCAACCTTCCCTAATCCGCGAATGCCGTCAGTCGTATCTCTTAATTGAGAAATCATTCCAGCCTCTTCAATATACATGCAATAATCTTCAATATTATTCCTACTAGCTCCAACCATTGTTGCTATGCTGGTCATATTTGGTTTAAAGGGTACACTTTTAGATATAATAGCAAGCAATTGTTTTAGTTTCCTTCCTGTTGAAACATTCATTCCTGCAAAAAATGGAATATCTATTTCTAAGGTTTGGTTAATTATTTGCTGTAATTTCAAATCAAAGTCTTCATCTATTGCAAATGGATAATAGCCTTGTTTCAAATAATCATTAAAGAGTGGTAGAGGAAGTTCTATGTTTTTAGAATCAACCTTATGATTAAGTATATCCTCTAATGAATAGGTATTAATAGTTATATTATGGAAAAGTTTAAGATACTCTCTAAATGATAAGCCCTGCATATTATAAATAACAGCTCTTCTGCTTAAATCAGAAGCTCCTTTCTTTATATCTAAGATTGAAGAACCAGTAAATACAACATTAAGTTCTGAATGGTAATCATAAATTAGCTTTAATTCCTTAGCCCAGTCTTTATATTTATGTATCTCATCAATAATTAAATACTTTCCTCCCAGCTTAACAAATTCACTAGCCAAATCAATTAATTTATTATCAGCAAAGTAAAAGTCCTCAGCCGTAACATATAAAGTTTCATTTGGGTTTAGGTTTTCTTTGATATACTGCAAGACCAAAGTAGTTTTACCAACACCTCTGGGGCCAATAAGTCCAATCATCCTATTTTTCCAATTAATATCAAAATAAATATATCTAAAGAAACTAGTATCTGTTTCTCTTAATAATTTCTGAAATTGCTCATATAACTTATCCATAACCAAGTATTTTCTGCAAAGATAATCAATTATGCACTATCACAGTGCGATTTTGCAAAAATAATGCACTATGACAGTGCGTTTTTGTGGTGTATCTATAAAATGAAACGCTGTATTAATTTTCTGAAACGCCGTAATAAATAATTAATACGCAGAGTTAGAAAATTAATACAGCGTTTCAATAAACTGAAACAAGGATTTAATTTTTAGGTTTCCTTACTTATTGATAATGATTTTATCGTTCTTTATTATTTGGTTATTGGTTTTGATTGTGTATAGATATATTCCTGAGTTAAGGTTGAGATTGAAGGTTTGATTCTTTGTTGTTATTTCTTTTTCATATAGCTTTTTACCAAGTATTGAATATATCTCTATTTTTGATTTAGGGATGAACTCTGTGCTTTGTAGTGAGAATGTTCCTGTATTTGGATTTGGGTATAGGCTTATCTTGAAATTATTATCTGAAATGATATCTTTTATTGAAACATCATTGAATCCACATTCTATGTTTTGTGTATCGTAGAATGCTTGTATTGATTCAGCTCTTTGGCGAAGTAATGTTAGGGATCCTTCAGGGGTTGTTGCACTATTGTCTTTTGCAAACGGATATGCAATATCAAAACAGATCTTTTCATTAGGTATTAGTGTAAATGGTCCATAAGAAATCACACCTTTTCGGTCTCCTGGTAAATTATTAAGTGTTTTTTCATTCCAACCTATTCCTGTTTCTGGGTAGCCAGTGAACATGTGGTTTGTTACTGGATTTGATTGGTTTATTCCATTCTCTCCATAAGTTATTGGATTCCCTGTTTTTGTTTTTCCTTGTAGGTAGTTATAGTAATCACTTGGAGTGGTTGGTTCACCTATTGTTGGGTTTGAAGAGTTTTCAAAGAATAAGGACTTTGAAGCTGTATGACTTAATAGCATAATTCCTTGAACTGGTGGAACTCCACTAAATGCAGAAAAGCCTGGCCCATCTGTTGGCATCCCATTATATCCATATATTAGGTTTAGTGTGGTGTCATATCCAATATAATCATCCATTCCATATCCTAAGTCTATATCTGTAAAGTTTCCAAAATATGCATTAGTATATGTGTTTTGCGATTTATTAACTATTTCATAGCTTATAAATATATTATTGTATAATGATTCATTTAGAGGGTCTTGATAAGAATATGCCATTGCTCTTACTTCCACTTTTAATTTATCTTCAACGTTTGTCAAATCACTACCTCTATCATCATTGAAAACAAAGAATAGAGCTTCATCCCCTCTAATTGCTGGATAATCTCCATTTTGAGGATCGTATATTCCATTTCCATTAACATCACAATATGGTGCAATTTTTTGAGACTCTCCATTTGTCATATTTCCTTCTGCTGGCCAATCTAATACGTTTTGAGGGATTACGTATCCTGAGTTATTGTAATTATTGATATGGTTTTGAATTTCTGACTTTCTTATCTTCCAAACCCTATTATATTTTTCATTATAGGATTCATTTTCATAATCATTTGCTACTGGTCCCCAAAAGAATTTTTCTTCACTATATGTCTCTGCTGATATATGAAGATTGTTTGACTGGTCTTTCCCTGCTAACCATATACTGCCTTGGAATATAGAAGAACTATTTGAGGATTCTTGATTTGGAACTTGAAATAGAGAAGCAGAACCTTCTATGCTTGAAAACATAGATTTGTAGTTTTCTGGTGTGTTGAAAAGTGTACCATTTGAAAATATGGTTGCTGCAATATTATTAATATCTAAGGTTTCGAATGTTTTAACTTCTGAGATAGTTATTTTGTCAACTGAGATTCCATTTGTTGATAATACGTTTGAAAAGCCTAAACTTAATTCTACGCAAGCACTATCATTAAGAATAAAGGTGGAGAATCCTATTTTATGTTCCGTCCAATCACTATTGTCTATTGATTTTATAGGGAAGATATTCATAGATTTTGTTTGATCAAAATAAATATTAACGGACATTCCTCCCTTTCCTTTTGTCCATAGACTAAGTTCGTAAATTTTATTCTTCTCTATATTAAAGCAAGAAGAGGATATGTAATTTGCATTGGATTGGTATTGTTTGGTGATTTTTAGAGAATAGGTGCCCGAATAAGCATCTGTTGATTGTCCGATACTCAATTCATCAATTGTTGTATTTATGCCGTTCCACCCTTGAGGATGATTGTTTTGCCATACTTCAAAATCTGAAGAATAAATTGTCTGTGCATTAGCAATATTTAAAGAAATGATTGCAATGAAAATTAATAAAAAGTTCTTTTTCATAATAACTTGATTTTAAGATTTACACAGCAAAGATAAAGAAAATATTTTTACAACCTAATTTTATGGTAAATAAAATAAAATTAATTATAATAGATTGTATTAGCTTGATTATAAGACCTAAGCCCTGCCTTAATTTCCTTGATGTTTGGGTCTTCGATTTTAATTTTCAAATTAGCTTGATAATAATATATTTTTCTCTCTTTTAGTAGATTTTATATGTATTCTTGTAATTCTTTTGGGGATTTATTTTGGAGTAGGGGAGGTTTCTTTTTGGAATTACTTATATGGTGAATAATGAAAATAGGTGACATTTTAAGATATATGAATATGCAATGATCTTTTATTTTTCAATGATTATATGCAAATCTAATAATGATAATTTTCTTAAACTAAGATTCTGACAAGTAAAACTAAGTATTAAACATTTTAATCTTTGATTCAATATAAGAATCATGCCATGATATTCCCCATTTCATGCCATGAATCATTCAGTATCATGCCATGATTCTATCTATATCATGCCATGATTCTGAGATTGAAATGAAGATTCATTTCTTTGTATCTTAGTTTCAGGAGTTTAATACGAAGATATAGAAAGTTCTTTCTTTGATTCATTTTCTTGAAATAAGAAGATAAAACTACTTGTTAATTTATGTGGATATAAGACCTAAGCTCTGATTCAATTCCCTTGATGTTTGGGTCTTCGCCTTTAATTTTTAAATTAGCTTGATTATAGAAAACTTCTCTTTCTTTTAGTAGGTTTTCTATATATTCTTGTAATTCTTCTGGGGATTTGTTTTGTAGAAGTGGTCTTTTCTTTTTGGAATTATTGATGCGATGAATTATTGAAATGGGAGACATATTTAGGTATATTGATATGCCATTTTCTTTTATTATTTCTATGTTATTATGGAAACAAGGTAAGCCTCCACCTGTTGAAACAATAATATTATCTTCTTCTATTGTTTCTAATAGAATTTTATGTTCAAGTTCACGAAACAAATCCTCACCATATTTCTCAAAAAAGCTAGATATTGTAATATTATACTTGCTTTCAAAAACCTTATCTGTGTCGATATGGTTTAGGTTCATACTATTGGCAAGTTTTTTTCCAACAGTGCTTTTGCCAGAATACATAAAACCTATTATAAATATCCTCATTGTTTTTTCTTTTGAGATTAGATTTAACGTGTGTATGCTGTTTGGTCTAAGCTTGCAAAGTCTTTATTTAAGAATTTGAAATATCCTGCAACTGCAACCATTGCTGCATTGTCTGTGGTGTATTGGAAGGGAGGTATAAAGACATTCCACTTGTTTTTCTCGCCTAATTCGATTAACTTAGCTCTAAGATATGAATTTGCCGAAACTCCACCTGCTATTGCGATATCCTTAATGTTTAAGTCTTTTCCAGCTTTCTCCAATTTCTTTAGTAGCATTGTTACAACACGGTGTTCGGCAGAGGCACAAATATCGCTTAGGTTTTCTTTCAAAAATGCAGGATTTTCTTTTAGTTTATCTCTAAGGGTATATAATATGCTTGTTTTAACTCCAGAAAAACTATAATCGTAGTTAGGCATATTCGATTCTGCAAATTTAAGGGCGTTTATATCTCCTTTTTTTGCAAGTCTGTCAATATGTGGTCCACCTGGATAAGGCAAGGAAAGTATTTTAGCTACTTTATCGAAGGTTTCTCCGGCTGCATCATCAATTGTTTTACCTATAATCTCCATATCGGATGGCGACTTAACATAAATTATTTGAGTATTTCCACCACTTACTAATAGGCAAAGGAAAGGGAAAGTAGGAGTTTTTGTTTCTGATGTGTCTTTAATAAAATGTGCTAAAACGTGAGCCTCTAAGTGATTTACGTCAATAAGAGGAATATTAAGTGCTGTTGCAAAGCTCTTAGCAAAACTAACTCCAACTAATAGAGAACCAAGAAGCCCTGGGCCGCGAGTAAAAGCTATGGCTGAAAGGTCTTTTTTGTCTATTTTAGCTTCTTTAATGGCAGTGTCAACAACAGGAATAATGTTTTTTTGATGAGCTCTTGATGCCCATTCAGGAACAACTCCTCCAAACTTTTGATGTACTTCTTGAGAGGCTATAATGTTTGAATATATCTTAAAATCATTAATTACTGCAGCAGATGTGTCATCACAAGAAGATTCGATTGCTAATATATATGCCATAAGATTATGTTGTTTCTTTCAATTAGGTCAAAAAATAAATTACAAATATAGCGCGTGTGTATCATTATAATGCAAATAAAGTAATATATTTGCAAAAGTAATGAATTTAAAGAAACAAAAAGATAAAAAAAACTATTTAAAGAAAACCTCT
>JBAYYI010000070.1:0-9896 GCA_041673165.1 Bacteroidales bacterium
TTTTTATCAAGTGTAAACTAAAATCAGGACGATAGAAAACAAATGCAAACTGCATTTAGTCTTAATTACAAATCTGTCAACTTTATTCAGGACGGGTCATAATAAACATTCCATGCTTCTCCCTTGCCAACAGAGAGCCTCTCCCTTGCCAAGGGAGTAATCCTCTGTTGGCAAGGGAAGACCCCTCTCTTGGCAAGGGAGCATTATGGATACAAAGATATAAATAATTATAATGCAGATATAGTTTGTCCTAATAAAGATTTACAAAATTCAAGTTAAGACTAAATGGGATTTACATTTGCTTCCTCAATGCCTGATTTTAGTTTATATTGTAGAAATAACACTATAAATAATTCTTAGTAAATTAGAGAAATATAAATCTAAAAGTAAACGAAATACTAGACGGAAGTTCTAAGCTTTTAATGGAGCGAATATTTCCCTAAATAAAGATTTCAATAATTTACTATTTAAAAATAATGAATTAGCCTATATAATATGTGTTCTATGCATGGAAATCAAATTAGTTTTTGTATATTTGTGGCTTGAATAAATTTGTTTTTATGAGAAGATTATCATTTTTAGTAATTATTATTGCTTTTGCCTTCACTGGCTGTAAAACGATTAAGCCTGTTGATTTTCAACCTGATTATCAAAATGCAAACCTATTGCCTCGTCTTTCTATTTGGTTTGACGTGCCTTCGTTTGAAAATGCTTATGGTGCTAATTCCTATTCGGAAGATGGCTCAACCGCTCCTGAATCTCCTTATGGTAAGGGTGTTTTTGAGGTGGATGCTAAGACAAAAATCTATACCGCAGAAAAAAGAATACAAGATGCTTCTAATCTTTGGGTGAATGATATGAATAATAATATTATGGATCCTTCTGGAAAGAGAAATGGCAATATTGTTCTTAGGATTGGTAAAGCATATAATAAGAATAACTATAAGTGGAGCTGGCTTTCTGGTTTCACGGTGGGGGTTTTAAATGCTTTCGGCATGCCTATGACTTCTAACAAGACAGAACTTGAGGTTATTGTTGAGATTTACGACCTAAGAAATAACTTAGTTGCAAGATATACTGAGCGTGGCACTGCAAAAACTTATATGGCTGCTTACTATGGCTATTACGAGTTTCAAAGAAAAGCAGCTCAAGAGGCTTTGGAAGATGGACTTATTAAGGTGAAGGAGTTAATTCAAAAGGACTTTGCTGTTATTAATGCGAAACTACGCTAAGATTATTTTTAAATTCCTAACTTAAGATAAGGCTATGAAAGACGTTATTATTCGCAATGCAAACGAAAACGACACTCCTCTAATACTTAGTTTTATTAAGCAATTATCTGTTTATGAAAAACTTCCTCATGAAGTTAGTGCTACGGTTGAAATTCTTCATAAGTCTTTGTTTGTTGAGAAAAATGCTAAGGTTGTCTTTATTCTTGAGGATGGAAAAGAGGTTGGTTTAGCACTTTATTTCTATAATTTTTCAACATTTACTGGTAAGAAGGGTTTATACTTAGAGGACTTGTTTGTTTTGGAAGAGTATAGAGGTAAGGGATATGGAAAAAAGCTACTTGCTTACCTTGGAGATATTGCTATTAAAGAAGATTGTTCACGTTTTGAATGGATTGTTTTAGATTGGAACACGCCTTCAATAGAGTTTTATAAATCGCTTAAGGCTTTTCCTCTAAGTGATTGGACTGTTTTTAGATTGCAGAAAGAAGATTTAACTAATTTAGCTAAACATAATAAGCTTTGAAGCTAACAATTGAATTATTATATGATTTGTGGGAAAACTTAAATTGTTTTTTATCGTTCTTGTCCTAACTTTTTATCCGATTATTTCTTTCGGACAAGATGTCCACTTTTCAAGTTTTAATGCTAATCCAATGGTTCTTAACCCTGCAAACACTGCTTTTGGTGGCAGTATGTTTAGGGTAGGGACAATGTATAGGAACCAATGGGAAACTCTTTCTAAAGGTTATAATTCCTATTTATTTACTTTTGAAGCTTTAGCCTATAAGAATAGGGTCAGGCGTGATGGCATTGGAATAGGGATTAACTTTATGTCCGATGTTGCAGGCTCTCTAAGCTATGGTCAGCAATCGCTCGGACTTTCTCTCTCCTACTTTAAGTCAATTGACCAAAACAAAGAACATTATATTTCATTTGGAATTATTGGTAACACTTCTTCGTGGGGTTATAACCAAGCTAATTCAATTTTTGGAAGGGAGCCAGAGGACAATGAGGGCATTCTTCTAAACCAAATAAGAACCTTCGATTTTGGACTTGGGGCTCATTGGCAAATAAAAGCAAATGAAACTCATAGTATTCAAGCAGGGACTTCTCTACTTCATATTAACCAACCAAGCTTATCCTACTACGAGAATGCAGATATTGTTCTTCCAATAAGGTTTAATGCTTATGTTTCTGATCTTATTGAAATAAATTTCGACCATTCAATTAGTCCAACCATATTCTTTCAAAATCAAAGCAAGTTTATGGAGTTAGTATTAGGTATGGACTATAATATAAATATTTCAGAAACGTCAATAAGTCAACAAATCATATCCCTTGGGACTTATTATAGGGCAGTGGATGCAATGATTATTATGGCAAAATATAAACAAAACAATTTTAGCTGTGGATTATCTTACGACATTAACCTTTCTCGTCTAACACCAGCTTCAAAAACCTATGGAGGAGTAGAGGTGTGGTTATTGTATTCATTTAGTCCTTATGGTCAGAAACGTTCAAGAACAACAATACCATGTCCAGCATTCTAAAGTTTATATTAGTTTTGGGCTTGTCATTAGCTTCTCTTACCTCTGTTTTCTCACAAGAAAAGTATATGATTGCTTATGAGAAAGAGGGAGATGAGGCAATGAAAAATGGGGAATACGAACAAGCCTTAAATCATTATCAAATCTCAAGAAAATTCTTTAAAACTCCTCTTGGCTTATATTTTAAGATGGGTGAGGCTTGCAGAATGGCAATGGATTACGATAAGGCAGAGTATTTCTACCAAAAAGTAATAACAGAGGGCGACTCAGTAAAAATTAGTGAAGAGTTCCCTGAGCTATACTTTAACTTAACAGATGTTTCAATTTCTAATGGTAATATATTTATTGCTCAAGATGTTCTTCAAAAGCTATTAACTGAAACAAAAGACACATTATTAATTGAGCGTGCTAAGAAAAAGCTAAATAATATTGAATGGATAATTGATAATAATAGATATGTTCACGGAACAAATGTTATTAATTTGGGTAGAAATGTAAACAATGAATCCTCACAAGCCTCTAATTTTGTTTTGGGTGACTCAGTACTTTTTATTTCTAATATTAGCTATACAACATCCGAGAAGAATGGAATTACTTATTATAATGATGCTTACCAGCAAATCTTTAAAACAAGAATAGATAGTAATAATAACTGTCACTCCCCTATTGAGTTCTTAGATGAGAAAGAGATAAACAAAAAGAAAAAGAATATCTCAAATATATGTTTTGACCAAACAAATCAAATAGCCTATTTCACAAGGTCTAATGCTTATAATAATGAAGTTTCATCTATTTATTATTCTACCTATGAGAATGGGAAGTATCAAAAGGCTAAGAAGTTAAATAAGAAAATTAATATAAGGGGTTATAGCAATACTCAACCACATATTGCAGTTGAGAATGGAGAAAAGATACTTTATTTTTCTTCAAACCGCGAAGGTGGCTTTGGTGGATATGACTTGTATTATTATATTTTAGATGGAAAGGATAATGAGGTAATTAATCTTGGGCCAACCATTAACACAGAGGGTGATGAAATAACTCCTTTCTATTCACAGAAGGGTAAATCACTGTATTTCTCTTCAAATTATCATTTGGGATTTGGTGGCTTTGATATTTTTAAGGCAGAGGGTTGGGCTACGAGATGGCGTGAACCAGAAAACCAAATGCAACCTATTAACTCTCCTGCAAATGATTTATATCCAGTAATTGTTTTAGATGATGAATTAGGTTATTTCACCTCTAATAGAGAGGGTTCTTTTTCTTCTAAGAACAAGACATGCTGTAATGATATTTATAGATTTGAAGCTGATGTTTTACCAAAAACTCCAACAATGGAAGAAATTAAGAATAAGTCGAGCTTCTCCCCTCTTTTTGATCTACCATTACAAGTCTTTTTCCATAACGACCAACCAGATCCACAAACAAATTCAACAAAAACCAAGATGGATTATGCAGAATGTTTCAAACAATACAAATCACTAAGCAATATATACAAGGCAGAAGCAACAAATCAGATTACCGACTCAACAGAAAATACAATTATTGATAGCATTGATAGTTTCTTTTCAATCCGTATTAATAAAGGAATGGATAAACTAAATAATATGTGTGATTATTTACTAAGTAAACTAAAACAAGGAGAAAAACTAAATCTCTCAATCATTGGTTACTCCTCATCCTTGCATAATGAGATGTATAATTTTGCACTTTCTGAAAGAAGGATTGGTAGCATAATTAACTATATGATGAAATGGAATGGTGGAGAGTTAAACTACTATCTAACATCAAAAGCTAGTGATAGTATTCCTTATTTAAACATTAAAACTTTGCCTATGGGTAAGATTGGAAGTAAGTCAGGAAACCCTAAAAGCATTATTGAACGTAGGAGATTAATCTATAATATAGATGCTATGTTTGAGAGGAGAGTTGAGATAAAATTAATTGAAATAAGATAATAATATAACGAACATTGTTTATCATAATTGTTTTTGTAAATTTGCTAAACATTAAAACACAAATATACTATGAATATTCTTTTAATTGGATATGGTAAGATGGGTAAGATTGTTAAAGAAATTGCCCTTCAAAGAAATCACAGCATTACTTATATTATTGATAAAGAAGAGGATTGGGAACAATTGGATGAAACAAAGATTGATGTTGCTATTGATTTCTCCACTCCTTATATTGTTGTTGATAATATTATAGAATGTTTTAATCGTCATATTCCAGTTGTTGTCGGAACAACAGGATGGTACGGAAGGCTAAGTGAATTGAAGGAACTAGCAGAAAAAGAACAAAGAGGGTTATTTGTTGCTTCAAATTTTAGTATTGGTATGTTTATATTCAATAAGGTTAATGAAGAGCTATCAAAACTTATGAATAACCAACCCTCCTACGACGTATCAATTGAGGAAATTCATCATATACAGAAGCTTGATGCACCAAGTGGAACCGCAATAACTCTGGCAGAAACAATAATTGATAACTTAGATAGAAAAACTAAATGGATTCTTGATTCTGAGAAAGAAGAAGCTAATTCATTAAATATTAAATCTGAAAGAATAGGACAGGTTCCAGGAACTCACACCATAACTTACTCTTCAGAGGTTGATGATATAATAATAACTCATCAAGCTCATAATAGAACAGGCTGGGCATTAGGCTCTATTTTAGCAGCTGAATTTATGAAAGGGAAAAAAGGATTTTATAATATGAAAGACCTTATTAAATAAATATTGAAATGAAAAAGTATTCAATAGGTATAGATATTGGAGGAACTAATACAGGTTTTGGACTTGTTGATAATGAAGGAAAGATAATTGAAACCCTATCAATAAGTACTAAGGATTATTTCGATTATGAAATATACCTTAACGAAGTTACCAAGAATATTCTACACTTAATAGAGAAGTGCCCTAATAAGGATTTAATCCAAGGCATCGGTATTGGAGCTCCTAATGGTAACTACTATAATGGAACAATTGAACATGCACCAAATTTAAATTTTAGAGGAATTGTACCTGTTAAAGATTATATAGAAAGTAGATTAATTGAAAAAGGATTTCCATTAAAGGTAACCCTAACAAATGATGCAAATGCTGCTGCAATTGGGGAAATGATTTATGGAGGAGCAAAGAATGTGAAGAACTTCTTAATGATAACCTTAGGAACAGGTGTTGGAAGTGGAATTGTTGTTGACGGTAAAATTGTTTATGGGAATGATGGATTTGCAGGTGAGGTCGGTCATACAATTGTTCAACCCGAAGGAAGACTCTGTGGTTGTGGAAGAAGAGGCTGTGTTGAAACCTATTCTTCAGTTACGGGAATAAAGAAAACTGCCTTAGAACTAATAAGAGAAACTGTCACAAATTCAACATTAAGAAGCCTACCAGAAGAATCAATTGGAGGAAAAGCAATCTTTGAAGCAGCAAGCCAAGGAGATGAATTAGCTATTAAGTGTTTTGATATTACAGCTAAGATGCTTGCAATTGGAATGGCAAATGCAGTAGCAATAACATCCCCAGAAAAGATATTCCTCTTTGGTGGACTAACAAAAGCAGGCGATTTACTAATGACTCCACTTAAGAAATATTTTGAAGAAAGCCTATTTGTTGTATTTAAGAATAAGATAGAGCTTAAACTATCTGACCTTGACGAAAACAATGCTGCAATACTTGGAGCTGCTGCCCTACCTTTCTAAGAAAACTAATTACATATGAAAAAGTTATTACTTAGTCTTTTGTTTACAATATTTATTTGTCAATCAAGTTTTGCACAATTTTTTAAAGATGAAGCAATTAAAAACATAGAACTAGATTACTGGTCTTTAACAAACAATAGGAATGTAAATTTAGATAGTGTTTTTATTTCCCAAAACGATATATACAAAATATTAAATACTAATGGCAATATTCCCTACCCTTTCGAATACTCAAATGAAGAGAATCTAAAATGGATAGATTCTTGCTCATGGGAGTTTAATTCAAAGTTCATTCTGAGTGAAGAAAATTTAAAATCTAACAATATTAATATTATACTTGAAGGTGTTAATACATTTTCTAAACTTTATATTAATAATATCTTTATTGACAGTACTTATAATGAATTCTATACATACAAATTCGATATAAAACCCTTTCTTAAATTAGGGAATAATGATTTAAAATTAATTATAGAACCTTCTATTGATAGATTAAATTATAAATCAGAATTATATAATACATTAGAATCAGAAAAGAGAGTAATTAATAGAAATAATCAATATCGTTATGGCTGGGATTGGTATCCTAAAATGTTATCAGTAGGATTTAAAACAATTAACATTGAACTATATAATGTTCCAAGAATAGAATTTGCAAACATACAAACACTTTCTGTTGAGAATAATATAGCAGAAATGGTTTTAAATATTGGAATCTCTAGTTTAACAGATGACGAATATGAATTAAGGCTTTCAGAACGAATTGAAACAAGTGGCAGTTTTATTTTAACAAAAGAATCTCATATTGAAAAACCTTATACTTTTAGTTTTTCAAAAAAAGATATTGATAAAGATTTAGGCTGTTTTAGTTTTAAATTCAATGTTGACAATCCTTATCTTTGGTATATAAAAGAAATGGGAGAACAAAATATTTATGAGAATTGTATTGAACTGTATAAAAAGGAAAAAGATACAAGCATCTTCCTTTATTATGAAGCAATTGATTTTGGAATTAGAACAATTGAATTAGTACAAGAGAAAGATTCTATTGGTCAAAGTTTTTATTTTAAATTAAATGGAAAACCTTTCTTTGCAAAAGGAGCAAATATAATTATAGATAACAATCTTAATAACAGAATATTCAATTATGCTGAGGAAGCTAATTTTAATTTGATTAGAATTTGGGGAGGTAGTGAATATGCTAACGAAGACTTTTACAAGGCTTGTGATAGAAAAGGAATATTAGTTTGGCAAGACTTTCCTTTTGCTTGTGCATTATATCCTGGCGATAATGCATTCATAGATAATGTTAGAAAAGAAGCTGAACAAAATATTAAAAAAATAGCTGGACATCCTTCACTTGCTCTTTTTTGTGGAAACAATGAAATATGGGAAGGATGGATGAACTGGGGTTGGAAACAGGAAGTTGAGGACACGATAAAAGCAGTTGAAAACTATAACAATTTATTCAACAAACTACTACCTGAATTAGTTAATAAATACTCACCTACAATAAATTATATACATACTTCTCCCCTTCACGGTTGGGGAAGAAAAGAAAGTCTAACACATGGTGATTGTCATTATTGGGGAGTTTGGTGGGCAGACTCTACACTCGAAACATATACAAGAAAAGTGCCTCGCTTTATGAGTGAATTTGGTTTCCAAGGAGCTCCAAATATAAATACAGCAAAAGCATATATGTCTTTGCCATACTCAAAAGAAAACCAAGACTTTGCAATACATCAAAAGCATCCTCGAGGTTTTGAACTTATAGATAATAGAATAAATGAATATTTCAATAGCTACGAAACAGACGAGGATTATATTTATAAATCACAAGTAGTTCAACAAGAAGCATACAAGATTGCTATTGAAGCACAAAGAAGAGCAAAGCCTTATTGTATGGGTACTCTATTTTGGCAACTAAATGATGCATACCCTGCTATTTCTTGGTCAGCCATAGATTATTCTGGATATAAGAAGCCTGTTTACTATACAATAAAAAAAGCGTTTGAACCAATTATCCTTTCAATAGACAATATCTCAAATAAAGATTCTGTATTTGTATATTATTGTAATGATATAGACTCTAATTATAATATGAATTTCTTTGCAAGTGTTTATAATAATAAAGGTCAAAAACTAATATCTATAGAGATTAAGAAACTTAATATTAAAGCAAACCTTTCAGAAAAGATATTATCAATCTGTTTAAAAGATATAAACGGCTTCAATCCTAAAACAGATTATATTTACGTTGAGGGAAAGATAAACGACTTATTAATTGATAATCATTCTTTCTTTGTTAAACCAAAAGACTATGTCAAAACTAATTCAAAGCCAAAGATTATTAAAATTAAAAAAGGCGAGGAACTAGGTACTTACATGAAAAGCAAAAATGTAATAAGAAACGTTGTATTTGAAGAAATAGACCATCATAGCTATCTAGAAAATATGATTATGGATATATTACCTCATAAAAGAAATAAGATATCTGATTATGTTTACTCAAAATTCAACATTAAGAAGATACTACAATAAAACAGAGAAACAGCCTTAATAATTAACACATTATAATAAATGACCCATGAAAAGAATTAATTTATATTTATTTTTGCTTATTTTTTCAGCAATAACAACAAACCTTTTTGTACAAAAGTCTTTACATTTTGAAAGCAAGGTTAGTTTGGTTAATCCTTTTGTGGGAACGGATTTTTATGGGCATACTTATCCTGGGGCTGTTGCTCCTTTTGGTATGGTTCAACTAAGTCCTGATTCTCGATTAGATGGTTGGGATGGTTGCAGTGGATATCATTATTCTGATTCCGTTGTCTATGGTTTCTCACATACCCATCTTTCTGGCACAGGTTGTTCTGACTATGGCGACTTCCTTTTTATGCCTACATATAAGAATAGAGATGCAAGTAGCTTTTCAGAAATCTATACTCACAAAGATGAAAAGGCATGGGCTGGATATTACTCAGTGAAGTTTTTATCCTCTGATATTTTTGTTGAACTTACAGCAAGTCCAAGAGCTGGTTATCATCGCTACCATTATAATAAGAGTGATGGAGAGAGGAACGTCATGATAGATCTTAAGCATAGAGATGTTTTACTTGATTGTAGTTTTAAGCAGATTGATGATAAAACCATTGTTGGTATGCGAAGGTCAAAGGCATGGAACGAAAACCAAGTTATTTTCTTTGCTGCTTCTTTTTCAGATCAAATCAAAAGTATAGATTATGACTCTATAACTAAGAGATTACTTGTATCATTTGGTGAAAGTCTTGTTAAGGAAAGCAAAATTGAAGCTATTGTTTCTCTATCATCAGTTAGTGAAGATGGTGCATTAAGGAATTTAAGCGCTGAAACTTGCAAAACTTTTGACCAGGCTAAAGAACTTAATGC
>JBAYYI010000071.1:0-9435 GCA_041673165.1 Bacteroidales bacterium
TATAGTTTGCACCATCACTTTTAATATAAGGACCATACATTCCTTCTAAAACTTCTATTTCAGAGTCAGCAAAAGACTTCAAAACCTTCTTTTCTTTCGATGGTTTGTTCTTTATTATTTCAATACACTGAGCAAGTTCAATTGTATATGGATCTTCTGTTTTTGGAATTGAAGCATTTGTTGTGCCATATTTAATGTAAGGACCAAAACGTCCAAGATTAACAATTACTTCTACATCATCGAAGGTTCCAAGATTTCTTGGCATTTCAAAAAGTACTAAAGCCTCTTGAAGTGTTATTTCATCAATTCTCTGATCTTTTCTCATGCTTGCAAACTTTGGTTTCTCCTCATTAGAAGTTTCTCCAAGTTGAACCATTGGTCCAAAACGTCCAATCTTTGCATATATGTTGTTTCCTGTCTTAGGATCTACACCAATTAATCTCTCTCCACTTGTTTTCTCAGAGTTTGCTGCTACATCTTCCACTTCCTTATGGAAAGGCTTATAGAATGCTCCAATAACCTTTCTCCAGTTCTTATTACCTTCTGCAACCTCATCAAATTCTTTTTCAATGTCGGCAGTAAAGTTATAATCTATAATATCTTTAAAGTTTTGGGTTAGGAAATTGTTAACGATCGTTCCAATATCGGTTGGGAATAGCTTAGACTTTTCAGCTGAATAGTTCTCTTCAATCTTCTTTTCTTCGATTTTATTATCCAAAAGGGTTATGATTTGAACTGTTCTTTGCATTGGAGCACGGTCTTCTTTAACAATATACTCTCTTTTTTGAATAGTACTTATTGTTGGAGCATAGGTTGAAGGTCTTCCTATTCCTAAATCTTCAAGCTTCTTAACAAGGGTTGCCTCATTATAGCGAGGAGGTTTTTGAGTAAATGTTTGTTGTGCTTTTGAAGAAATTAGATCTGCATTTTCTCCTTCTTTCAAATCAGGAAGTTTAGATGCTAATTCTTCAATCTCAATATCCTCATCGGTTGAAACAGAATATACTTTCAAGAAACCATCAAAGATAATTATTTCTCCTTGAGTTACATAATTTTCTTTTCTGGTTGATATATCAATATTTATGGTTGTTTTTTCAAGTTCTGCATCAGACATTTGTGACGCAATAGTCCTTTTCCAGATTAAATCATATAGTCTTTTTGCAGATGCATCACCTGTATCAATCTTATGATTACCCAAATTGGTTGGTCTTATTGCCTCGTGAGCCTCTTGTGCTCCTTTTGACTTAGTTTTATAGTTTCTTATCTTTACATACTCTTGTCCAAATGATTTTTCTATCTCTAATTTTGCAAATGATAGTGCATCTTTTGAAAGATTAACAGAGTCTGTTCTCATATAGGTTATAAACCCAGCTTCATAGAGTTGCTGTGCAACCATCATTGTTTTTGAAACTGAAAAGCCAAACTTACGAGATGCTTCTTGTTGCAGGGTAGAAGTTGTGAAAGGAGGTGCTGGACTTTGTTTTGCTGGTTTCTTTTCAACGCTTTTGATTGTAAAGGTTGCACCAATACAAGCTTTCAAAAACTCAAGAACCTCTTCTTTCTTATCAAATCTCTTGTTTAGAGTTGCAGAAAGAGGTTTGGTTGTTGTTTTAATTTTAAATTCAGCCGTAACCTTAAATTGAGATGTAGAAGTAAAATCCTTTATCTCATTTTCTCTTTCAACTATTAGTCTAACAGCAACCGATTGCACCCTTCCTGCTGAAAGAGCTGGTTTAACTTTCCTCCAAAGAATAGGAGAAATCTCATAACCTACAATCCTATCAAGTATTCTTCTTGCTTGTTGTGCATCAACTAAGTTTTTATCAATTTCTCTTGGGTTTTCAACAGCATTAAGAATAGCTGTTTTTGTAATTTCATTGAAGACAATTCTTCTCACCTTATTATCTTCAAGATTAAGTGCTTCCTTTAAATGCCAAGCGATAGCCTCTCCCTCGCGGTCCTCATCCGATGCTAACCACACAATCTCTGCTTTCTTTGCTTCCTTTTGAAGTTCTGAAACTATTTTATTTTTATCTTCTGGAATTTGATAATTAGGTTCAAAGTCCTTTTCAATATCAATACTAATGTCTTTTTTATTGAGATCTCTTATATGTCCGAAACTTGATTTCACAATAAAATCTTCTCCTAAAAACTTTTCAATAGTCTTCGCCTTAGCAGGAGACTCCACAATCACAAGATTTTTTGCCATAACTATATTTTCAATTTTATAGTTGCAAAAGTACAATAAAATTAAAAACTGCCAAGTATATTTGAATTAATGACCTTGTTTATGTTTTTAGAAAAAATATGATAACGACACAACGAAGCCCCCATTGTTAGGTATGCTATTGTCATTATTGGTCTCAAATCCAACTGCTTCAACAAAAGGATCTGTGAAATTATAGAAATAAGCAGCACCTACTTGGACTTTAGACATTATTTCAAAACCAGCACCAACATTTAAGCCAAAATTAAAAGGTTTAGGTTTGAAATTCTGAAAAGAAACTCCACTTTGAGTTATATCAATGTTCCCTGAATCATGAACTTTGATTGAAAAGCTTGGACCAGCCTTAGCAAAGACCTTGAATTGGCTAAAACCAAATTTCCATTTAAAGTTTGCAGGAATAATAATATATCCAACATTAACTGCCTTAACAATATTATCTCCACTTATCATTTCCAATTCATAAAGGGCAGAAACTTCAAACCCAATACCAAAAGGAGGAAAAATCATCTCGGTTACAATTCCAAGATTAAAAGGACGAGAACTTTCAATCTCAACATCATTTACATTAAGGCTATTTAATTTAAATGGGACCCCTAAGGTTGCTCCAATTTTAAACTGTGCATTAGCTGAAAAACTAATAACTAATAGGCTAAAGGCTAAAAAAACAATTTTCTTCTTCATGATTTGGTTTGTTTTACATATATTTGCACTTATCAAAAGCTGTAATTATGAAAAGCCGATACTTTATTATTTTTATCACAGTATTCTTCATTTCATCTGCAAATGTAGTATTTTGTGGTGAAAACCAAAAGAATAATCTAAAATTTATTGAAAATAAAGGTCAGTGGGAGAAAAACATCCTATATAAATCGACCCTTAAGAATGGTTTTGCGTTCTTGGAGAATCAAGGTATAACAATACTATTATCGGAAAACAGAACAAAATGTCAACACGGATTAAACGAAAATGAAGATTCACAATTAAATCATAAAAAAGAATTTCTAAACAATCACTGCTTCAAAATAAAGCTTCTTAATTCTAAATCTCCAAAAAGCATAATCCAAAACAATAGAACAAAAGAATACTATAATTATTATTTAGGAAATGATAAATCAAAATGGGCTAATATGGCTTATGGATATACAAAACTCTTATATGAAGAAGTATATCATAATATTGACTGGATGATATATTCAAATGACTTCAACCTAAAGCATGATTTCATTGTCCACAAAGGAGGAAGGGTTGAAGATATAATGCTTAACTATGAAGGAATTGATATAATTAAAATAAGAAAAGGAGATATAGTCTTTCAAACGTCAGTTGGAGAAATTGTTGAAGTAAAACCCTTTGCCTATCAAATAATAGATGGTACACAAGTTGAAATTAGTGCAGAATTTGTTCTAAAAGATAAAACAATAACATATAAAATAGGTAATTATAACCCTGACCACGATTTAATAATTGACCCAACCTTTATTTTCTCAACCTATTCTGGTTCTCTTTCCGACAACTGGGGCTTTACCGCAACCTACGACAAGGAAGGAAATGCATATCTTGGAGGAATTGTTAATGGAGGGGAATATCCAACAACCATTGGTGCCTTCCAAACTTCTTTTGCTGGAGGTCAGTGGGACGTTTCTATTTCAAAATTTAGTCCAGACGGGAAAACTCTAATATTCTCTACCTATATGGGAGGATCAAGCGGCGAGATGCCCCATAGTTTAATTGTTAATGAATTTAATGAATTAATTGTTTTTGGAACAACAGGAAGTAGTAATTTCCCAATCACTCCAAATGCCTTCCAACAAACCTTTAAAGGAGGCGACTCAACAGCATACGACCAAGCAATAGTATTACGTCAGGGCTCAGATATATATGTGTCTAAGTTTAGTATTGACGGAACAAGTCTATTGGCATCAACCTATGTTGGAGGAACTAAGAACGATGGCATAAACTTTAAAAATAGATATAATTCAAGCAGTATACTTTACTCTGGCAACGACTCTCTATATTGTAATTATGGAGATGGAGCAAGGGGTGAACTAATTACAGATGACTTAAACAATATATATGTTGGCTCTTGCACATTTTCTAATGACTTCCCAACAACCAGCAATTCATTCCAGCCCTATTCTGCAGGAGGACAAGAAGGAGTTGTCTTTAAGCTCGATAATTCTCTTTCAACAATGCTTTTCTCATCCTATATTGGTGGAACTAATGATGATGCTGTTTATTCTATTGATACTGATAAAGAATATAGGCTATATGTTGCAGGTGGAACTGTTTCTCATAATTTCCCAACAAGCGCTGGTGCTTATTCAACTTCTTTCAATGGAGGAACAACAGATGGTTTTGTTTCTCTAATTTCATACAATGGAGATAGGATAATTGCGTCAACCTATTTTGGCTCAAACAAACAAGACCAAGCTTATTTTGTTAGAACAGACAAAGAGAACAATCCTCATATATTTGGTCAAACCCACGCCTTAGGCTCAAGCTTAGTTTATAATGCAACCTATAATCACCCAAACACTGGTCAATTTATAGCCAAATTCACACCTAATCTTCAAACAAGAATATGGAGTACGGTCTTTGGAGCTTCAAACAATGGCAAACCTAATATCTCTCCCTCAGCATTTAATGTTGATGTTTGTGGGAGGATTTACATATCTGGCTGGGGTTCAATGGGTGAATTAAGCACAAGAAACTTAGAAACAACCCCTGACGCATACTCTCGAACAACCGATGGGGGCGATTTCTATATAATGTCTATGTCCTCTGATGCCTCAAGCTTGGAATTTGCAACCTTCTTTGGAGCCTTGGACGTTGATGACCATGTTGATGGAGGAACAAGCAGATACGATAAGTTTAGCACCATCTATCAAGCCGCTTGTGCAGGCTGTGGGGCAAGTCAAGCTTTCCCAACCTTCCCTATTGATGTTCACAGCATAACTAATAATTCAAATAATTGTAATTCTGCAGTTTTTAAAATAAATATCCACGATGATTTTGCGGTTGCAGAATTTGACTATCCACATGTTGGCTGTGCTCCCCAAACAATAAACTTTATAAATTATGGTAGAGGAACAACCTACCTTTGGAGCTTTGGCGATGGAACAACATCTACTCAGAAAAACCCAACTCATACATTCACTGTTGGTGGTTTTTACGATATTAGGCTTATTGCATATATGGCTGGTGGCTGCGTTAGTTCCGACACAATAACCCATAGAATTCTTGTTTTAGGCAATTCATCAAGGTCAATCGACACAATTTATACCTGTCCAAATATCCCAATTCAAATAGGGATACCACCTATTTCAACCCAAGGCATAACAATGACTTGGCAACCAGAACACCTTATTACTGATGCTTCAATCTCCAATCCTTTTGCAATAATTAGCGAGCCAACCGATTTCTATTTAATCATTAGTGATGGAAACTGTACAGACACCATCTTCCAAAGAGTTGAGATAGATTATATCAATATTGATTTGCCAGACAGCATAACAACATGCAACAGCCCTTATAACTTAGTCGTTGATTACAGAAACTATTCAAGCTACAAGTTTTCAAACTCTTCCAATTTCTTAAACCTGATTAATCAAGACACAAGCTCAAATGAGGTTAATGTATATCTAATGGAAAGCCAATATGTTTATATAAGAGTTGAACAAGACGGCTGCTTTGGAATAGATAGTGTTTGGATAAACTTTACAGGTACAGGACTTGAAATACAGAAAACAGATATCCTATGTTATGGAGATGAAAACGGAACAGCAACAGCCATAATAAACGGAGGAATAAGCCCTCACTACTATGAATGGAGCAACAATGTTAGTGGAACAGTCTCAACAATAAACAACCTTATACCTGGCAACTACTCCCTAACCATTACTGACGACAGAGGATGCAAATCAACCCAAAGCTTCATAATAGAAAATCCTAACCAACTCAACTTCAGTTTCACCAAGACCAATAACCCTTGCGAAGGAATATGCATAGCAGAAATAACCTTAAACCCAAACGGAGGAGTAGCACCCTATTCAATCCTATGGTCAAATGCATCAACCTCATTTTCATTAAACAACCTTTGCACATCATTATACACATTCACCATAACAGACAAGAACAATTGCCAATTAAACGACACAATTCAAATACTTAACGACTCCAACTTCGTAACCGTTATCACCAAGAAAGACCTCAACTGCATTGAAGCCAGCAAAGGAGAAGCAACAGCTAACGTAGCAGGAGGGACAGAACCTTATCTCTATTCTTGGAGTAATGGAGAGGAAACAAAAAAAATAACAGACCTATCAATTGGAGACTATTGGGTAATAACCACCGACCAATATGGTTGCAAATCATACGACACAGTAACCCTAATCAATAAAGATATATTAAAGGATTTTGAAATGGGAGCATCTGACACAGAAATCTACGACGGACAGCCTATTACCCTTTTCTGCACCGACATAGAAGGCATCTCCTACCAATGGTCACCACCAACCTATGTTAGCAGACCAAACCAGCCAACAACAATAGCAATACCACTAACCTCAATCACATATCAAATATTTGCAACAGACAACAACGGATGTAACTTCACAGATAGCATAAGAATAAAGGTGGAAATCATAAACTGTGGCGAGCCAAACATATTTATACCAAACATATTCACCCCCAACTCAGACGGAAAAAACGATGAAATAAGAGTAACAGGAGAGCATATAGAACAAATTGAATTCCTAATCTTCGACCGATGGGGAGAACTTGTCTTTTCGAGCAAAAACCCCAACGAAGCATGGGACGGAACCTTTAGAGGAAAAGACTGCCAAGCAGGAGTATATTATTACCGCTTCAAAGTCCAATGTGGAAAAGGCAGAGAATATATTAAAAGTGGAGACATAACCTTAATAAGATAGAAAACGAACTAAGAAAATGGCTAAGAAACAAAAATACTACGTAGTATGGAAAGGCATAAAGCCAGGCATATACGAAACATGGGAAGAATGTCAAAAACAAATCAATGGCTTCGACAAAGCACAGTACAAATCATTTGAAAACAAAGCACAAGCACACTTTGCCTTCAAAGAAAAACCAGAAAAACACCTCTACGCCAACTCAAAAAAAACACAAATAAAACAAAGCAATACCACAGTCGGCAGCCCAATAATGGAAAGCATATCAACCGATGCAGCCTGTGGAGGAAACCCAGGCAAGATGGAATACCAAGGAGTAAGCACCAAGACAAAAAAACGCCTATTCCACTACGCTCACCCCTACGGCACAAACAATATTGGAGAATTCTTAGGCTTAGTTCACGGCCTATCCTACCTCAAACGCCATAACATTGAAGTATCAGTCTATACCGACAGCGTCAATGCAATGCTATGGGTTAAGCAAAAGAAATGCAAGACCAAGCTCGAAAGAAACGCCAAAACCGAAGACCTGTTCCTATACATCGAAAGAGCAGAAAAATGGCTTAAAGAAAACACCTATACCACCAAAATCCTAAAGTGGCATACCGACAAATGGGGAGAAATACCAGCCGACTTTGGCAGGAAATAAAGAATAGCTATTCAAAAAAAGAGAATAACGTATTTTTTATTTCCTATTTCGTTTCTTAATTGTTTTGTAGAATTTTATACCCACCATTTCCTTTCTCAATTTAGCCTCAGCCTTAAAAGTAATCTTACCAACCTTAAGACTGTTGCAAGGTAAAAATCAGCATTAAATACTAACATACAGCTTGTTAAGTCATATATTTTGCTTATCTTTGCACTATGAATAAGATAGAACTCACAAGTTTTGCAGACCTTGCAGCAGATAAAAGAAAAGTCAAAGAAGTATTCTTCAATCAAATTAATTCAATAATAGATTGGGAGAAGATAGATCAACTTATCAAAAGACATTATAATAAAGGTGTTAGTGCAGTAGGCAGACCATCCTACAGTGGATTATTATTATTCAAAATAACATTACTACAAACTTGGTACAACCTAAGTGACTACGAAGTAGAAGACCAAGTAAATGATAGGATATCTTTTAGTAAATTCTTAGGCTTGAGTTTAGAAGATAATTGTCCAGACCATAGTGTTATAAGTCGCTTTCGTACAGAAATGACAAAAAGAAAAGCCTACGACAAACTTCTTAAAGAGATAAACAAACAATTAGCAACTCATGGCATCCTAGTAAAGCAAGGTATTTTATTAGATGCAAGTGTAGTAGATACATTAAGAAAGCCAAAAGGCAAGACGGAATATGAGGTTGTTATAGATAGAGAAGAAGATTTGCAAGAAGAGCAAACAGAAGAAGAACCACAAAAAGAGAATAGAAATAAGCTAGTAAAGAAAGAAAAGCCAGGAGTTGATAAAGAAGCAAGGTGGGTGAAAAAGAGAGGTCGTTTACATTATGGATACAAACAACATACAGCAACCAACGAAGAAGGATTAGTATTAGCAGTAATCACAACCCCTGCAAATGAAAGCGATACAAAACATGTAGAAGACGTATTAGATAAGATAGACACAGAGAACTACAAGAGTATAAAAGCGGATAAAGGATATAAGAGTGAGAACAATGATAAAGTAGTAAAAGAAAAGAAGTTAAAGAATCATATACTACATAAAGCAAGAAAGAATATAAAGTTAACACATAGAGAAATAGAATTTAATAAATTAATAAGCAAGACAAGATACAAGGTCGAGAGAACCTTTGGAACAATAAAGAAACAATTTGGAGGGGCAATAGCCAGATATATAGGATTAGATAAGATGCATACCCAACATATGATGCAAGCCATAGCCTATAATTTATATCGTAGTCCTGGGATAATTATGTCCTGTTGCGAAAAACAGACAGTAAAATAGAGATTAACAAGCGAAAAAGAAGAGAATGTAAAAGAAAAACTAAGTATTTGAGAGTTTAAACATCTTTTTTAGTCAGAAAAAACTTATTTAGAATGTGGGCTGGATTTTGCAACGGTCTTCATAATGGTCGTGTGGTAGGTACCATACCGACATTTAAATCAAAGAAAAAAACATTTAAATCAAAGAAAAATTCTTTTTTATCAAGAGAAAATTTATTTTTATCAAGGAAAAATTCCACGAAGTCTAATATCCTTTCATAAAACCCAAACATTCGCAAAACTAAATCTAAGATCTATATTCCTATTATTAAATAATATCATTAGTAATAAA
>JBAYYI010000072.1:0-9188 GCA_041673165.1 Bacteroidales bacterium
TTTCATCTCTTTCTTCTTTATTGCAAGCTAATGTGTTAGACGATACCATATCCCCTTTTTCATTAAGCATTGCATAAACCCAGTTTCCGTCCTTATTTCTAAGTAGTGAGTAGTTGTCAAGGGTAGTTGCCCATGATATCCTCTCATCACCTTGAAGTATAAATGTTAGGGTTTTCCCATTAGGTTGCTTAATGGTTATTGGGGTCTTATCGGCTGGAACAGCAAATAGATTCAAAGTAAAAAATAATGATAAGATTGCTATAAGAGATTTAAGTTTCATATCG
This sequence comes from Bacteroidales bacterium, assembly GCA_041673165.1. Taxonomy (GTDB): domain Bacteria; phylum Bacteroidota; class Bacteroidia; order Bacteroidales; family P3; genus UBA10566. The sequence goes on from JBAYYI010000072.1 coordinate 285, forward strand.
TTTATTTTTAAGTTTAATAATGAGAGTTAATGCTTTGTATTGAGTTTAAAACTCTTGCTTTTGGAATAATAGCTCTAATGCTTTTCTGCTATCTTTGTCGGATAGTATTTTCATTGTGGTTTTAGGTTGAAGGATGATTTCATATTCCTCCCCTACTTTCTTTCCTATTCCTTTTAGAGCTTTGAAATGTGAATAGAATTTCATTTTTCCGTTTAATTGTATGAAATCATTTACATCTAAAATATCAAGAAACTCTTCAATATGATTAATACAAGATATCTCTTCTTCACTGAATAATACTATTTTAAGTCTTTTACCTGTTGGAACAAAATATGCTATATCTTTGGTTTCTATATACTTTTCATCTCTTCCAAAATCAAGTCTTACTTTTTCACTTATTCTCTCATCATTCTTCCAAACTTGAATTTTAACGTTATTACCAATGCTATCAAAGAATTTCCACTCCCCTTCTTTCATATCGTCTTTGTAGAAACCCTTGATTTTTAGCTTTTGGTGATAGTAAAAGTCTTCGTAGGGGCCGTTTCTCTTGTCATCTTTAAAGGTAAGATAAAAGTACCCATCTTCAAAGGTGTTTTTATAATACATTCCATTCTTTAGATCTTTGTTATAATCAATTGTTTCAACTAAAACTCCTTGCCTATCCCAGTAGTTAGATTGTCCTTTTTTCAATCCATTGGAATATCTTTCTTCTCCAATTTTCTTATTATTAGCATCATAGAGAGTCCATAGGCTATCTTTTTTTCTATTTTTATAGAAACCATCTGAAATAATAACTCCTTCTTTGTTGAATAGCTTTGAATTAGCAAAATTTCCCTTATCCTTGTATTCTGTTCTGGCTTTAATAGTTTTACCGTCTTCATAATAATAGGTAAAAACTCCTACCTCGTAATCATCTTTAAATGTGCCTTGATAAATCTTATTACCTTTCTTATCAGATTTAGACCAAACACCTTGCTTTAGACCTTTTTCATCAACCTTATTTTGAGCAAATGAGGTTTGGCTAATTAGAGCTAATAAGGTTACTAATAATGATATTTTAATTATTTTTTTCATTTTCTAAGTATTTTGCGTAATCAATTAGAGAGTTAAATCTTTTATTTATAAACCTATGGTGCTTCCTTGTTTTCTTTATAGAGTTGGAAATGAATATAGTCTGCATATTTAGTTTCTTTCCAAATTCCATATCAGAGATTGAGTCGCCTACCATAACACTTTCTTTGAAACGTAGGTTTGGGAATTCCTTTCTCGCTCTAAGTCCCATACCTACTGATGGTTTCCTGGAAAAATGATGTTCGTGTCTAAATGCTGTACAATAGTATATTTGGTCTATCTTTCCGCCATTTTCTTCAATTTCTTTTTTCATCTTATTATGAATTGAAATCAAATCTTGTTCACTCATCAAGCCTTTTGCAACCCCTTGTTGGTTAGTAACAACAACAATTGTGTCGAAATGCTTTGTAAATATCTTAATTGCTTCAAGAGCTCCTTCTTCAAATTTAAACTCGTCCCAAGTCTTAATATAGTCATCAACTAAACGAAAATTAATAACACCATCACGGTCAAGAAATAGGGTTTTATATTCTCTTTCTATCATTTCAATTTTATATCTTTTGTCGAGGAAACATCTCTGCTTCAACTAATTCACATAATATATGTCCAACCATTATATGGCATTCTTGAACTCTTGGGGTGTCGGATGATGGTATATCAAGCACATAATCTGATGCCAATTTCATCTTTCCACCACCATTACCTGTAAAACTTATTCTTATCATCCCTCTTTCTTTAGCCTCTTCCAATGCAAGGATTATGTTTTTGGAATTGCCTGAGGTTGAGATGCCAACAATGATATCTCCCTCATCTCCCATTGCTTTAATCATCCTACTAAATATTACATCGTACCCATAATCGTTTGCAACAGCTGTTAGGTATGATGTATTGCAGTGAAGTGCTTCTGAACGTAAGGGTGGTCTATCGTAGTAGAACCTTCCAGAAAACTCAGCTGCCAAGTGTTGGCTATCAGCAGCAGAACCACCATTACCACACCATAGTATTTTTTTCTTATCTCTTAATGCCTTAACCATAACGTCCTTAACCTTTTCAATTTCTTTTAGAAAGGTTTCGTCATTCAGTAATTTGGTTTTTAGACTTATCGATTCTTCTATAACTTCTTTAATTCTCATAAATAATTATTTAAGATTTGCTTTCTTTTGAATTAAATAAGAATTTCTTGTTGGGGAATTCCTTCCTATTAATTCAGCAAGGAAACCTGTTAGGAACATCATACAGCCCAAAATCATTAGCATAAGTGATAGGTAGAAATATGGACTTTCTGCAACTAAACGCATTGGTTCTTGGTGAATGCTTGCTAATAGTTTTTGTGTTCCTATTATTGCAGCTGCAATGAAGCCTAAAAAAAACATTACTGTTCCCCAAACTCCGAAGAAGTGCATTGGTTTTTTGGCAAATTTTGAAACAAACATTATAGACATTAGGTCAAGATAACCATTTATAAATCTGCTCATTCCAAATTTAGTTTCACCAAACTCTCTTTTGCGGTGTTGAACTACTTTTTCTCCAATATTTTTAAATCCATTCCATTTTGCAATAACTGGTATATAACGGTGCATTTCTCCATAAACCTCTATAGACTTAACCACTTCTTTATCATAAGCTTTTAGTCCGCAGTTGAAATCGTGAAGTATAATTCCTGTAAATATTCTTGTTGTTGCATTAAAGAGTTTAGATGGTATATTTTTGGCGAATTTGGAGTCATATCTTTTCTTCTTCCAACCAGAAACTAAATCGTAACCTTCTGTCTTAATCATTGAATATAGTCCAGGTATTTCATCAGGAGAGTCTTGTAAGTCAGCATCCATAGTAATTATTACGTCACCCTCTGAATGCTCAAAACCAACATTTAATGCGGCACTCTTACCATAGTTCCTCCTAAACTTAATACCTTTTAAATTATTATTCTTTTGAGAAAGCTCTTCAATAATCTGCCAACTCATATCCGTACTTCCATCATCAATTAGTAGAACTTCATAAGAATAACCCTCTTTTTTCATTACCCTCTCAATCCACTCTGTTAGTGGCGTTAGAGATTCTTCTTCATTTAAAAGAGGTACAATAATTGATATATCCATATTTTCTATATTTTGAATGTTTTATCTTTAGATATAATTTCTCCTTTTTCATTTCTTATTAGAATTCCTGCTACCATTGCCCAAAGAATTGACATTATGGATGATAACAATATTCCCGACATTGCAATTGATGAGGGTGATGTCATAAACATAATGTCTGCATTTGATAGGTTTTGATTTGATTCAATTGCTCTTTGAACATCGTAACAACGTTCTTGCAAGCCACTATCAAGATAAAGTGCATAGCCATATAGTGACATTCCATAAATGATTGAGCCAAGAATACCAGCACCAAATCCAACTAAATAAGCCTCCTTAAATGTTATCCTTCTTTCTTCAAGTCCTATTTTATATAAATAAACACTAACAAACATTAGTCCAAGCAGGGCAAAGTTTTCAACAAAACCAACTGGTTGAGATATTGGTTCTTTTATAAAATGTCTGAAAATCAAAGTAAAAGAAAGTCCAAAGCCAATAAGTAATCCAAATTTTAAGATACCTAACCAGTAGTTACCATACATTTTTGATTTATATCTCTTGATTAGTGCCATATATTTAGTTAGTTTTTATCTTCGTTAGCTTTGTTCTCATTGTCTTTTTCATCATAAACAACTTCTTCATCAACAATATCTTCTTCCTTTTCTTCTATTTCTTCTTCTTTAATTTCTTTATAAGGAATATAATCATTCTTATCTGGTCTGTTAATTGGCATTGGCTGACCAATAAGTGGTCTGGAAACAACTAAACTAACTAATAGGGAGTAGAATATATTACCTATATAATCAAAAATAAACATAGAAGGGAATAAAACCACTTTAATAGTTTTTTGAATAAGAGGATCTTCAAAGACATCTATTTGAGAACCCATTTGGTCTAATATATCTTGGTATTGAACAAGGAAATTGTCAAGATAAGTTGGATTAAGTTTTCCTATATAAATTACCATAAAAAGGGTTGTGAAAAGAGATATAAAGATTGACATAATAGCTCCTATTGAAAAGAACTTGCCGAATTTCAATTTCTCTTCAATAAAGGTTTTCCTGTAATTAACCATAGCCCAGCCCATTCCAAACACAATTACAAATGTGCCAAGGAAACTCCATATGAAGTTTGTTTCAATGTTTAAAGCATATCCTATTATATGATAGAAGAAATAAGCTCCACCAATAATAGAACCCCAACTAAACCCATAATTCCAAATATTTTTACTTTTCATCTTTTGATTTTAATTTAATCTGCAAATATAGCATTAATATGAATAATAGCTTGTGTTTTTATGTTTTACTCAATAAGTATTTCATCTAAAAAGACCCAGCTTATTCCTTTTTCAGATGGATGCCAGTATGGAAGTTCTTTAGTTGATTCTATTTCAAACTTAACAAATCTAAAATCAATATCCTTTGTAGAGAAAACATATTCCCGAATTATTTCTTCGTCTTTTTGAATATCGCCAATAACAACATCCCCTATTTTATGATATTCTTTTCCATCTTTAGAAACGTAGCATTCAACCTTTTTTGGGTGTAGTATCCAGCTCTTTGGGAAATAAAGTGAAGATAGTTTAATGGTTTTATTTTTTACTTCTTTCTCAATATCTAATACCAAAGAAAAATCAATACCATGCCATCCTAACCAGTGTATCTTATATTCTGCATCTCCATTAACTCCATTTGTTATGGTTGACATATCGCCACCACTATATTGAGGACTTGGTTTTGGATCAGCTATAACACTCTTTCTAAAAGCTATATTATTCTCTACACTAATATTGATAAAACGTTTCGTTGACTGATAATATTCTTTTGGACTTAGATTAGTTTCATTCAAATTTAAGACCTTGGCATTCTTACAAGTCAAGTAAAACTCCTCAATAATATTATTCATATTCTCTTTAAGATAATACTTTCCATTTTCATCCTTATAATACCACCCTCTTTCTCCAAACATATCAGCTTTTCCAATCTCCATAATTGCATAAGAAAGAGGAAGTTTTGCAGTCTTAACTCTTAGTAAATATATAGGGTCGTTCATTACTGACTTTTCTGCATTAGAAAATATAGATGAGTAAATATCAATTTTATCTTGTGAAAGGAATGAATTAGCATAGTCGGTTGGAGGAGCGTAAATATCTAAAAAGACTTTAGATGTTTCTCCATAATATTGAAGGGTATCTATATATTGTCGAATAAATGATGATGCTTTTCCATAGTATCCATCTAAGAACTCGTTAATAATTGAATCCTTATCAATATTTATATTCCAAAGTAGTTTACTTATCAAATAGGTTTTCAGTTCTGCAAACTCATGTCCATAATCGCTATTAGCCTGTTGGAAATGTTGATGAGCTTGGTTTCTCATAAAGAACTCAATATTTGGTTTAAGTACATGGAGATTTGGAAATGGAGAAACTGAATAAGCAAAATCAACCTCATAATCCCAAAGGAATATATTATTTGTTATCTTTCCCCAATCAACTATATCGCGTGCAAAGGTTTGAGCTTTAGGATTTGAATTTAAAGCTTCCCTCCCTTTATTCTCAATTGTTTCATTCCTATCCTCTTCAATAGTACAAAGCATAATCTGAACATTCTTATCTGGCTTAATATTCTTTGGTGCCTTCCTTGAATACTGATAAGCAAGGGTTGAAATCGTTTTGTCAGGGAAAGCTTTTGCAACCTTATTAACAAAATAAATCAATGCACCACTTGGAGAGTCTTCCCTCTCATTAATTGCCCTACACTTATCACAAGAGCAGTAAGAGAAGTTATCATTCTGACTAACAGACCATACCTTAGCATTTGGCTGTTTCGCCATTTCCTTTTTCAAACTTTCAATAACTATATTTAAGACCTCTGGGTTAGTCAAACATAATTGGTCATGCATCCTCTTTCCATTAATCAAAGAGAAGTACTCTGGATGATTTTCAAAATAAATACCTCTTGGCAGAAGCTTTTCAAATGTATGTACAAAATAACCCTCTGCAAACATATCTTCTTGAAGATGTTGCTTTAACCATAAACGAAAATCAGGGTTTCTTCTTGTAAACTGGGATTGAACCTGACGATAAGTGTTTGTTGGAGAATAGCTATAATTCAAATCATTTATATCTATTATTATATCTTTCTTCTTAGGATATATCTCACAATCTTCTGTAAACTTCCTTATTCCTAAATGTTTTTCTAATAAATCAATAACAGTATAAACCACAAAATTAGAACTCTCCTCTCCTAATATATCACCCTCAAAGCCATAAATAAAGACCTTATCCTTTTCTGTAAAAACCTTATAACCATAATCTAATCCATTTATATTAGATTTAGAACGATTAGTAAAACCTATACAAATCTCTTTTTTCTTCTTATTTGTTTTATCAGTATTAATTGGAATCAAGCAACCTGTAACCTTTTCTATATCCTTTTGAAATAGTTCAGCAGCATATTTAGTTTTCTTATCATTATCTTTTGCAATAACAATAACATAATCAGATTTCCCATCCTTAACCAAAGTCAATTTCTTACTCTGTGCAAAAGCAGAATAAGAACCTAAAACAAAGAATAGGGTAATTAATAATATCTTTTTCATATAAAACTGATTAAATTAAAGTCTTATTGCGAATTTCTTAAGTCTTTCGTCAATCATTTCATCAGGAACTATTGATTTAACAGTGTCAACAACTGCATTTAATAGTCTTTCACGAATAAAATCATTTGTTATAACAATTGACACCTCTCTAACTCCTTGTGGTTTTTCTATACTTCTTATGTTTTTAAGCTGATGATCATTTAGAAATTGAAGATGTAGTTCTGGAATTACAGTATATCCACCATTTTCATCAATAATCTTAATTAGGGTGTCAATACTACCTGCCTCGTAAACTGATTTGGATTCCTTTTTTTCAATACAGAAATTAAAAACTTGATTTCTTAAACAATGCCCCTCTTGCAATATCCATAAATTATCCAATGGCATATTGTTCGCAGAAAGGACTTCTTGTTTATATAGTTCTTCATTTGGCGAGATATATGCAAAGAACTTCTCATAATAAAGAGGTATTTCCAATAAAGTATCAACTTCTAAAGGGGTTGCAAGTATTCCCATATCGATTTTTGATTGATTTAGATTTAAAATGATATCGGAGGTTTTCATTTCTTGTATTTGCAAATCAATCATAGGGTAGTTTTTCCTAAATTCAATTAGAAACTTTGGTAGTAAGGAAGGTGCTATGGTTGGAATAATTGCTAAATTTAATGTTCCTTCCAATGACTGCCTCTTATTTTTAATCATTTCTCTTAAAAATTCAGCATTTTTTAGAACAATTTTAGCCTGTGAAATAATCTCTTTACCAATTTCCGTGGTTGTAAGTGGTTGGTGTGACCTATCGAAAAGCTTAACATCCAACTCATCTTCAAGTTTTTGAATCATGGTGCTTAGAGTAGGCTGCGTTACTCCACATTCTTCGGCTGCATTCAAGAAATGCTTGTTATTATCAAGTGAAATAATATATTGTAATTGCTGTAAAGTCATAGGGTCAGAATATTAGTTATTGATTTTCTCGATACAAAGATAGATAATATTAATTGTTTGAGAAAGAATTAAAGCGTATATTTGCATTAAATAATTTATTAATCAATTAAAACAATTAACATTATGGAAAACGAAATTATGTCAATGCCAAGAATCGGCGACAAAGCACCATCATTTAACGCAGTAACAACTCAAGGAAATATAACATTCCCTGAAGACTATAAAGGCAAATGGTCAATACTGTTTAGCCACCCTGCAGACTTCACCCCTGTTTGTACTTCCGAGTTTATGACTTTTGGAAAAATGGCGCAAGAGTTTGAAGATTTAAACTGCCAATTAGTAGGTCTATCAATCGATGGTCTTTATAGTCATATCGCTTGGTTAAGAACTATTAAAGAAAAGATTGAATATAAGGGAATGAAGGATATTGAAATTAAGTTCCCACTTATTGAAGACATTTCAATGAATGTTGCAAAAGCTTACGGAATGGTTCAACCAGGAGAAAGTAAAACACAAGCAGTTAGAGCCGTATTCTTTATTGACCCTAAAGGAATTATAAGAGCAATTATCTATTACCCACTTGCATTAGGTAGAAACTTCAATGAAATCAAGAGAGCTTTGATAGCACTTCAAACTGCAGATAATTTTGGAGTAGCACTTCCAGCAGATTGGCATCCAGGAGATGATGTAATTGTTCCAACAGCAGGTTCATGTGGAGTTGCTAAAGACAGAATGGATGATAAGAGTGGTGATATAACTTGCTACGACTGGTTCTTCTGTACCAAGAAACTTTCTAAAGAATTAGTTGAATCTAAACTTGGAAAGAATCAAGAATACAAGTAAGAAAGCTTAAAGATAAAACAATTAAAACTAACCTATTAACCCTTAGTTTTGGTCGTGCATGGAAACAACATCCTGCACGACTTTTTTTTATATCTATTACCCTAAAATGAATCAAAGATCTAATTTTCTGAATCAAAGATTCATTCTGCTAGATCTTTGATCTAATTTTTTAAAACAGCGTATTAATTTTCTAACTCTGCGTATTAATTTCTTGAAACAGCGTATAAATTTCCTCACACTGCGTATTAATTTTTTAAAATCATTGTTGTCCGATAAAACTTTTTCAATAATATAAAAATATAGGCTAAACTTTTGCAAGTTCAGCCTATTTTGATTTACTTTGTTTCTTCCACAAAAAAAAGATAAA
>JBAYYI010000073.1:0-8987 GCA_041673165.1 Bacteroidales bacterium
TTCTTCACAAGAAACGAAACTTATTGACAACAATGCGATTATTATAAAGCCAATTAACATATTTGCATGTTTCATTCTGTTGGTATTAAAGGTTAATAATTTTGACAAATGTATATATAAATTTTGAAATAACGAATTAATTATGGTTGAAAATGATTATTATCAGTAATATAAAGATAAAAACATTGCTTTTAACCCTTTTCTATGAGATTATTTCTTAATTTTGCATCTCTAAATAGAATAAAACATTAGAGTATGCCAATAGATTTTACATTAAATTTCAGTCACATTTTCACAGCCTTTATGGTGCTGTTTGCTATTATTGATATCACAGGATCAATACCAATTATACTTGATTTGAATACCACAGGGAAGAAAGTTCATGCAGGAAAAGCTGCTTTTATTTCTTTTGGATTAATGGTTTTATTTATGTTTTTGGGAGAAGGTATCTTGAAGATATTCAATGTTGATATTGCATCTTTTGCCATTGCTGGTGCTATAATTCTTTTTGCCTTAGCAATAGAGATGACGTTTAACGTTGAAATTTTTAAGAACGACGGACCAAAAGGGCATTCCACAATAGTGCCAATTGTTTTTCCTCTTATCGCAGGAGCAGGAACACTAACTACAACTCTTTCTCTTAGAGCTGAGATTTCATCCCTTAATCTTATTATTGCAATTGCTCTAAATATGGTTTTGGTTTATATTGTAATAAAAAAGGTTCATTTAGTAGAAAAATTATTAGGTCAGGCTGGTATCTATATTCTAAGAAAATTCTTTGGGGTTATTCTTTTAGCTATGAGTGCCAAGCTGTTCATTACCAATATTTCTTCTTTTATGTAATCAAATAATCAAAATGCATTTACGCTTCTAAAAGAGCTTTCATTTGCATAAGGATTACTTCTTTCCAATTCTCTATTATGTCTTCTATTTGCTTATTATCTGGTTTTAGAATCTCTTCTATCAAGTTTTTTGCAATAAAAGGGAAGGTTAGTTGACTGATAAAAGACATTAGAATTATATGAACAGGAATTTCTTTGATATTTCCTTTTTCTATTTCTTCACTAATCTTTTCTGATATTAATTTAATATAACTGCCAAATCCAATTTCGTAAGCAGTTGATAGTAGTTGGTTGACATCTCTATTTATTTCACCTAAGATAAAGCTTGGAAGATAGGGGGTGGATAGGAAGATTTCAAAATAAATATCTATTATCTTATCTAATTTCTCAAAAAACGGCTCTTGGATTAGTAGTATATCTTGAATTTTAGGTAGGAAGGTTTCAATGATTGAGCCAAAAACTGCTTGGAATAGCTTTTCTTTGGTATTATAATAGTAGTGAAGGGCAGTTCTATTAATACCTATATTTGTAGCTATATCACTCATATTAGTATTCTTGTAACCGTATTCTAAGAACATTTGTTTCGCAACTTCAATAATTTGATTATTCAAGCACTCAGGGCTGGTACTATTTTCCATTTCTTAGTTTATTTAATATTATCCACCATCAAGTGAAGTCTATTTGTGATATTCACATCACTAACTCCACTATCAAAATCTAAGGAAAGAAGATTCATTTGAGGATATATTGATTTAATTTTCTTCTCTATTCCTTTTGAAATAATATGATTAGCAATACATCCAAAAGGTTGAAGACTTATAACATTATTTATGCCTTCCTTTGCAAACGAAACAATCTCTCCAGGCAACAACCACCCTTCGCCAAACTGTGCAGAAAGAGATATAACTTCTTCTGAGTGCTTTGCGGTTTCAAATATATCATTAAAAGGAATATAATACTTAAACTCAGATGCTATTTTATTGAATTCATCAACATCTTTCTTGACAAACTTATAAACACTATCCATAACAAAAGCTGGCATCTTGCTTGTAGTTAGGTTTTCTCTCTTTCTCACCTTATCATTCACAAAGGTTTGGATAAAGAAATCTGTTAGCATTGGTGGGATAACCTCAATATTTCTATCAGTTAGCCAAGACAAAACCTCCCTATTAGCAAAGGAATTGAATTTAAGGAATATCTCCCCAACAATTCCAACCTTAGGGATATTAACCTTGTCATCATCAATTATACTATTGAAATCTATTGCTGCAGTTCTTAACAATGCTTTCAAGCCTTTCTTATCCCTCTTAGTGATTAGTGGGTTTGCAGCTTCAAGATAGTAATCCTTTAGTCTTTCTGCCTGACCGACTTCTTTTTCTCTAACCAATGAGGCATAGTAGAACTTAGAAATGCAATCGCTATAAAGGATTGATTTAAGTGCAGTTGAGATATGTTTTATCCAATTGATGGAAAAGCCAGATTGCTCCTGACTCATAGTCCCGTCAAAGGCAACAGAAATAACAGGAACATTCTTAAAACCAGCCTCAACCATTGAACTCTTAATCATTGGTAAGTAGTTTGAAGCCCTACATTGACCTCCTGTTTGTGTAATGGCAACAGCAGTTTTGTCTAAATCATATTTACCTGTCTTGAGTGCCTTAATAATATCTCCAATAATAAGAGTTGCAGGATAACAAACCTCATTATTAGCATGTTTTAAACCCTCTTCTGCCGATAGATTATCACTCTTTGGCAGTACCTCAAAGTCATAGCCCGTTGGTTTAAAGAATGCTTCCATGATAGGTGAGACATAATCGGTGAAATATGGCACAATGATTTTTCTTTTTGCTTCTTTCTTAGTAAATGTTTTGGTTGAAATAAAAGGAGTCTGCTTAAGAACTCTACTATCATTATACTTAATACTTTCAATCAAAGACCTAACTCTAAGCTTTAGAGAACCAATATTACTAACGTCATCAATCTTCAAAATAGTTAAGCTCTTGCCGTAACGTTTCAGAATTGCCTTAACCTCATCTAAGAGAAAGGCATCAGGGCCACAACCAAAGGAAGTCATTTGAACAAGATGAATATGATTACCCTCTTCAGCCACAAACTGAGTTGCTTCAAGTATCCTATTAATATAAGCCCACTGAGAAATATAATGAGCTTGGTGGAAATCGCTTTCGTTCTTACTCCTAACAATATCCTCAGATATAACATCAACTCCCATATCCGAAATCATATCAGAAAGCTTATGTTGAACAAGTTGGTCAGTATGATATGGTCGTCCAGCAAGAAGTATAGTTAGTTTCTTCTTTGATTTATTGGGCTCATAAATTCTATGATTAATTTCTTCAATTTCCTTTGCGTATTTCTCTTGTGCCTCAATTGCAAACTCAATTGCCTTATCTATTGTCTTATTATCAATTCCTAAGGTCTGAAGATATTCCTTGCAACCTTTCTTCAGAAGTTTTTCATCTCTAAAATTAATAGTTGGAGAGTCGATTGGTATTTCTGGATCAATAGCACTCCTTATCACATCTGAATAAGCTGAAACTATTGGGCAGTTATAACTATTTACAGACTTATTACTTTCCTTTTTTTCAAAGATAACATAGGGCATAAATATCCTATCAACCTTTTTTTCTATTAAATCATATATATGGCTATGCGTTAACTTGGCAGGAAAACATATATTATCGGACATAACTGAATGAATGCCTAATTCATAGTTAGTGAAAGTTGATGGGTCTGAAAGAATAGTACGAATGCCGCTCTTAGCAAATAATTCATGCCAAAAAGGGTAGTTCTCATATATGTTTAAAGCTCTTGGAATGCCAATAACAATTTTGTTAGTATAGTTCTTTGCCTCCTCTCTATCAAATAGTAAATTATACTTATCTATATATACATTCTTGCCTTTCTTCTTTTTCTCTCCATCATTTGAAAATATCTTTTCGCACTTATTACCTGAGAAGAAGAAATTGTTATTGGTGAAAGTATATTTATTAACCAAACAATGGTTTTCGCAACCCCTACATTGTATTTCTTGTGTTGCATATTCCGATGATAGGATTAGGTCTTCAACAGTCCTACCTTCTGATTTTATTGAGTTCTTTGCATAAATTGCAGAGCCATAAGCCCCCATTAGTTCAGGGATATTGCTTCTAAAAACTTTAGATTCAGTTAGTAGTTCAAAGGCTCTAACAACAGAATCGTTCTTCATCGTTCCCCCTTGTAGGACTATATTTTTCCCTAACTCTTCTTTATTTTTTATTTTCAAAACTTTATATAGGCAGTTCTTAACAACAGAGTAGGAGAGACCTGCTGCTATATCTTCAATTGAGGCATTCTCTCTAAGCACTTGCTTAATCTTTGAATTCATAAAGACAGTACAGCGAGTTCCTAAGTCACAAGGATATTCCGCCTTGCAAGCAGATGATGCAAAATCGGAAATTTTAAGATTAAGAGACTTTGCAAACGTTTCAAGGAATGAGCCACAACCAGAAGAACACGCTTCATTGATTTCCATTCTGTTTAATACACCATTCTCAATAAACATTGCCTTCATATCTTGCCCACCAATATCGAGGACAAAGCTAACCTCTGGTGTTATTTTCTTAGCAGCAGCATAGTGTGCAATGGTTTCAATTATTCCACAGTCGAGATGGAAAGCAGCCTTTATTAAATCCTCTCCATAACCTGTTGAAGCACTTCCCTTAATCGTTATTGATTTGTTTTTAGTCTTTTCAATAAGTCTCTCTAAACCCTCTTTCACAGTCTGAATTGGGCTTCCACTGTTTGGAGAGTAGAAAGAAAATACAACTCTCTCATCTTTATCAATTGCCACAACCTTAGTTGTTGTTGAGCCTGAGTCAATCCCTAAATACAAATCCCCTTCTATATCTCCAATATCAACTTTCTCAATCCTGTTTTTCCCCTTTTCTTCTTTCCATTTCAAATAGTCCTTTTCAGAATTAAAGAGTGGGGGCAGCCTATCAGTCGTTTTTATATCATGACCTATGCTATTTTCAAACAAACTTATTAGTTCATCAATGGTTTGTCTTGTATTGTTTTCATCATGTAGTGCAGCACCCCAAGCAGGTATTAAATTTGCATTCTCAGGTGTTAAGGTGTCTTCTTCCCTTAGCTTTAGATAACTAATAAACGCCTTTCTAAGTGAAGGAATAAAGGTAAGGGGACCACCACAGAAAAGAATCTTAGGCTTAATTTCAACTCCATGTGAAAGAGTTACCACAGTTTGAACAGCAACTGCATGAAAAACAGACATAGCTATCTCTTTCTTGTCAACGTTCTTACTAATAAGGTTTTGGATATCTGTTTTAGAGAAGACACCACATCTTGAAGCAATCTGATGATGCCTTGTAGCCTTTTGTGCTAAGCTATCCAGCTCCTCAATCGTCACTCCTAAAAGAGTAGTCATCTGATCAATAAAAGCACCTGTACCACCAGCACAATTACCATTCATTCTCAAATCCGCATTGCCGTCATCATTAAGATAAACAACCTTTGCATCCTCACCACCAATATCAATTATGGTTGAGATTTCAGGAAACTTCAATTTAACAACATCAACCGTTGCCGTAACTTCTTGAATAAAAGGAAGGCAGAAGCGTTCACTAAGCCCCATTCCAACAGAACCTGTAATAGATAATTCAATTTCACTATCCTTTAGCCTATCCTTCAAATCCTTTAGAATAGATATTACAGTATTAAAAATATCTGCACAATGCCTTGTGTATTTAGAAAAAATAATATCTCCATTCTCATCCACAACCACAACTTTCGCAGTCGTTGAACCAACATCTAATCCTACTCTATAACAATTCATTAAAATCACCTCACATAATAGTTTGACACCATTGTCAGATGCAAAAATACAACATTATTTCATTGCCACAAATTATGAAATAAAATTTGTCAATATTCACTTACAAAACCTCTATTCCCATTCCATAGCTTACAAACTTGCTAATGAATATTTTAAATCAAGAATAAGCCTTTTATTGTCGCATAATAATAATTTATATTAGTCATTCCATGGTTCTCCCTTGCCAACAGAGAGGTCTTCCCTTGCCAACAGAGAACCTCTCCCTTGGCAACATACTACCTCTCCCTTGCCAAGGGAGGCTTATGAAATCAAAGAAAGAAAAGATTAGAATAGGGTTTTATTTTGTTGAAATCAAGAAACGAATAGTCCTAAATAGAGTTTACAAATTTCTTCTTAAGCCTAAATTGGGTTTACGTTGAATTCTTTTTAATGGAATGCAGATAAAACTTAGTGAAAAAAAGAAGTCCAATAAACTACCTTGAAAGTAATTTATTGGACTTTTGAAATAAGGTTATATTATTTTAACCTTTAATTTTTTAAGAACATCTTAGCAAAGTTCTTTACTTCTCTTTTCTTCCAATCTCCCTTATGGTATATGTAGGAAGCAATCATTGGAACAACGGTTGTAGCTTCTGCATAAACCATTTGCTCAAATGCTGTGTCAACCTTACCCCATGAGCAAGCTTCTTTTAGAGTTGAAGATGAACATGCACCATCTCTTGAGTCTGCAACGGTGATTTGAACTGCGTATTTATGCATCTCAACTTCGTGACCAAGTATTTCTGCACATACAACAGTGTCTTGAACAAAGTTTTTAGGAACTCCACCACCAATCATAAATAAACCAGTAGTTCCAGCTTCAATCTTGATGTCGGTTAGTTCTTTAAAATCTCTTACAGAGTCGATTGTAAGGTGCTTGTCTGGGTTTTCAACTTGATGAAGTACAAGACCAAATCCAGCAGAGCAATCGCTAAATGCAGGACAGAAGATTGGCACGTTGTTTTCGTAACAAGCCTGAATCAAAGAGTCTGTTTTCTTTGCGTTATTGCCCTCTGTCAACCATCTACCTATCTCCCAAATAAATTCTCTTGAAGAATAAGGACGTTTTTCTAATCTATCAGCAATTATTTTGATTGTTCCATCGCAGTTTTGTAGTTCTTCCTCATCAATATAAGTATCATATATCCTATCAATATAGTTAGATCTTAGGTGCTTATCGTCAATAAAAGGTGTTCCTTTATAGTGTTTGAACCCTAAAGCTTCAAAAAAGTCCATATCAATTATAGATGCACCAGTTGCAACAACAGCATCTATCATTTTGTTCTTTACCATATCAACGTAAACTTGCATACAACCAGCCGCAGATGTGCTTCCAGCAAGTGATAAGATGATTGAGCAGTCCTTATCGTTAATCATTCTGTCGTAAATGTCAGCAGCATTAGCAGTGTCGCGAGATGAAAATGACATATCACGCATTGCATTTACCAAGTCTGTGGTATTGATTTTCTTTATATCAATATGCTTCACTTCTTCCTTTAATAATTCTTTTTTTTCCATTATTCTATAGTTTTATTATGTTTTTCGATTAAATTTCTAATTAATTTCACTTTGCAAATATAGGATAAATATTTGAAATTGACAGCAATCTTTTACTGCACTCAAAATAAAAATAAAAAAAATCAACCAAATATTTTGAGGTTATAAAAAAAGGAGTACCTTTGCATCGGAAAGTTGGCAGAGCGGTCGAATGCGGCGGTCTTGAAAACCGTTGACTGTAACAGGTCCGGGGGTTCGAATCCCTCACTTTCCGCATAAATAAAAAGCCTTAACTTTATTCAAGTTAGGGCTTTTTTCATTCAATTATCAATTGTCTTTATTTCAAGATTTTCTTTCTTTGTTTCAGTTTTCTATCTTAAATTATTAAATCCTCTAATGCTATCTTCTCTTGCCTTTTCGGTAGGTTTGAGGTTTAGAGTTAGGAATTCATTAGTTTGAATTGAAAATGTTAGGAGTTTGTTGTTAAGAACTTCACCCGTATTTGTAATAATCTTTATTGCTTCATTAGCTTGAATGGATGCAGTGATTGAAGGCAGAACCCCCATAACTCCTTTATTTGTGTTCTCTTTGCAAGACAGCTTCTCAGAGTTGGGAAACAAATCACGATAGGTGCAAGAGTTTTCCTTAAGGTTGAAAACAGAAACCTGACCTGAATAAGACTGAATTGAGCCATAAACAAAGGGTTTCCCCAATCCAACACAGACATCATTAATCAAATACCTTGTCTTGAAATTATCAGTAGCATCAATAATAATATCGTAATCCTTAATAATATCTATTGCATTATCTTCCCTAAGGAAACAATCATAAGCAAGAATTTCAACATTAGAATTAAGCTTCCCTAAAGTCTCCTTAGCAAGTTCCGTTTTTTTCATCCCAACTTCATCTTCCCTATAAAGTATTTGCCTTTGTAAGTTAGAAATAGAAACAATATCATTATCAATCAAGCCAATCCGTCCAATGCCAGAAGCAACCAAGTAAAGAGAACTAATAGCTCCCAATCCCCCTAAGCCAACAATTAGTGCAGAAGAAAGCTTTAATTTTTCTTGAGCCCCTTCTCCAAACTCAGGCAACACAATCTGCCTATTATATCTTTCCAGTTCCTCTTTTGTAAGCATAGTTGTTTCAAATTATTCTTGATTTCGTAGTTTTTACTCTATGTATGGCAAAACGTTTAACTAAAAGGATATATTATAAGAGGCAATTTGTATTTTTATTATTTGGAGTTATTATATATGGTATCAAAATTAATAATGATTATAGATATTTGATTTCTATCTACATCATTAATGAAATATGTTAAATCAACAGGACAAATACAATTTACATAACCATTATTTCCTTCTTCTAAAATGGTAAGAGTTGTATTGTTAAACGTTGTTTTAATATTGATTGTATCATAATCACAAGGTACTAACAAGTTTTTATGATAAACATATAAATCTCCATTAATAAATTCTATATGAGCACCATCTTCAATACTATCATTTAATATTTTTGTATAGTTTTCTTGATCTTTACAACCAGAATCTACAATATTAAATGCTTGTTTCTTTGTATTATCTTCTTTCTCCTCACAAGCTGAAAAAGAAATCATACTTAAAGCTGCAATTACCATTATGGCAATGGAGCTTAATCTTAAATTGTTTTTTTTCATGTCAAAATGAATTTTTAATTGTTTGTATTTGTCGCTACACTTTAATTATTGTACGCAAGTATTCTAATTAAGGTAATAC
>JBAYYI010000074.1:0-8837 GCA_041673165.1 Bacteroidales bacterium
CGATATCCCATAGATTGAAGCTATCTTAGAAGTCCTAAGAAATGAATTATTAGGGAATTTCTCAAGCAGGATTATAGTATTATAGTAGGCTTTTGTGTATTGGTCGAAGATGATTTGCTGATTAATTGTTTCAAAACGGCAAAGTGTTCTAATAAATTCAAAAGATGATTTACTTTGGATAAACGCATTACCAATATGATTAGCATTTTTCTCAATCAGCTTTTCCATTTCCAGACGTCTAAGCTTTAGGTTGGGGTGGGTAGAGAAGGTATCAACATAATTTTCCCTACTTGAAATCGGGGTAACAGACTCAAGAAAGTAATTATCCTTAAATTTATAATTCTCAGTCTCGAAATAAGACCTATCAAGTTTCAATTCATCGAAAGGAAGATAGGAATACTGCAAAATATCATAAACTCCCATTGGCGAGTCTTTATCGTATCCAGCCTTTAAGTAGTAGTCTTGAAACCCTTCCCTATCACATTCAAACTCCTGATCTCTTGAACGAGAGTGGTAGGTTAAGAAATCATCAATATCATCGAAGTCTTCCTTTAGGGAATAGCCGTGTTTCTTTGTATAATGTATGATTTCGTGAGATATTGCAAAGGCAAGTTCAGCCTCAGATGTGCTTTGGGCAATAAGACCTGTTGTAAGAAATAAATAACCATTACTTGTAGCAAAAGCATTGACCTGAGTAGATTTAATAACATAAACCTTTATCTCCTCTCTAAGCTTAGGCTGATTTATTAGTAGCCCATCAACTATATTATTAACATAGTTTGAGACCGTATCTCCAAAGATTATCTTCCCTGAAAGTATGAATTTCTTAATCTGATTTCTAAGATTATCCTCGTATTTGTCCTTTATTACCTCTTTAGAGTTGGCAATCTCCAATAAGTTTTGAGGAATTTTCCCCACGGCCTCAAGCCTATTGAAATTATCTAAGGTTTGGTTTTGTGCGTTAGTTAATACATAGCATATTAAAAAACTAAAAATAAGTATAGTTCTTCTCATTATTGCAGGAAATTGTGTTTTAGGTTTACGCCTGCAAATATAAGAATGTTTTTATACTTGAATTAAAAAAAAAGCTATTTCTTTCCAGTATGTCCAAAACCACCTTCACCCCTTACGGTTTCAGATAGAGTATCCGTTTCTTCCCAAACCACTGTTTCATGCTTAGCAATAACCATTTGGGCTATCCTTTCTCCGTCTTTTATTTCAAAACTTTCTGAAGATAAATTAACTAAAATAACTTTTATTTCACCTCTATAATCTGCATCAATTGTGCCTGGAGAGTTCAAAACCCCAATTCCATGCTTAAAAGCAAGTCCTGAACGAGGTCTTACTTGAGCTTCATACCCAAGAGGCAGTTCAATAAATAATCCTGTTGAAACTAAAGTCCTCTCTAATGGTGCCAAAATAATAGACTCCTCAAGATTAGCTCTAATATCCATTCCCGCAGAACTCTGGGTTGCATAACTTGGAATAGGGTGCTTTGACTGGTTAACAATTCTTACATTCATTATTTACTTGTTTTGGAGATTTATTTTTAAATATAATAACCTTGTTGGCTTATTTCTGTGGCTTGCATCACTGAATACTTATTTTCAATTAGTGGATAGTCCCAGCAACCTAACTGATGATAGATTTCGCCACCAAATCCTTTCTTAAACTTATATAAACCATACATTGGGTGAGAGGGTTCTGCCTTTGGACTAACACCAAACATATCATACTCAGTGCAACCAGAGGCTTTAGCAATCTGAATAGCCTTCCACTGAAGGGCATAGGTTGGCATATAGTTTCTATTTTCAGAAGACGAAGCCCCATAAAGATAAGTTGCCCTATGGCTTGAAAGAACAAGGAACATTGCTGCAAGAGGCATTTTGTCTAAGTAGGCAACCAGCAACTTAACTTGAATAGGTAGGTCTTGGTTATTCATCTTTGCCTCAAAGACTGTCTTAAAATAGTGGAGCTCATTAATGTTTAGAGAGTTCCTTTGAGCCGTTTTGAGATATAAATCATACCAAATATCAAGATTTTCTATACCAACCGACCTCACCTCTATCCCTTTCCTTTGAGCAAGATTAATATTATACCTTGTCTTTGGCTTCATCCTACCCAGAATGTCCTCAAAAGAACCCATAAGGTTAAGGATAATGGTATTAGAAGGAAGAACATCAGTATTAGATTTAATTAAGTTCCAGTTATTTGTTGAGAAATTAAGTTTAAACTCTTGGTATTTCTTATCAGGAGCCCCTTTCCAATCGCCATTTTCGTCAAAATCACATTCCTTACTCCAATGGCTCTCCCAGTTTAGGTCATATCTAATTGCAATACATTCTTTTGGAAGATAGGAACGAAGAATTTCAGAAAGTTCTTCAAGAAACCCACCCTGCTTCTCTTCTGATGGTTCAACCTCTGGCCCATAAGGAACATACGCCATGCAGTCCTGAGAGTTGAAATACCTCAAAAACATTACAAAATCTGCTTTCGTATAAGAATATCCCCCAACATTTAAGTATAGGTCTCTATTTCTTGCACTAAAATCAAAGGCAGTAGGCACCAAACCTTGGTTCTTCTTGACCACTGACCAAAAAGACGTCTGTTGAATGATAGGAGTTGAATTTAAATCTACTATATCCTTTTTCTCTATTTTCAATTTCATAGCCGAACTTCAAAAAATTTTTGCAAAGTTAGGCTTTCTAATATATCTAAACAAATTTGCAATAAGCCAAAAGCATTATATTTCAATCAGAAACTAAGAGAAAAGATAAGTAAACAAGCTCTTAGATTAATGAAACAAAGCAGTAATCTCATGAAACGAAGTAATAATCTCCTGAAACGAAGTAATAATAAAATTAAACGCAGACTCAGTATTGGAATCATGGCATGATGTTGGTCAATTCATGGCATGATATTGATTGATTCATGCCATGATGTTGGTGATATCATGGCATGAATTGGAGATTGAAACAAAGAATAAAAAGTACAAAGCTTAGTTTCAGCTCTTTGAATCTTAGTTTCGCTTGTTCAATTGCTTAATCTTATTTTCTAATCAGCCTCTTGATGTCAAGTTTATAGGCAATTGCTAAGAAAGAAATTATAATGATTGTGTTGATTGTTAGGGTTAGGGCAAGGTTTTCAAGTCTTATATTTGCCATAAGGAAATATAGGGCGATGGATGAAACTAAGTAAATCGTGATATGCTTTATGTTATAGTTTATTGGGTAGTGCTTTTGTCCCATTAGGTAGCAGAGAAGGGTGATTGAGAAATAACAAACAAGGGTTGTCCATGCTGCACCAACATAACCAAGAATTGGAACCAAGAAATAGTTAAGCACAAGCGTTATTCCTGCTCCTATAATTGCAATATATGCACCGTATTTTGTCTTATCCGTAACCTTATACCAGATGCTTAGATTATAGTAAATGCCTAAGAAAAGGTTTGCCACCAAGAGAATAGGCACAACCGTAAGTCCTATTCTGTAATCTGCACCTATGAAGTATTTGAAAATATCTATGTATCCCATAACTCCAAGGAAGATAAAGCAGAGGAAGATTACAAGGATGGTCATTATATTTGAATAGGAGCTTTTGGCGTCCTTATCTTTCATTTTGGAGAAGAAGAAAGGCTCTGCTGCAAACTTAAATGCCTGAATAAAGAGACTAATAACTATGGAAAGCTTATAGCATGCCCCATAAATCCCTATCTGACTCATCTTATACTCACTAATAAGCTTTGGGTCGGTTATATGTTCTGGAATTCTAACTAAGTGTTTAAGTGCTATCCTATCAAAGGTTTCGTTTACCATTCCAGCCAAACCACCTACCATAACAGGAATAGCATAAGCTAACATCTTTTTTAGTAGTTTGAAATCAAAGGATAGTTTGAATTTCATATACTCTGGCAAAAGCAAAAGGGTAGCAATAAGTGATGCTAAGAAGTTAGAGATAAAGATATAAAGGACTAAATCATTTGGATTAAACCAAGGAGTGATTAAGGCGTTATTATTATTGTATAAAATCGGACAGACCAAGATAAAGAAGAGATTGAAAATTATATTTGAGAATATATCCATCGTTTTAATAAAGGCAAACCTGGCTGCTTTCTGCTCTGAGCGTAGTAGTGCATAAGGAATAGCCCTAATTGCATCAAGTCCGAGAATTAGAAGGAAGAGAGCTATATAGTTCTTATTATCTTGATACTCTAGGACAGAGGAAATTGGGTTGATAAAGACGAAGAATATTATTAGAAAGGCAGAGGTAGTAATTGTCAAGGAAAGCAAGGAAGTATTATAGACTATATCTTTCTTTTCTTCAGTCTGAGAGAAGCGGAAAAAGGCTGTTTCCATTCCATAAGTCAAGATAATCATCAGAAAAGCAATGTATGCATAAAGCTCAGAAACCACTCCGTAGTTCTGAGTTGCAATATTATAAGTATAAAGAGGTACAAGAAAATAATTTAGAAAGCGTCCAATTATGGTTGGCACCCCATAAATTGCTGTCTGTCCTGCAAGTTTTTTTATATCGCTCATTCTCCTAATTTCTTTTACATATTCCATTGCAAAGATATAGTTTTTTCTGTGAGGGGATAGTAAAAAAATAATATCTTTGCAGGATGAAAATTGTTTTAGGCTTTGGTAGTAATTTGGGTGATAGAGAGCAGTATATTAATTCTGCCTATAAATTATTGGAAGAAAGATTAGGTCTTATGCTAAATAAGTCTTCATTTATCGAAACTCCAGCCTGGGGATTTGAAAGCAAAGAGATATTCCTAAATTCCGCAGCCGTATTTCAAACAAATAAAACCCCTATCGAATCGCTTAGAATTTGCAATGAAATAGAAAGAGAATTGGGAAGAAAGAGAGAAGGAAACACTTATCAAAATCGTACCATAGATATAGATATTCTTTTTTACGAGGATATAATACTAAACACCCCCGAACTAATAATACCTCATCCCCTAATCCAAGAAAGAGATTTCGTATTAACCCCCCTAAAAGAAATCCTCCCAAACCTTATTCATCCTGTTCTAAAGATAAGGATAGGAGATATATAAGAAAGCATAATCTCGCATTTTCTTCTAATATTCGTAAGAAATAAACAAGATATTTTAGATTTTGAAGCCTTTATTTTGGATTTAGATAAAGATTTCTTACCCAAAAAGTCTGACTTTTTTACCCAAAAAGACAGACATTTCACCCATAAAAGACTGACTTTTTCACCATAAAAGACTGACTTTTTACCCCAATAAGACTGACTTTTTACCCCAATAAGTCAGACTTTTTATATTAATAAGTCTGACTTATGGGGTGAAATATTCAAGTTAAAATCCAAAAAGAAGGCTTCTCAGAGTTTATTCATCCGCTTATTCAAAAGAAGATAAAGGGAATATGAGATTATGGTTTAATAGATTGAGATTTTGATTAAAACTACACATACAACTTCTGCGTTTTATGTAAAAGAAGCTCTAATCTAAAATCGATTCAATGTATGTTGTTGCATTTTCTTTTTGGAAGAAAACGTTTTGATCGTTGAAATCCTTTATTTCAAACTTATTCTTCCAGTTGACTTCTAAATAGGATGTGTTTGAAACAATATATGAATCCAAAATAATTCCTTGACTTTCAACTTGTGGTTGAATTATTTCTTTAATAACCTTATGAAATTGAATTTTAGGATCGTTCATTGCTCTTGAATTTCTAATTCCTTTTGGGTCAATAAACTTTATATACTGTTTATCTCCCACAACTACCCAAAGAATAAAATCTGGATAAAAATTATTACCCTCCGTAAAAAAGCCAATTCCTTTCCTACTTTGATTTCGTAGCACATGAACCTCTTTATTCTTCAGTTTCTCAGAATTATTAGTTACATATTTAAATAAGTCGTCTAGAAATTGCTTTTCAGACTCATCTAAAGCTATAGGACTTACTTTTATCAAGTTTTCATAATTTTTCCCAATGTAAACCAAAGGTTTGTATAAATGTAGAGCATTGTCAAAAGCGCTCGCTTCGGATGCTATTTGTATTTGTTTGAATGTAGGCTTTAAAACTTCTTCTTTAAGCTCTTCAATCTTATTTTGATATTGCTTTATATCCTCAGAACTATTTAGACGGAAATTATATTCTGAAATAAAGTTGTCATCAGATTCATTTAAAACAACTGCTTCAATATGCTCTGAGTGGAATTGATTCTTGTAGAAAAGATAAAACTGGTCTATATACTTTTTGAGCAACATTTCAGCAATTTCTTGCCATAAAAAGACATTGCCAAAACTGTTAAAACTCATTTTATGTGCAGGTACTAATAAATTGTACCAAGAAACATTGATAAGAATTTCTTTTAAATCGTCTATAGCAATTGAAAGGTTTGAATAGGATTTGTCTGACTTATAGTTTTGCATATCCAAATACAACTTATTCCAATCTAATAATTCTAAGTGATTACTTTGAAAAGATGCGTTATATTTATGAAGCTCTACACCCGATTTTTGCGTTTGTAAAATGTCAATCTTTGGATACATATCTAATTCAGCCAATCTTCCATCAAACAATTTTAGATTTAATTGCAACTTAATCAATTCTTTTCTCTTAAAGTCGTCACTATCCTTTACTCGGATAAGGTTGAGCTTTCTTTCATTAACAACTTTCTTTTTCTCGGTTGGAATTTTAATCGATATCCATGATGAATCATTGGTTGGCAAACCTTCTTCTTCTAAGAATTCTTTAAACTGCTCCATATAGTTTGCTTGAATACCAAATATTTGAAGCGTTTCTAAATGCCTTAACCAAGGTTTTACTATTCTTACATTGTCAGGTTTTTGATAATCATCTAAACCTGTTGAGCGTTTCAATGAGAAATTATAACCTTTCAACCTTACACCTCTACCAAACAATTGAATGATTTGTGAACCTTCGCTTTTACCCACATTCATTAATCCCATAGAGGATACACGCCAAGAAGACCATCCTTCAGTAAATTTCTTAGAACCAATTAGTAAATTGATAGTTGAGTCATCTTCATTAATCTTTTTAAATAAAGAGCTTGAAAAATCTCTTTCTCCACCCAAAACACCATTATCAACCGCCAGATTATATAGTTTCTTTTCATCACCCACATTTATAACACCAAAATAATCAGCTTCACCCACTCTTAATCCCAACTCTCCATCAGCACCAACCAGATTGTCCAAATAGAGATTAGCTCCAAGTGTAGTATTATTAAAAACCAATTCATTAATGCCTGTTAATACATCTTCGGCACTTATGTTTTTGTCTATTAGATAGCTAAAGGATGTTTCAAAAATAGAGAAACCATTCTTATCAACTAAGCCTGCTTTGTTTTGGAGAATACTTTCAATATGCTTAATTGATTTCTGTGAATTCTTTAAAAATTCAGTCAAAAAATAGATGATTTCTAAAACATCAGAAACATCTTTCCCATTTTCTCTGCGAACTGCATTCACTCTGCCTCCCACAAAAACCCAAAGCGGTTTATGCAATAGAAAGTTTTTTAACTGATTTCCCTTTTCTTTAAAGATTAGTTGTTGCTGAAAAAATGAAATAAGATTGGCTGTTAAATATACATTTTGGTATTCTTTGTCATCTTCTTTTAAATTGAGAATGCGATAATCCTTTCCATAACCATCTTCATAAAAGTATTTGTAAGAATAATCAAATAGAATACTCTTTGCATATTCTTGCATAAACTCCTCTTTATCCTTTTTATTGGAAATAGCATTAATAGCCTGTCCAAAAGTAGCTGAATACTCAAAAGCAAATCCAGTTTCACTTAATTGGTCACGATACGGTTTCCATTTTTCACCACCCATTCCACCGTGTCCTTCATCAATTAAAACTAAGTTATCTGTTTCAAAACTATCTACAGCTACTCTTTTATCTCCACTTACATCAGCTAATTTTGTGATTTCTAAAATCTCCACTTCCTTTCCAGAGAACATCATTAAAGCATCCTTATTGAAAATATTAGCTTGTATATTCGAGAGTTTAAACTCTTCTAAATGCTGCTTAGATAGACCTTCGTTGGGTGTAATTAGCAATACCTTATTTTGAAGCTGTTGATTGTATTTCTGGGTATAATGCATATACTGTTTTATATTGATATGCATAATCAGTGTCTTGCCCGAACCTGTAGCGTTCCAAAATGCCAGCTTATTTAACGCATCTAAAG
Source organism: Bacteroidales bacterium (assembly GCA_041673165.1). Taxonomy (GTDB): domain Bacteria; phylum Bacteroidota; class Bacteroidia; order Bacteroidales; family P3; genus UBA10566. Next base: position 8,197 of record JBAYYI010000074.1, read on the forward strand.
TAAAAGGCTTAGCAATAAATACATCCTTTTCTTTTTTCTTTCTTAAATAACTAGGGTCAGCTTGCTTATGATTAAATTCTTTTACATACTGGTTTAGCTCTGCTAAAAGTTTGGATTTATTAGAAAAGTATTTATCTAAATATACTTCTGTAAATAATAAGGAAAGATATTGGAAGTACTTCCAAGTAATCATTTCTAATCTATCTTCAGATATTTCTTTGGTGAAACGTACAATATTATCATCATAAGCCCTTAACATATCTTTGTTGAGCTGTTCTGTTTGATATAGATGATTCAATAAGCTTTGCAAATAAATAGTATTGCCTTCATCTGTATATCCTTCATTGGTGGAGAGTTTTAGTTCAGGGAAGAGTTCAACACCATTTTTACCAATGATTTTCTTGCCAATGCTATCAATTCCAAAAAGCGAAAGCAAATACTTATTTAATACAAGTGTTTCGTGAAAATTAGCCATTACAATTTATTTATATTAAACATCTTATTAAAGAAAGTTTCTTCTATCATTTTCACTTTAAACTGGTCTTCTCCAATTCTGAAATTGGTGAGATTATGGTCTCCATTGATATAGATTTGATGAAACTCCGATGTACGTTCGCTTTCGAATAATCTTCTGAACACCT
>JBAYYI010000075.1:0-8778 GCA_041673165.1 Bacteroidales bacterium
TTGAACTCCGATAATGGTGCAAAGATACTAATCCATCTTTGAAGTGTGCCGTCTGAGATGTCGTTTCTACGAGCGGCTTCTTTCCATGAACCTCCTTTATGAAGGAAATCACTCACTACTTTGTAGCGAAAGGCATCGGTAATGGGTTCTCTTTTTACGGTTTTGTCCATATTTTAAGTTGTTTTTGTGTCAACTTTTTTCAGGACAAGTCAATTTGGAAGATTGAAAGCTTGATTCGTATTTATAACATTGTATGTTGAAATTCTAAAATTACTTTTACCGGTTATATCTTTTTACCTTCATTGAAAAAACCTATGATGAAAAATTCAACAAAGAAAATATCAAAACTAGTATGTAAAAGCTAAAACATTTAATAATTAGAAAATGTAATAATTCATAAATAAAAAAAACTGTAAAGTAACATAGTATCTAATAATGAGAAAGTAATGCTTTTTTCTCTTGAAAAAATCTTTAAAAATCACATTAAAAATAAATAAAAATATAATTATAGAGTATCCTTAAGTATTTTTATTTATTTTTGATGAAAGATTAGAGCTGTAAATAATTAAATTTAAGGTAATAGTTGAATAACCTATGGACTAAATAATAAATTATGCCTAGAGAGAGTGTACTATCAATAGCTGACAAGGAAGCTATTAAAATTGAAAAGTTGATTTTTCACATTATTATTAAAGATCAATTGACTCCTACTTTTCTTGATGAATTAAACATTTCTGATGAGCAACAAAAGTTCTTCAGAGATCTTCTTGCATATTTTGCACAAGGGAGACAATATATATTTGCTGATGAAAATTCTAAAATCAAAAGGCTCTCTAAGGAAATGGTCGATGATCCAGATACAAACTTCATAAAAACTTCAAAAGAAATTGCAGAATATTTTCAATATATTCATACAAATAATACTAGCGACGGAGTATTTGTTATATCAATAGCTTCGATTAACAATAGAAAATTGATATTTTTAATAAAGATTGACCATAAAAAAATTTATAAATATAAGCTAAATGGTTTAACCGCATTTCTAGAAGAAGTTACTAATACATTTACTGAAGATAAAACAGCCATTCAAAAGGTTGCATTAATTGATATTGATTCTAATGTAATATGGGACGTACTAGTGTACGATAGAAGCAAACCAACAGGTATCACAGCTTTTTTTGCAAAATTTCTTACTGTAATAGCAAGAGAAACAGAGTCTGATTTAACAAAAAAAATGCAATCTGAAGCAAGGCTATGGGCAACCACTAACAAATTAATTATTGATCCAAATCAAGAACCTTCTATCTATAAAAACAGAGCTACGGATTTTTTATTAAACAATGAAGTCTTTAATACAGAAGATTATATCAACCATGTTATTATTGATGAAGATAATGAAAGAAGAGAATTATTAAAAACATCATTAAGGACACATTTAGTTGATAAAGGCTTATCTGGTCAAACTTTTAAAATAAAAAAAGAAGCTATAACAAAGAAGGAAACTAAAAATATTAGACAAACAGCTGAAGGTGTAAGGTTTGAATGGAGCGGAAACCCTTCTGATAATAATATAAATATACCAATTAATCCTAATGCTAATGGTGAGTATATTATAACAATTACCACAAATATTATTACTGAAATTCAATAGGAATGACTATAGAACTATTTAATAAGCTAAAACAGATTGATCTATTAGCGTCAAACAAATCCGAAAGCTGGGTGCATATAATGTTTGAAGGGAAATCTAACAAATCAACTTGTAATAAGCCTTTTATGGACTTATTTGCTGAATTAGAGAAGAATTCCCTAGAAGAATCCGCTTCTTTTTATATTGATAAAACCACAAAATGTAGTTTTAAGATTTTCATTGAAGATCTTGTTCCTGATACAGAATGGAAATTACATATCAATAAGACTGTTTTTTTTAAAGAGAACACAAATGGTTTTTCAAGCACATTCTTTTATGAAAAAAAAAATCTAATAGAATGGATTAATAAATCTAACCCTTTTAGTGAGGATTATCCTCTTAATAAAATAAAGTGCAAAATAATAGTTAAGGATTTATCAAATAGTTTCGCAGGTGCAAACTTTATGGTAGTCAAAGAAATTAATAATTTTCCCACTTCTGATTGGAAGAACTTTAATTCAAGTCTTATAGTTAATAATGTTCATATTATTAGTAAATCGAAATTTTTAATAAACCCTATAAATCATCATATTGAAAATGGAGAAATAGATGATGTTTCTAAGTATTTTTATAGAAATTCAATATTAGTATTATTAACTTGCTTATGCAATGAAGTATATGAAAATGGGAAGATAATATTAAAAGGGTACAGAAGAATTGAATTAGATTTAGGATTAGATTATATGGGCACAGAGGTTTCAACAAAATATCAAAAACTACTAGTTGACGCTTTATTATGGGTTTATGATGATTCAGAGAAATGCGATTTAAGATTAAAGCTATTATTAGAAAGAATTACTTTAGATATAGATTATAAATTACCATATATTCAAAGCTTGTATACAATAATTGAAAATGCAACAATTCAAGCAAAAGAAAGATATTCATTTATCATATATGATAGAAAAGATTTATATCAAAAAGAGCTAAAAGATCTGCTTAAAGATATAAAAAAATTGACAGACAATTATTCATCAAAAATAAGAAATGTTTTAAAAAATCTTTTAAGAGATATATTAGCTGCTTTTCTTCTTATTGGAATAACATTATTTTCAAAAGTTACAGAGATTGAACAGCTATTTGACAATAAAATGATTAAGTATGTATTTTCTGCTTTTGGGATTTACTTTATTCTATCCGCAATACTTCAATTTATAATTGATTTATTCGACTATTGTCGATCTGTATCCGAATTCAATCATTGGAAAAAAGTTACTCAAGAATACATGTCTACTGAAGATTTTGAAAGACATAAGAAAGATACATTAAAATGGAGAAGCATTGGAAGTATAATTATATATAATACAATTATAACTCTTTATATAATTATCGGAATTTGCTGTTTAAATATGTCAACAATATGGGATACCGTTATGAAACTTAAATAAGATATAAATAGAAACAGAAATGATACAATTTTATAATTTATCAATGATAAATTGCGCAATACATTGTGTTGGCAATAAAAACAAAGAAGATGAAATAATAATCTCTAAAAAATTATTATCATTAAATAACGAAAGCAATTTAAATTTAAAAAACTATTTTTTAAAGCCTTTTGTTCAAAAAGAAGAGTATTATAGGTTATTTCATGAAAAGGATAAGAATCTAAATGAGGTTTATAATTATGTTTCTGGCATTTTTGACAATCCAAATTCCCTTTATGACGAGTCTGTTTTCCTTGCTAAACATCTTTATGAGAACAGTGTTCATCCTAAGATAAAGGGTGGGGAGTTTTATGTTGTTTACTTCAAGGATTGTATAATTAATGAAGAGACTGTTGATGCAGTGGGGTTGTTTAAATCGGAGAATAAGGATACTTTCTTAAAGGTTTATCACTCTGGAGATGGGTTTGAGATTGAAAGCCAGGAAGGAATAAATATTAATAAGTTGGATAAGGGCTGCTTGATTTTTAATACTGAAAGAGAGGATGGGTATGTGGTTGCTGTGGTTGATAATACTAATAAGGGGGCTGAGGCTAAGTATTGGACTGATGACTTCCTTGGTGTTCGTCCTCGACAAGATGAATTTTACAATACTCGCAACCTTCTTACCTTATGCAAGGATTTTGTGACTAAAGAGATGCCTAATGAGTTTGATATGTCGAAGGCTGACCAGGCTGAGCTATTAAATAATTCGGTTAAGTTCTTTAAGGAAAACGATAGCTTTGATATGGAAGAGTTTACTAATGAAGTTATGGCTCAACCTGAAATTATTGAAAGTTTTAATAGGTATAAGGACGATTATCAGCAGGATAGAGATATAGATATTGCTGATAACTTTACGATTTCTAACTCTGCTCTTAAGAAACAAGCCTCTGCGTTTAAGCGAGTTATTAACTTAGACCAAAATATTCAGATAGTGATTAAGGGAAATAGAAGTCAGATAGAACAGGGAGAGGATGAAAATGGTAGGAAGTTCTATAAGATTTTCTATTCGGAAGAAAGCTAAATTAATATTAGATTTCTCTTCTCTTAAATTCTGAAACTATTATTGAAGTTGCTATTGAGGCGTTGAGGCTTTCTGCTGATTGAGCTAGGGAAAAGGAAGGTATTGTGATTGGGTGAGTGATTAGAGGTCTTATCTCTGGACTTATGCCGTGGGATTCGCTTCCTATTATGATTAGGGCTTCACTTTTCAACTCTTCTTTATAGATATTCTTTCCTCCTTCTATGATTGTGCCATATATTGGGTGGTTTTGAGGGATGGAAGTTAGGAACTCACTGAGGTTTTTATAGGTTACGTTTACTCTAAAGATTGAGCCCATTGTGGATTGTATGGTTTTGGGATTATAGAGCTCAACTGTGTTTTCTGAACAGATGATATCTTCTAATCCAAACCAATCTGCAATCCTGATGATGGTGCCAAGGTTACCTGGGTCTTTGATTTCGTCTAATATTAGTACTATTTTCGATTTTATTATTGGCTCTTTTGCTTCTTTTCTTCTTACAACGGCAAGAACTTGGTTGGGTGTGGTGAATGAGGATATGCGTTTTAGGTCGTCTTCTTTGATTTCAAGTACTTGTTTTGCTCTTTCTGTATTTATGTTCTTATATTCTTTCGTTGCACAAAGGATTTCAATTTCTTCGTGGCTTCTTATTAGCTCGTCAACCATCTTTACCCCTTCAACAATATAAACATTGGCTTCATTTCTATACTTTGCTTGTTTATAGGATGCTATTGTTTTTATCTCTGCTTTTGAAATCATTTTTCTATTTTTGCAAATTTAAGTCTTTTTCCTTTACCTTGGCTTATTGAAACAAAAAAGACCTTTGAATATTTCATCAAAGGTCTCTTGTTTAATTTTGGTTGGTTGTATTATTCTGCAACTACTTCAAAAGTGATTTCTGCTTTTAGTTCTTTATAAACTGAGATAACAGCTTTGTAAGTTCCTAAATTTTTAACGGTGTCTGATAATTCAATTCTTTTTCTATCTACTTCAATTTCAAATTGAGTTTTGATAGCGTCAGCTAATTGAATAGCGTTTACAGAACCAAAGATTTTTCCGTTCTCTCCTGCTTTTGCTCCAATTTTTAGTCCTTCAATTTTTGCGTATGAAGCTACTAGAGTTTCTGCATCCTTACGAATCTTTTCTTCTTTAAATGCTCTTTGTTTTAGATTTTCTGCAATTATCTTCTTGTTTGAAGCTGTTGCAGCCATAGCATAGCCTTGAGGGATAAGGAAGTTATTACCATATCCTGCTTTAACTGTTACTATCTCATCTTTGTAACCGAGGTTACTCATATCTTGTTTTAATATAATTTCCATTGTAATCCTCCTTTTATTTTAATAAGTCAGCTACATAAGGCATCAAAGATAGGTGACGAGCACGTTTAACTGCTTGTGATACCTTCTTTTGATACTTATTTGATGTTCCTGTAATTCTTCTTGGAAGAAGTTTACCTTGTTCGTTTACAAATTTTAAAAGAAAATCTGCATCTTTGTAGTCGATGTATTTGATACCGCTCTTTTTGAAACGGCAATATTTTTTCCTTTGTGTCTCAACTGTGATCGGGGTCAAATACTTTATTTCTGTTTCGTTTGCCATTGCTTCTTGTTTTTTAAATAAATTATTCTGACTTAGCTGCTGCAGCTTCTTGTTGTTTTCTCATGCCGCCTGAACGTTTCTTTTCGTTGTAAGCTATTGCATGTTTATCTAAAGAAACTGTTAAGAAACGAAGTAGTTTTTCATCACGTTTGTAAGCTAATTCAAGCTTTGCAATAAGGTCTCCTTCTGCTTTGAACTCAATAAGGTGGTAAAACCCTGTTGATTTCTTTTGAATAGGATAAGCTAACTTGCGCAGTCCCCAGTTGTTTTCGTAAACAATCTCAGCGCCATTATCAGTCAATATAGTCTGATACTTTTTTACCGTTTCCTTTACCTGATCATCAGATAAAACGGGAGTCATAATGAAAACGGTTTCATACTGTCTTACCATTTGGTATTTGTTTTTGGTTTATAAATAGACGATATCTCTTTTAAAAGAGTTTGCAAAAGTACAATTAATTTCTTTTAATACAAAAAGAAATGAGAGAAAAATTCATTTCCTCTCATTCCTAATATTATATACTCTTAGTTTTATTCTGCTTTTCCGTGGCAGTTTTTATATTTCTTTCCACTTCCACAAGGACAAATATCGTTTCTGCCTACCTTCTTTTCAACATGGACTGGTTGAATCTTTTGAGGCTCTGATGGGTTATTAGCTTCTAACTCTTGGCGTCCTGTTTTTAGTTTCCTGTTATCGGATTGTGGGAGTTCTGTTTCCTTTACTGATTTGTCTTCAAGAGGAAGTGTTGCACGGCAAAGGAAAGAGGTTATCTCTTTATTGATTTCGCTAATCATCTTTTCAAATAAACCAAAAGACTCAAGCTTATAAATTAGTAGTGGATCCTTTTGTTCATAAGAAGCATTTTGAACTGATTGTTTTAAATCATCAAGGTCTCTTAGGTGTTCTTTCCAAGCGTTATCAATTAGGTGAAGTGCAATACTTTTCTCAATTGATAGTCCTATTTCTTTACCATTTGTATTATATGATTTCTCAATTGGAGCAATTGCATTCATCATTCTAACTCCATCTGTTATTGGGAAAGCTATGTTTTCGTAGCGATAACTCTTTGCTTCGTATATGTTTTTAACATAAGGGAAAGCTTGTTGAGAAATCTTGTCCATCCTAAGTTTGTAGTTAGAATAAACTTCTTCGTAGAGTTGTTCTGTAAGTTGAGATTTCCTTCCTTGAACAAACGTTTTCTCTTCTTCGATAGAGCATTCCATTCCTGTAAGTTTCATAAACTCTAATTTGAAACCCTCATAATCACTTGCGTTATGGTATTCATTAATCATAAATTCCAAAGCATCATACATCATATTAGAAATATCTATTGCAAGTTTTTCTCCAAATAGTGCATTCTTACGTTTTGAATAAATAACTTCACGTTGATTATTCATTACGTCATCATATTCCAAAAGCCTCTTTCTTGTTCCAAAGTTATTCTCTTCAACCTTACGTTGTGCTCTTTCGATACTCTTTGTCATCATTGAATGTTGAATAACTTCTCCTTCTTTAAGTCCAAGTCTATCCATTATCTTTGACATTCTGTCAGAACCAAACAAACGCATTAGGTTATCTTCCAAAGAAACAAAAAACTGTGAACTTCCTGGGTCACCTTGACGACCAGCACGACCTCTTAGCTGACGGTCAACTCTTCGTGATTCATGACGCTCTGTTCCTATAATTGCAAGACCACCTGCTTCCTTAACTCCTTCTTTTAGCTTTATGTCGGTACCACGACCAGCCATATTGGTTGCAATCGTAACTGTCTTTGCCCTTCCTGCCTCTGAAACAATATCAGCCTCTTTCTTATGAAGCTTAGCATTCAGAACTTGATGAGGAATCTTTCTCATGGTAAGCATCTTGCCTAAAAGCTCAGATGTTTCAACAGATGTTGTTCCCACAAGAACTGGTCTATTATCATTAATCAACTTCTCAATCTCGTTAATTACTGCATTAAATTTCTCTCTCTTTGTTTTATATATAAGGTCTTCGTTGTCTTGTCTTGTGATTGCACGATTGGTTGGAATTACAACAACATCCAATTTATAGATATTCCATAACTCACCTGCCTCTGTTTCTGCCGTACCTGTCATCCCTGAAAGCTTCTTATACATACGGAAGTAGTTTTGCAGGGTTATTGTTGCATAGGTTTGGGTTGCAGCTTCCACCTTAACGTTTTCCTTTGCTTCAATTGCTTGGTGAAGTCCGTCAGAATAACGTCTTCCATCCATAATACGTCCTGTTTGTTCATCAACAATCTTAACTTGATTGTTCATAAGCACATATTCAACGTCTATTTCAAAAAGAGTGTATGCCTTAAGAAGTTGGTTTATTGTGTGTACCCTATCAGATTGAACTGCGTAGGATTGTAGTATCTTATCTTTCTTTTCTGCTTTTTCTGATGGACTAAGGTCTAATCTTTCAAGCTCTGCAACTTCTGAACCAACGTCAGTAAGCAAGTACATTTTTGGGTCTTCACCTAATGCGGATAAATAGTCAATTCCCTTATCTGTTAGTTCAATTGAGTTTACTTTCTCGTCAATTATGAAATACAAAGGGTCATCAATCTTATACATTTCCTTGTTTTGATCTTGCATAAATTGGTTCTCTGTTTTCAAAAGAAGGGATTTCATTCCTGGCTCACTCAAGAACTTGATTAAAGCCTTGTTTTTTGGAAGTCCGTGATGAGCTCTAAGAAGGAGTATTCCACCTTCACGTTCTTGTTCCGATGTCCTTCCTTCTTGCAATTTCTTTTTAGCCTCTGCTAATATTTGAGTTACAAGCGTTCTTTGAACATTATATAATTTATCTATTACTGGCTTAAATCTATCAAACTCTTGGTCGTCTCCCTTTGGGGTTGGCCCTGAAATAATAAGTGGTGTTCTTGCATCATCAATCAAAACCGAGTCAACCTCATCGACAATTGCATAGTTATGCTTCCTTTGAACAATCTCATTAGGATTATTACACATATTGTCTCTCAAATAGTCAAACCCAAACTCGTTATTTGTTCCATAAGTAATATCTGCTTCATAA
>JBAYYI010000076.1:0-8761 GCA_041673165.1 Bacteroidales bacterium
GCTACCATTATTCGAGACATAAAAAAGAGGGGGCTTGACTTTTTGAAAATAAAATTGGAGAATTGATTATAAGATAATTAACTTGGATTAATTGGGATTATAATTTTTTATCGGACAACAATGTTTTATTGTATAAAGAACGAGAATTAATAAAATAATAATAGAATATAAACAAATAACTTAGGTTTATTTCTCCTGTTTTATTTCTGTATTGTATTCTGTATAGCGTTTCCTTGCTTGGGTAACGTAAAGTGAATTTGGGTAATCGAGGATTATTCTTTCGTAATACTGCTTTGCTTCTTGAGGAGAATTAAGATGGGTTTCGTTAAGCTCTGCTAAAAGAAAGAGGGCGTCATCTGCCATTAAATCATCTGGGTATTTCAACAAAATCTGATTTAATAGGCTATCTGCATTTTGGTATTCTTTTAGAAGAATTGCTATCTCTGCTCTCTTATATAATACTTCATCGAAAAGTTCGTGAGATAAGTAGTTTTGGTTTAGAGTGTCGAGGTATTCTATGGCTTTTGTGTATTTATTCTGAAACAGTGCAAATTCTGCTTTGGAAAACAGACTAAGTCCGTTATAGGATGAATCTTCATCAATATTATCACTTATTAATAAAGAATATTCCATTGCATCATTAGCAATTAACTTAGTTGTGGATGATCGAAGCACATCGAACTGCGACATAGCCCAAGTGAAATCTCCATTATAATATGATAGCATTGCATTCTTAAACTTAGCCTGAGAACCTATTACATCATTTTTAAATTCTTTTTCCACTTGAGAATAGGTTAGAGAGGCTTCCCAAATATCGTTTTCCATAAGATATATATCTGCTCTCATTAGCTTGCTTTCAGCCTTTTCATTTCGTTTGATTTGTGGCATTGAAAGGGTTTCATCTAATATGTCAACTGCTTCTTGCGAAGATTTAAAATAATATGCAAGTAGATAAGCATATTGTTGCATTATTGGAATTGTAGCTTGGCTCTTGCCTAATTCGGCTAAGGTTGAAATATACTCTTCTTTTAGGGTCGTTATTTCTTTTTCTGTATGATTGATTTTGTTTACGAAAGGGTGGTAGAGTGAACTTAGTAGTCCCAATTTGCTTAACATATAATAGGTTGACTCTTTTCCTTTTTCTATTAGATAGGTGAAAGCTTGTCTTGATATTGCATAGTCTTCATTATTAAGAGCTATGTTTGCTATTTCATAAACAGTTTGTCCTGTCAGGCTTTCAAATCTTCTGTCTATCGATTTTGCCTGATTAAACGCCATATTATAGTCTTTTTGTTGGAGTAGTATCCAGACATAGAGTTGTGCAATATGGGGGTTGTCTTGTTCTTTTTGCGCCTTTTTTAAAATAGCAAGGCGAAAAATATCTAAGAACTTTTTTTCTTTATCTTGTTGTATGATGCTGCCAAGGTATATCTTGATTTGATTTAGCATTGCAGGGTTGGCATCCAAGAGGTTTATGTATTCAGTTGCCATATCTTCATATCTTCCCAATCTCTGATACAAGAATGATATTTCGTATGTAAAGCGGAACTTATCATTAAATAAATCCCTCCCTTTTTGAAAGGTCTTAATGGAATAGTCTATATTATTATTAAAACTAAAATAGTTAGCAAGTTGAGCTACTGAATTATTATTAGCTTGAAGACTTTCTATTGCTTTTTCAAATTGCTTATCTGCCTTGTTCTTTTCTCCCGTTCTTAGATAATGAGAGCCTAAGTCAGCAATATAGATTGAATTTTGAGGAAATTGCTTAATGGTTTTTTTAATCAATTTCTCAGCTTTGGAATCTTGGTTTGATTGTGTGTAAAGGAGGATAAGATTGTCATAGTAGTCTTGTAGGAAGTTCTTTTCAATTAAATCTTCATATAAATCAATTTGATTTTGAATCTCTTCTCCATATATTGATTTTGTTTCTTTACCCTCTTGAGAATAGGAATTGAAAGATAAAAGAGAAAAGACAATTGTTAAAAAGATAAATACAGATAGTTGTTTTAATCTATTTATCTCCTTTATTTCATTTCCCTTAAAGCATATCTCATTATAAAACATTTAATATCTGTTCTTTTATTTTTTCAAGCTCATCTTTCATCTCCACAACAAGCTTTTGCATATTTGCTTCCTGAGATTTTGAGCCAAGTGTGTTTATTTCTCTTCCTATTTCTTGTGCTATGAAACCAAGTTTTTTACCTTCCGACCTTGGAGTGTTCATGGTGTTGATGAAATAATCGAGATGCTGTTCTAATCTTATCTTTTCCTCTGTTATATCTAACTTCTCAATATAGTAGATTATTTCTTGTTCAAAGCGATTTTTATCTAAAGTCTCGCAGTTTAGTTCATTGAGTTTTGATAATATTCTTTCTCTAACCTGTGAAGTTCTGTCTTTTTCAAACCCATCAACTAAAAGAAGTTTCTTCCCAATAATGTTTATTCTAAGAAGGAGGTCTTTCTCTAAGGTCTTACCTTCAATTATTCTGTATTCGTCAGTTTTCTTCAAAGCTTCATTTAACAACTTGCCAACAATAATCATCTCCTCTTCTGTTGGTTCACTACTGCCATTATGATTGATTTCAGGAATTTGCAGAACATATCTAAAAATATCTTCTTTCGATGCGTTTACCTTTTCTGCTAATTCTTCAATTTGTTTGTAATAACTTACAAAGAGATTAGAATTAATATTCATATTTGGGCACTCCCCAACATACTCAACGTTTAAATAACAGTCTATCTTTCCTCTTTCTAAGAAATTAGATATTTGATTTCTTAGAATGATTTCTTTACCTCTATAAAGGCAAGGTGTTTTAAGATTAATATCAGTTTGCTTACTGTTAAGAGTTTTTATTTCAATAGATAAGGTCTTGTTATTGAAGTTTGTTGAAGCCTTACCATAACCAGTCATAGATTTAATCATACACTTTTTATTAGGTCGAAAATTATTTAAGTTTATCAGTATTCTCAGAAAGATATTCTTAAAATACGAGTAATTAGCTCACAAAGATACATAAAAACCTTAATTTTACGTTATGATTATTGTTTTTATTTACATTACATAACAAATTACTAGTGAAAAATGAGTAATTTTGCTGCTTAGTCGTTGCAATAAAAACAAAAACTAATAGTTATATAGGTAGTTTACTAACTATAACAAACATAGATTATAACACAACAAAAAATATAAAAGAAAATGGAACAAGGAACCACAATGATGGGCACTCCAATAATTTATTGGGTATTCTTTATAGGGATAGCTCTTGTTAGTTGGCTAATAAGTGCAAACCTTAAAAGGAAATTTGCTCAATACTCAAAAATACCTACAGAAAAAGGATTGACTGGTAGAGATGTAGCAGAAAAAATGCTTCGTGACCAAGATATTTATGATGTTAAGGTAGAATGTGTTGAAGGACAACTAACAGATCATTATAATCCTCAAACAAAGATTGTAAACCTAAGTAAAGCTGTTTATCATGGTGCAAATGTTGCCTCTGCTGCTGTTGCTGCTCACGAATGTGGTCATGCAGTTCAGCATCAAACTGCTTATGTTTGGTTAACTATGCGTTCAAAGCTTGTCCCTCTTGTTAGCTTTGCTTCAAAATGGGTTATGTGGATACTTCTTGGAGGAATGTTTATGGTAAATACTTTCCCTCAAATGCTTTTAGTAGGAATTGTACTATTTGGATTAACAACACTATTTAGTTTTGTAACACTTCCAGTTGAAATTAATGCATCGCAAAGAGCATTAGTTTGGTTAGAAAACCATGAAGTTACTTCACGTGAGTCTCATCCAAAAGCAAAAGATGCTCTAAGGTCTGCTGCTTACACATATGTTGTTGCTGCACTTTCATCCCTTGCAACCCTTCTTTATTATTTGTCAATTTATATGGGACGTAGAAATTAATTAAAATAATAAACCTAAATGTCATTAATCGGATTTATAAAGACTAAAGTTTTTTGGAAGAATATAGGGCTAATAGCTATTGTTTTCGTAGCAATTCTTATTATTGCCTTTATTGGACTTAACTTCTACACTCGCCATGGTTCAGAATATCAAATGCCAAACATTGAAGGGCGTTTTATTGATGAGATAGACGAGATTGATGGAATGAAAAACTTTGAGTTAATAGTAATGGATTCAATTTATACCCCAGGGGAACATGAAGGTAAAATCATATCTCAAGACCCAAAAGAGGGAGCAAAGGTAAAGAGAGGTAGAAAGGTTTATGTTGTTGTTACCTCATCAAAAGGAGAGAACATTCCAATGCCAAATTGTAAAGACCAAAGCGTTCGTTCTGCTGTTAATCAAATAACAAATGTAGGACTAAGAATAGGGAAATTTATTTTCAATATAGGAGATTTCAATAATGTTGTTGTTGGTCAAAGATACAAAGGCAACCCAATTGAAGAGGGAGCAGAAATACAAAGAGGGGAAGAAATTGATTTGGTTGTTGAAATGAACCAAGAAAGATATACAACAGATATGCCAAACATTATTGGACTAACAGAACCAGAGGCAGAAAAGAAACTTTGGGAGGCATCTCTAAATGTTGGCAATAAAGATTTTGAAGGAAAGAAGGATATTATTCATTCGAGAGTTATTTCAGTCTATCCAAATAATAGTAGTGTAACAAAGGGAACCACAATAAGTATTAAGTTTATGAATGATACTAAGCCAAGCTATCATGATAGAGTTAAATCATTTAGGATGGCTGAGCCAGTTGTTGTGGAAGAATCTCCAACAAATGAAATAATAGATGAATTTGAATAAAATTATTAAACACTGGTTCTTATTAATTATTCTTTTTGTTTTTTTACCTTTTGAAGGACAAAGTCAGTTTAAATTGACTGATGCCTCTAAGAAAAGCAATCAAACAATTAATAAGAAATCGAAAGCCCTTAATAGGATATCACTACCTTTTATTGATGACTTCTCAAACTATTTAGATATACCAAACACAAACTTGTGGAACAATAATGGAGGATGGGTAAATACTGATTATCCTTTTTTGCCACCAACAATAGGAGTACTAACACTTGATGCCTTAGACTCAAATGGCAAACTTTATCCTCTTGCAAACACAACAGGCTTTTCCGCAGACACTGTTTCATCTTGCTTTATTCGTTTAGACTCAACCTTAGTTCCAAATCCTATCCCTCTAAGTCCTCAAGATAGCATTTTCCTTAGTTTCTATGTTCAACCAGGTGGCGGATATGGTCCAATATGGGAAAACATAGGCTCAACACCTTCAAAGAAAGATTCCTTAGTTCTTCAATTCTACTCTTTAGAAGATAATCAATGGAACTCAGTTTGGAAAACTCAAGGACTAAGTATAGAGAGTATTTATTCAAAGGATAGTGTGTATTGGTTATATGTAAATATTCCAATAACAGATGCGAAATACTTTAGTAATAGTTTCCGTTTCCGCTTCCTTAACTTTGCATCCTTAGACAATAACCCTTCATTTACCTATGTCAGCAACTGCGACCAGTGGCATATAGATTATGTTTACTTGAATAAGGACAGAAAATATGACGAGAAAGCAACAAGAGATATAGCCTTTGTCAATCCAGCATACTCCCTTTTAAAAGAATATCAATCAATGCCAGCTATTCAGTTTATGGCAAGCGATATGTCAGATAATCTAAATATTAAAATAGTTAACCTTGCCGACACTTCACTAAGTTCTAACTATAAATACGAGGTCAGAAATTCAAATAACACAATTGTGCATTCTTATAATGGTGGATTTGAAAATATATCCTCCTACATAAAAACAAAAGAATTTCAAACCTCACCAAGTCACTCAACACCTCCTGTTGGATTTGCTTATGAGTTTGACAATAATGTTTGGACTTTTTTCGACATAACTCACACCGTTAAGCAAGGAGTAGGACAAGATAATAACGCTGCAAATGACACAATGCGTTTCCGACAAAGTTTTGAGAACTATTTTGCCTACGATGACGGAACTGCAGAAAATGGATTTGGAATAGAACCAATTAAAAACTCAAATTTGGCAGTCGGATTTGACTTAAATGTCCCAGATACCCTTATGGCAGTTGATATTTATTTTAATTCCACCTACGAAGACGCTAATCAAAAACCATTCTTTATATGTGTATGGAATAGTTTAAATGGTCAGCCAAGAGATAGCATATATCATTCTTATGCTTATCTAACTCCTTCAACCGAGGGTTTAAACCAATTTACAAGATATTACTTAGAAAGACCAGTTATATTGCCTTCGGGAGAATCATTTATCTCAATACAAACCAAGTATAAAGATTACCTAAACGTAGGATTTGATAGAAACACCGATGCATCCTCAAAAATGTTTGGTAACTGGGCTAATTCATGGGAGCAAAACACACTTTTCAAAGGCTCTCTAATGCTTAGACCCTATTTTGGATACAAAGCAGCAATTGGTATCACAGAGATTGAAAAAAAGGACTTAAGCCTAACAATATACCCAAACCCAACAAATGGAATACTAAATATTAGCTTATCAGAAAACGAAGAAGAATTTTCAAAATCCAATTATGAGCTAAGAATAGCAAATATGATGGGAAGGGAAGTGTATTTCTCAGCCTATAAAAACCAAATAAACGTCTCAAACTTATCAAATGGCGTATATATACTTTATCTTATTAACAAAGAAACAAGCAAAACCATAAAACAAAAACTAATTATTCAAAAATGATAGAACAGGAAAAAGACATCGAACAAGAAGAGGAAGTTGAATTATTTGAAAATTATCGTAT
Source organism: Bacteroidales bacterium (assembly GCA_041673165.1). Lineage (GTDB taxonomy): Bacteria > Bacteroidota > Bacteroidia > Bacteroidales > P3 > UBA10566. The sequence goes on from JBAYYI010000076.1 coordinate 6,772, forward strand.
TGAGGTAGATAAAGGACAAAGCCTATTGAGAATTGATAAGTTTTTGATGGATAGAATTGAACAAACATCAAGAAATAAAATTCAACAAGCGGCAAATGCAGACTGCATAAAAGTAAATAATAAGCCAGTTAAGTCAAATTATAGAGTTCACCCAGGGGATATAATTCAAATATTCCTAACCACAGCACCAAGAGAAGTAGAAATCATTGCTCAAGATATTCCAATTGATATTTTCTACGAAGATGATGATTTATTAATCGTTAATAAACAATCAGAAATGGTTGTACATCCAGGCTTTGGCAACTATACCGGAACATTATTAAATGCCCTAACCTTCCACCTTCAAAAACAAAAAGACAAAGAAGGTAACCCACTAAGACCATTAATGGTTCATAGAATTGATAAAAACACAACAGGATTATTATTAATTGCCAAAAACGAGACAGCTCAAACATTCTTAGCAAAGCAGTTCTACGACCACACTGTTGAAAGAACATATACAGCCTTGGTTTGGGGAGATTTTGACAAAATGGAAGGAACGATTGAAGGTAATATTGGACGCTCACTCAAAGATAGAAGAGTGATGCAAGTCTTCCCTGATGGAGAATATGGCAAACCAGCAATCACACATTGGAAAGTAATATTCCGTTTTGGCTATGTAACCCTTATTCAATGCAAATTGGAAACAGGAAGAACCCATCAGATTAGAGCCCACATGAAACATATAGCACATCCGCTCTTTAACGATGAAACCTATGGTGGGGACAAGATAATCAAAGGCACAACCTTCACAAAATACAAGCAATTCATACAAAACTGCTTCAAAATCCTACCTCGTCAGGCTCTTCATGCAACAACACTTGGTTTTATCCACCCAACCACGAGGAAAGAGGTGTTTTTTGAGAGCCAATTGCCAGAAGATATGGTGCTTTTAAGAGAAAAATGGGAGGCTTATATCAACTATAATCGTCCAAAAGAGGACCAGGAAGCTGATAAAGACACCATAAACGAGTCAAAACACGATGTTTCAAACCTTAGATAAGGGTTGTTTTAATCAAATAAACACGAAATTTACCTAATAAGTGCATGAGTTTATTCTTTCTTTGATTCAAGAAATTAGATCAAAGGAAGAATTTACTGAATCAAAGAACTAATCTCGTAGATCAAAGAAAGAATTTGGTGAAACGCTGTTTTAAAAAATTAATACGCAGAGATAGAAGATTATTACGCAGAGATAGAAAATTAATACGCAGTATTTTTAGCGTAAAATAAGACATGAAAAAACCCTTCGCTTATAGAAAACGAAGGGTTTTATTGTTTTATAGAATATAAGTAAAGGACTATTGAGTCTAGTGCTTTACTATTAATTTCTTTGTTGAGATTGTTTGTCCGTCACCAACTATTGAATAGAAGTATATTCCGTTTGGTAGGTCAGAAGTTGAAACAACTTGTTTTGCACTTGTGCCTGCATTAATTGAGATTGATTTAAGTTCTTGTCCAATCATATTCCTAATTATTATCTTACCTGAATTATAGTTTGCAGCAAGTGAATAGTTGATTGTTGTATTGTAATTTGCAGGGTTAGGATAAACTTCCAATGATGTAATTTTGTTGATTGGTTTTGTTGGTTTAGCTATTGAAGCGTTAAGATTCTTGTAAACTACAACAAATGATTGAATTATTTCTATTGGATCAATTACTGGGTTAATTAAATTAACTTTTATAATTGAAGGCATATCATTCTGATAGAAGTAAAGAAAGTCAAATTCTGTGAAAGGGACGTTTGGCAAAAGAGTAATGCTTGCTTCAGATATTGTGTCTGTAGTACAATTAGGAGGAACGCACATTAAAAGCTCTGAATCAGTTGCCATTGATAGTTTTTCTATATAAACTCTAACCTCCTTGTTTGATGTTGAAAGGTTTGTTATCTCGAAATAATCAGTTCTTTCACCACCTTCTATGTCAAAGTCAGGGAAATTTGTGTCAAGGT
>JBAYYI010000077.1:0-8400 GCA_041673165.1 Bacteroidales bacterium
ACATTAATCAGAGTTGGATATGCACTAACTCCAAAAACTTATACTATATTAGGAGAGATGCCCTATGAAGAGGGAGCTGTGAGAAAGCCTAATACAGAAAAGCAATTCAATCCTATATTCTTTGAGTTCGCTGTACAATATAATATTGGTCAACATTTCAACAATCAAAAAGCTACAAGGAAAAAAACGAGGAGGAGATAAACGATAATTCTACTGGTTAGAGTATTTCATAATATTATCGCTAAAGAATTCAATCTTAATGCCTGCTTCTTTAAACATTGCTTCGGACTCTGCTCCGGTGTGGTACTTCATCTGGCAAACCACCCTTGTAATTCCGCAGTTAATGATAAGCATAGCACAAGTCCTACATGGAGTCATCCTACAATAAAGGGTGGCTCCATCTAAGGCTATCCCCCTTCTTGCAGCTTGACATATTGCATTTTGTTCTGCATGAACGGTTCTAACGCAGTGGTTTGTTATTGTTCCGTCCTCATGAAAAGTCTTCTTAAATAAATGCCCTACATCATCACAGTGAGGAAGCCCTACTGGTGAACCAACATATCCAGTAACCAATAATTGTTTGTGTTTTGCAATAACGCATCCACTTCTACCCCTATCGCAGGTCGCTCTCTTGGCAGCAGAATTTGCAAGCTCCATAAAGTATTCGTCCCAAGAGGGTCTATGATATGCTTCTTTCTTGTTTTCTTCTCTTATCTCTTCTCTATTATCTTCCATATCTCTTCTATCTTTTGCTTTAAGTCTTCTATCTTTCCACTATTATCAATAACTATATCCGCTTTTTCAATGCAAGCTCTTAGGTTTTGTGCATTTATATCACTTGATTGCATTTCTCTTTCTTCATTTTCTTTAAATGTTTCAAAGCTTACGTTATCTGTTGAGCTCTTCCTTTGAACGATTCTTTCATACCTAATTCTAATATCTGCATCAACGGCAATTAGAAGGAAGTCTTCTTTTTTTCTAAGAAACTCAACCTCCATTGGATTGCGAACACTTTCAATTATACTATTCTTTCCTGTTTCCTTTGCTCTATAATATAAGCTTTCAATAATATATGATGGGGTATGTTCTTGTCTTAGGCGGTTCCCAACAATGGTCATTGAATCCCTATCAACAACTAAGCCTTCTTTCTCAATTGACTCAACAATGAAATCCCGAGCCGAAAAATGTAAGAAGCCTTTCTCTCTAAGCAAATCAACAATTGTTCCTTTTCCTGCTCCGAGGGTTCCTGTTATACCTATTATTATCATCCTTGTTTTCTTAAATTAAACCTTGTATTCAAATGATAGTTGTGATAAATCTATATTTGCTTTAACAATTTTCTCTTTAAGACTTTCTTTATATTCTTTCATCTTTACTTGAAGTGCCTTATCGCCATTAGCCATTATTTGAAGAGAAAGTATTGCTGCGTTTAAGGCTCCGTTAATTGCAACCGTTGCAACAGGAATACCTGGAGGCATTTGTGCTATTGCTAAAAGGGCATCCATTCCATCAACTGAAACATTTATAGGAACTCCAATAACAGGTAGGGTGGTCATTGAAGCAATAACGCCAGGTAGATGAGCTGCCATTCCTGCTGCTGCAATAATTACTTCAATACCTCTGTCTTGTGCATTTGTCGCAAATGCTTCAACTTCTTTTGGGGTTCTATGTGCCGAAAGAGCATTGATTTCAAAAGGTATTTCCATTTCATTAAGAAACTTTGCAGCTTGCTCCATAACTGAATAATCATTAGTGCTGCCCATTATTATGCTAACTCTTGGCTTCATGGTTTTTGTTTTTCTTGGTTTAAAAATATTATAATTTATAGACTTCAAAATTACAACTTTCCATTACATTGTCAAAATCTATTTGATTTTTTTAAAAATTACTTACCTTTGCATTTGGTTAAATCCTCTTTAGGGTCTTGATTTAGGGTCAGAGAATAGGCTTTTCTCTTAAAAACTCTCAGTCAGCAATCAATTAATATAATATTTATGAAGAAGATTATTAGGTTTTTTCTCAGGAATATTCCTCGCAAATATCTGCAAAGGTTTGTTTTTCTTTCAATGAAGTTTATTAAGGTCTTCTATCTTGGAAATAGGGTTGAATGTCCTGTTTGTGGCAAGCACTATCGTAAGTTTTTGCCTTATGGTTATGTTCACTCAAGAGAGAATGCTCTATGCCCGAACTGTCTATCACTAGAGAGGCATCGCTTGCTTTGGCTATACCTTAAAGAAGAAACAAATATCTTTAAAGATAATCTAAACTTCCTTCACATTGCACCTGAGCTTTGTTTTATGGGAGCTTTTAGAAAGCAAAAGAATTTAAAATATACAAGAGCAGACCTTGAATCTCCTTGGGCAGATGTCCATCTTAATGTTGAAGATATGCCACTTGAGACTTCAAGCTACGATATTGTAATGGCTAATCATATTTTGGAACATGTTGAACATTTAGATAAAGCATTAAATGAGATTTACAGGGTTTTAAAGCCAGGTGGATATGCAATTCTGCTTTCTCCTATTAATCCAGAAAGGAATATTACTTATGAAAATGCCAGAATTACTGATCCATTAGAAAGAGAAATTCATTTTGGACAGAAGGATCACTTGAGGGAGTTTGGACTTGATTATGCAAAAGTTTTAAAGAGAGATGAGGTTGAGATTGTTGAAGATAAGTTTATTGAAAGCCTTTCAAAAGAAGAGATATTACGCTATGCAATTGCAAACCCCAATGATATTACAATAGAGAGTCATATCTTTATTGCAAGAAAACTATAATTCTAAAGAATATGAAAATTACTTTATTAGGACCTGCTTATCCCTACCGTGGATCTTTTGCCAACTTAACTAAGCGATTAGTAGAGGAGTTTCAAAAAGAGGATAATATTGTTAATGTTTATACTTTCACACTCCAATATCCAAACTTTTTATTCCCAGGTGAGAGCCAGTATTCCGAAAGCGAGGCTCCAAAGGATATAAAGATTATTAGAAATGTTAATTCAATTAATCCTTTCAATTGGATAAGAGTTGGACTAAAACTAAAAAAGGAAAAACCAGATTTAGTTATACTAAGATATTGGTTGCCTTTTTTTTCTCCATGTTTTTCAACCATTTCAAGAATAGCCCGTTCAAACAAACACACTAAGGTTATAGCTATTGTAGATAATATAATTCCTCACGAGAAGAGAATATTTGATAATACTTTTACTCGTTATTTTGTTGGAGGTGTTGATGGATTTCTTGCAATGAGTAATAATGTTTTAAGAGATATTTCTAAGTTCGATACTAAAAAGCCCAGAATACTAACACCTCATCCTTTGTTTGATGACTTTGGAGATTTTGTAAATAAAGAAGAGGCTCAAAAGAAATTAGGATTAAGTCCTAAGGATATAAATATATTAACCTTTGGTTTGATTAGAAAATATAAAGGAGTAGATATCTTAATTGAAGCTCTTGGAGATGAGAGATTAAAAGCTTTCCCAATTAAACTTATGGTTGCTGGCGAGTTTTATGATGAGCCAAAGCCATATTACGATAGGGTAAAGGAATTAGGGTTGGAGTCAAAGGTTATTTTTGTTCCAAAGTTTATTCCTGATGAAGATGTTAAGTATTATTTTTGTTCAACAGACCTAATTGCCCAAACATACCGCTCTGCAACCCAAAGTGGAGTAACCCAAATTGGTTATCATTTCGAAAAGCCTATGTTAGTTACTGATGTTGGCGGCTTAGCAGAAATCATTCCTAATGGTAAGGTTGGTTATGTTGTTGAGCCAAACGTGAAAGATATAGCAGACGCAATACTTGACTTTTGCATATCTTGTCCAGATTTTTCAAAGGGAATCAAAGAAGAAAAGAAGAAATATGGTTGGGATAATAAAGTTGCAGCAATTAATAAATTATATCAAGAAACATTAGACTATGATAATAAGAAGTAAAGCTCCCTTACGCCTTGGACTTGCAGGAGGGGGAACAGATGTTTCGCCATATTCAGATATTTATGGAGGCTCAATCCTCAATGCAACAATATCTCTATATGCTTATTGTGATATAATTCCAACCAATAGTGGGACAATTAACTTCCTTCTTCAAGATAAGAACGAAAAATACTCATATAAGAGTGAAAGAACTCTACCTATTGATGGAGAGATTGACCTTTTGAAAGCTATATATAATAGAATAGTTAAGGATTATTCGCTTGATAAACTTTCTTTTGATATGCATACCTTTGTTGATGCCCCTGCTGGTTCTGGTCTTGGAACTTCTTCAACCCTTGTTGTTGCAGCTGTTGGAGCATTTTGCGAATGGTTATCGCTCCCTTTGGGTGAATATGATATTGCAAACCTTGCCTACAAAATAGAAAGAGAAGATTTGCTCTTGGCAGGAGGTAAGCAAGACCAATATGCAGCAACTTTTGGAGGATTTAACTTTATGGAGTTTTTCTCAGAAGGCAAAGTAATTGTAAATCCTCTAAGAATAAAAGAAGAAACACTTAATGAGCTTTCAAGAAACATAGTTCTATACTATACAGAAACCTCAAGAAGCTCTTCTGATATCATTCAACTACAACAAGAAAACGTTAAACGTAATAATAAGCAAAGCCTTGAAGCTATGCATAAGCTAAAAGAGCAAGCTATTATGATGAAGGAAGCGTTACTAAGAAATAATCTGGATGAGATAGGTCATATTCTAAACATAGGCTGGGAATTTAAAAAACAAATGGCAAAAGGTATAACCACTCAACTGTTTGAAGATGTTTATTCTTCAGCCCTTGTGGCAGGTGCAATTGGAGGGAAAATTTCAGGAGCAGGTGGTGGGGGATATATATTCTTCTATTGCCCAAATAACACAAGATATAATGTAATTGAAAGAATCAGTAAGTTTGGAGGAACGGTAAGAAGATTTGAATTTACTGAGAAAGGTTTAAAAACGTGGAAGAGCGAGAAATGAAATTAGAGGAGGCGATTATTTTAGCAGGTGGAATGGGGACAAGACTCAAAGGAGTTATTTCCGATATGCCTAAACCCTTAGCACCAATCAATGGAATACCGTTTCTAACCTATCTAATAAAGTTCTTAAAACAAGAAGGGATTAAACATATAGTTCTTTCTGTTGGCTATAGGTGGGAGATGATAAAAGAGATTTACGGAGAAAGTTTTGAGGGTATTAAGATTTCTTATGCAGTAGAAGAAGAACCACTTGGAACTGGTGGAGGGATTGCCTTGGCTCTAAGAAAAACAACTCATGATGATATACTAATACTTAATGGAGACTCATTTATTGATTTTGATTTAAAGTCTTTCTATTCTTTGCACAAGAAAGAAAATGCTAGTTTGAGCTTTGTTTTAAAAGAAATGAATGATTTTGAGCGTTATGGAAGTGTTGAAGTCGAAGAAAATAAGATAATTGAGTTTAAGGAAAAGAAATATATAGATAAAGGACTTATTAATGCAGGTGCATATATAGGGAAGAGAAATATATTTGAGGGATTAGACTTGCCAGATAAATTTTCCTTTGAACAAGACTACTTAGAAAAAAAAGTAGGTGAAGGATTATTCTTTGGATTTAAGACAGAAGGATACTTCATCGATATTGGAATACCTCAGGACTATAAAAAAGCAGAAATAGATTTTAAAGAGATATGGAAATAGATATACCTAAGGGTCACAAAGGAGAGAAAGAAGTTGTGGTTAATCTTCAAAACACAGCTAAGGCTTATGGTTCAGGACTGATAGACGTTTTTGCAACCCCAGCAATGGTGGCTTTGATGGAAGAAACTGCACATACATCTGTCCAAGACTTCCTTCCAGAGGGTATGGTTAGCGTTGGGACAGAGATAAACGTTAAACATATTAAGGCAACACCACTTGGAATGAAGGTTAAGTGCAATTCCGTTTTGGAGAAAGTGGAGGGCAAGAGACTTTTCTATACGATTGAAGCCTTCGATGAGGTTTCTAAAATAGGGGAGGCAACTCATACAAGATATATAGTTGATGCTATTAAGTTTGTTGAGAGACTTAAATAATAGGGAAAAGAGTAAAGAATAATAAATAAACAAAAATATAAATGACAGAATCAAGCAGTAAGGATTTTAGAATGGTTGCAAAGACCATGTTCGGATTAGAAGATGTTTTAGTAAAGGAACTTGAAGCTATTGGAGCAAAAAACATTGAAAAATTAAACCGAGCAGTAGGCTTTGATGGAGATATGACAATGCTATATAAGGCAAATTATCTTTTAAGAACTGCGGTTTCAATCCTCAAACCAATATATTCTTTTGAGGCAAACAACGAACAAGAGCTATATGATAATGTATATAAGTATAAATGGGAGAAATTAGTTAACCCAGACGGAACCCTATCTATTGAACCTGTCGTATATAGTACTATATTCACGCATTCACTTTACGCATCTCAAAAATCAAAAGATGCAATTTGCGATAGACTAAGGAAGATGTTCTCTCAACGTCCAACAATGACCAAAGACAACCCTGACCTAATACTTAACCTTCATATTCACGAAAACCAAGTAACCTTTTCTCTAAATAGTAGTGGCGAAAGTTTATATAAGAGAAACTATAGGGTAGCCGTTGAATCAGCACCAATGAATGAAGTTGTTTCGGCAGGACTTATACAACTTTCTGGTTGGGAAAGAGATTGTAATTTCTTCGATCCAATGTGCGGTTCAGGAACTCTGCTTATTGAGGCTGCGATGTTTGCAAACAATATACCAGCACAATACTATAGATATGACTTTGCTTTTACTAAGTGGGGAGATTTCTCGATGCCAGATTGGAAAAGAGTAAGAGCCCAAGCAGATCAGCAGATGATAGATTTTGATTACGAGATATGGGGTTCAGATATCTCAGGACAAGCAATCAAAACAGCTCAAGAAAACGTCAAAAATGCTAAACTGCATAAGGATATACAATTATTCCGTTCAGATATACAAGACCAAGACCCACCAGAGGGAAAAACCTTAATTATAACCAATCCTCCTTATGGCGAAAGGCTTGACGTGGATGATATCTTCGACCTATACGATATAATAGGTAGAGTATTTAAGAGCAAATATACAGGCAACACTGCTTGGTTAATTAGTTCAGACCTTGAGGCTTTCAAATACATTGCCCTAAGACCTTCTCGCAAAATAACGGTTTACAATTCCAACTTAGAGTGTAAATTCTGCAAATACGAACTTTACGAAGGAAGTAAGAAAGCAAGCAAAAACCAAACAGAAGATTTAGGAGATTCTTTTTCTGATAATACTATTGACAATTAACGAAATGTTTCGTATATTTGCATAATAGAAACTATAGGATTAAGTCCTTGGGTTCTCTTATCAAAATTCCCCACAAATTTTACTTAAATAAAATGATGTACATCTTTCACTACGAAAGATGCACATCATTTGGGGTAAATGATGTGCATCTTTTGGGTAATGAAACAGCGATTCAGTAATTTCTTTCAGCGTTTCGTTCAAATGATTCTTTGATTTAGAAGTTTTAAATGGTGATTCATTTAATTTTATTGGGCTTATAGTTGTTTATTGAGAAATAACAACGGATTCTATAACCTTTGGGAAGTGTTCTTTCTCTAATAGATGAATTTTTGCAGCAAGGTCATCGGCTGTGTCCTTAGGTGAAATGTCGCATTTTGCTTGAAAAATAATCTGACCCTCATCATAGTTCTGGTTCACATAGTGAATTGTTATCCCACTTTCCTTTTCCCTATTCTCGATAACTGCCTTATGAACATTGTGACCATACATTCCCTTTCCACCATATTGAGGCAGAAGAGCTGGATGAATATTTATTATCCTATTATTATAGCTTTTGAGTAGGTTTTCAGGTATTAGCCATAAAAACCCTGCCAAAACAATGAAATCAATCCCTCTTTTGTCCAACTCCTCTAATACTATATTAGTATTGTAGAAGCTATCCCTACCATAGTATAACTCATCAATTCCAAGGTTTCTTGCTCTTTGACGCACAAACGCATCCTCCTTGTTCGCAATAACAAGCTCAACCTTAACACTATCACTATCCTTAAAGTATTCTGCAATCTGTTGAACATTTGTTCCATTTCCTGAGGCAAAGAGTGCTAATTTTATCATTTTAGTCTGCTTTTCTTGTTTTTTTCTACAATACAAAGGTAATATTTATTCTTTAATCATCAATTTTTCGATTAAACTTAGTTTTTTGGTTTAATTAAGCCGTTTTGCTAAGACTTAATTATCAGAACTATAACATAGGAGAGGTGCTTTTTAGCTCAATTTTCCTTTGGGGGGTGATAAAAAATTCGTTTCTTTGCAGTCTATTTTAATTTTAAAACTTAAAAATTATGTCTGAAATTGCAGCAAAAGTTGTAGCTATCGTAGTAGATAAGCTAGGTGTTGAAGA
>JBAYYI010000078.1:0-8347 GCA_041673165.1 Bacteroidales bacterium
AGACACCTCAGGACAGAATGTTAAGCTGGGTAGTGGCTTAGTTCTAGTTACTGGAGACATTCAAGATGCTGCTGTTGGAACAGCTGGCATTCATAGCTCACCAGCTATTCCTGCAAGTAATGATTTTAGTATAGCGAATCCTCTTAGAACATTACTTAACAATATTGGCATTACCTCTGATATGAAAGATATTGGAGTACTAACATTCGATTTTATTCCTCAAGGAAGACAAGTTTCTTTTAAATATGTTTTTGCAAGTGACGAGTATCCTGCTTTTGTTTGCTCATCATTTAACGATGCTTTTGGATTTTTCGTTTCAGGACCATTCCAAGATGACGGATTCACTCAAGTAACTGTTCCAGGAGTTTCTCCACTTAGCAACTATAATATTGCAATAATTCCTAATTCGGATCCTGAATACCCCGTAACAATAAATACAATTAATGGAGGAACCTCTGCTGGCTCAGCCTCTCCTTGTATATTATCAAATTCAAACTTGCATATTCAACTCGCAAGTGGCTCTCCAATAAATCAAATGCAAGGATATACAATTGCGCTTGAAACAAAAAGGATAATAGTAGCACCTTGCAAAAAATACTCAATTTCAATTTCAATATGTAATGTTTATGATAATGCATACAATTCTGCTGTATATCTTGGTGCTAATTCATTTAAATCGGATCTCTTTGAACTTAGCAACACCGTTACCGGTCCTATGATTGACGACACATTAGTAAAAGCAGGTTGCTCCTCAGCGATTGTTAGTGTCAAACTTAATAGACCAGCTACACTTGAAGATTCTTATACTCTTCAAGTTGAAGGAGATATGGTTGAGGGTATAGATTATGAACCATTTGGAAATCAATTAAGCTTTACAGAAGGAGATTCAATTGCTACAAAATTCATACAATTTATTTCAAATACAAATGATGTTCCAGGAGAGATTAAAACGCTGAAGATAATTTCTGAAAACACATTTGAGTGTACCGTTTTAGACACAATATTAATACAAGCTATTGTTTCAGACAACTTTGAATTTTCATCTGTACGTAACGATACAGTTTATTGTAATAATGTTTTACCTCAAAGAGAATTATTATCAGCAGAAGCAATTAATGGAATTGGAAACACAACATATTTATGGACAGGACCCGATGGTCAACCAATTGGAGAAACGCCAACTGCAAGATTAAATTATGTTACAATTACAGAACCAATAACCATTACTATTACTGCAAACGATGAATGTTTTAGGCAGATTTCAAAAAATGTTAGCTTTAGAGTAAACACTGGTTCTACCGAAGTAAGTGCTGATAGGGATAAAATATGTGAAGGAGATAGCATTCAACTCTCATGCACAAACGCAGTAACATGTATTTGGACATCTGTCCCTGCCGACCTTAAACTTGCACAAAACAATACTTCAATAAACCCCATAGCAATGCCAAACGGTCTAACGACTTACAAAGTTACTATTAGCGACGAACATGGTTGTGAGGCAAAAGGTCAAATTAATATTATTGCCTATCCAAATGTTAAGGCAAGCATGTCTTTAAACCCCACTAACCTAACTTATTCCAACACACAAACTAAATTCATTAATCTAACAGCTAATTCTCATTCAGTTCTTTGGGACTTTGGTGATGGAAGCGATACCTCAACAGAAGAAAACGGATACCACATCTTTCCTAGTGATACATCTAAAGAATACGAAGTAACATTAGTTGCATACAATGAAGCAATGTGTCCAGACACAGCAAGAGGAAAAGTTATCGTTAGACCAGACTTTACAATATATCTTCCAAATGCAATTACTCCAGGAACAGGAAATCTAAACTCAATATTTCTTCCTCTATCTTCAATCCCAATAGAATATGAACTTTCAATCTTTAATCGTTGGGGAGAAAACATTTTCACCACAAACAACAAAATTGGAGGAGGATGGAATGGGAAACTTAAGGACGGAAGCTATGCACAAGACGGAGACGGATTGCAGCAAAAGAAGAAAGGCACCGTTGCAGTTATTGGTAGTCCAAAATAGTATTAGAATACACTCTAAACCCCTTAAGCAAAACCAAGTTTAAGGGGTTAAATTCATCTATTTCTTTGTATTTAACCTTTTATTGTTGAAAAATATACCAATTCATTGGCTGTGTTTCGTTATAATTGTGTAATTTTATCCCTTGAAATATAATATAATTATGAATAGAAAACTTTTAGCCCTAATCCTTTTGTGCAACATATTCAGTTTTAGTCTTATGGCTCAAAAGACTGAAGCAATAAAAGAACCTCAACGAATCTTAGATGATGCAAAAGCATTTTTAAACGAACAAAAATATGCTGCAGCCTACCAACAATATGTTAATTATATTGATTTGTTTAAAACAGGCAACAAATCAGACCTTGCAGATGCATATTTCTATAAAGCCATTGCAGCAGCTAACCTTGAAAACAATGATGCAGATAATCAAATAAGGGAATTTCTTACACTTTTCCCAAACAACGTAAGAAAGAACGATGCATATTTTAACTTAGCAAACTTCTATCAAAAACAGAATGACTTCATATTTGCTATTAAAACCTATAACGAGATAGAATATGGAAGTCTTACAGATGATCAAAAGCTTGAATTTAATTATAAACTTGGATACTGCCTATTCAATATCAATGATTTTGAAGTCGCAAAAGGCTATTTCGCAAAAGTTAAAGACACAAAAAGTAAGTACTCATCTCCTTCAACATACTACTATGCACATATATTATATACAGAAGGGAAGTACGACCCAGCCTTAAAGGAGTTTAAAAGTTTAAAGAATGATAGGAACTTTAAAGGAATTGCACCATATTATATAGCTCAAATCTATTATATTCAAAATAACTATGCAGAATTAGTTAAACAAGCCTCAGAACTTTCACAGCTTTCTAACTCTAAACGCTCTAATGAAACAAATAGAATGTTGGGCGAGGCATATTGCAAGCTTGAACGCTTTGAAGAAGCAATACCATACCTAAAGAAAGGAGTTGAGGATAATCCAGCAGCAACCCCTGAGGATAATTACTTATTAGGATATACACTAACCAAAAGCGAAAAATACTCAGAAGCTATTCCTTTCTTATTAAAAGCATCAACAAATAGCGATTCTCTTTCTCAACATGCACTATATAATATTGGGTATTCATATTTGAAAACAGGAGACAAGATTTCAGCTCGCTCTTCTTTCAAGGAAGCTTATACATTAGGATTTGACCCAGCAATTAACGAAGACGCCCTTCTTAACTTTGCAAAACTATCCTACGAGCTACCTAACCCATTCAATGAAACCCTTCAATCATTCCAACTCTACTACGATACCTATCCAAAGTCAAGCAAGATAAACGAAGTTAAAGAATACTTAGCTCAATTGTATGGAGCATCAAAGAACTATCAACACGCTCTAAAACTTATTGAAGAACTGCCTTCAAGAAGCAAAACCATTAATGCAGCATACCAAAGAATTGCCTTAAATAGAGGGATTGAAGTTTTCAACGAAAATAACTTCAAAGAAGCAATACAGCTATTTAATAAGAGTTTGGAAAATCAGATTGATAATAGCCTAACTGCTGCTGCATATTTCCTTAGAGGAGAATGTTCATATCGCTTAGGCAACTACGAAGGGTCAATTAGAGAGTTAAATTCCTTCTATAAGGTTAAAGATGCAAATAAGAGTACATATTATTCTAAGGCAAATTACTCAATGGCATATAATTACTTCAAACAAAAGAATTATAAGAAGGCAAAAGACTATTTCAATAGCTTCCTTAATGCAAGCTTAGGCGAACACCCTCAATTAATTTCAGATGCACATAATAGACTTGCTGATTGCTATTATATGGAAAGAGATTTTAATAATGCAATCAAAGAATACAATTATGTTATAAGTGCAAACCTTATCGACATTGACTATGCAACCTATCAAAAAGCCTTGTCGGTTGGAGCCTTAGGCAATGTTGCAAACAAATCAAGCATCTTACAGAAAGCGATCACCGATTACCCAAATAGTTCATATAAGGCAAGTATGTTATTTGAGCTTGCAAATGCCTACTTAGTACTCGAACAAAACGAGAAAGCACTCCAAACCTATACCAAGGTTGCACAAGACCATCCACAATCAATTCATGCCAAAACTGCAATTAGCAAGATGGGAATGCTTTACTATAAAGATGGAAAAGATGAATTAGCTCTTAAAACCCTTGACAAATTAGTTAAGTCCTATCCAAAAACTGAAGAATCTCAGTCAGGAATAAAGAGTATAAGAACAATTTATGTTAGTCAAAACAAGGTTGAAGAGTTTTCAGAATACATAAAAACAATACCTGATGCCAACTTCACAGTTAACGAAGAGGACTCTATAACCTTTGAAGCAGCCGAAAACTTATATATGAGTGGCGAGTGCAAAAAATCAATTAAAGGATTTAGAGATTATTTGAATAAGTTCCCAGTTGGATTCTTCTCCGTTAATGCAAATTACTACTTAGCTGATTGCTTGATGAAAGAAAACAAAAAAGACAGTGCTTTAATATCCTATTTGTTTATTTGTTCAGCTCCTAAGAATATGTTTACTGAAAACTCACTATTAAATGCAGCAAACATAAGCTATGAAACAAAAGAGTATAAGCAAGCAAATGATTTGTATAAGAGATTACAAAAAGAAACCGAAGTAAATAATCACAAAGCCTTAGCAGAAGTTGGAATAATGAGAACAGATTTCTATTTATCACAATTCGAAGCTTCACTTTTGTCTGCTCAAAAAGTACTTTCAAATGCTAAGAACACAAGTACAGCAAATGACGAGGCAAATTATATAATTGCAAAAAGCTACTATTCAACTAAAGATACAGTTAATGCACTTAAAGAATTCACTAAGCTGAAGAAGTCTAAGAATGGAGATTATTCGGGAGAGGCAAACTATGTTTTTGCAGAAAATGCCTTCAATAATCAAAAGAATGCAGAGGCAGAGAAACTAATTTTAGCCATTTCAGCAAATCCAACAAGCGAGTATTGGTTAGCAAAATCAATTATTCTTTTGGGAGATATCTATGTGAAGAAAAACAAGAATATGATAGCTAAGCAAACCTACCAAAGCATTGTTGAAAACTATGATGGGCAGGAGCTTGTGGAGATTGCAAAGGCTAAGATTGAACTAATTGAGAATGCAGAAAATGCACTTAAAGAGAAGACTCAGATAAAAGCTCAAGAAATAAAGCAAGAGGTTGATGAAATCATTATTGATGGAAGCAACTCAAATAACAAACCATTACCCCAAGCTAATTAAACTCAATAATAATACTAAAATATATTTTGAATATGAGAACTATAAATAGAATAGAATTATTTGTATTTGTATCGTTAATGAGCTTTGGACTAATGGCTCAAACTCCAATAAAAGATACTACCCAAAGAGATATAAGACAGAACTTAAATGAAAGTGTTATCATTTCAACCCAGTTTGATCCTGTGGTGAATGAGGCAATGAAAATATCAGATAACCCAAGCATATTCGACACAAGCTTCGTCATACCAGACCTTAAGTACGAGATAATGAATAACGTCTTCCCTACTCGCTACACTGTGGAAGAAATTAAAGCAGCAAAGGTTAAGGGAGAGCCTATTTCTATGTTATATAATGGTAACATTAAGGCAGGAATAGGAACATATCTAACACCGTATTTTGAAGGCTTGTATTCTGAAACAAGGAATAAATCCTTCATCTATGCCATTCATGCAAGACATTATTCTTCTCACTGGTCAATTAAGGATTATCCGAAAAACCATTTCGCTGATAATGATGTAAATGTTTACGGAAAGAAGATTTGGAATAAGTTCTTTGTTGATGCAAAAGCTTATTATAATAATTCTATAAATTACTATTACGGATTTAATAACGACAGCTTAAATCTTGACAACTCAGACTTTAGAACCTCTTGGCACAATGTAGGGTTTAAAGCAAACTATGAAAGCCTATTCCGTAATGAAGACGCACTTAATCATAAGCTAAGCTTTGGAATTGAAGATCTTTTCGGAAAATGGACAACAAACGAAATGACTGTTAGACTTGATGCAGAAGCTTCCAAGAGGTTTGAATTATTTGATAAAGACAAACAACTATTAGGTTTAAAACTATCCTATCTACATTCTATAAACAAGTTTGATGCTTCAATAATGGGATCAGCCCCTTACTTCACCTCATTGGTTATTCCATTAGATTTACTTGCCAATCCTTCCAGGAAAGATAATACTGGACTTGTTAGTGTAAAACCTTTTTTTGACTTTAAGATTAATAAATTCCAACTCCACACAGCTGTTGATTTCGTTAGTGAATTTGGACAAGAAAAGGATTTCTATGTTTACCCAACAGCAGTTATTTATTTCCCACTTATGCCTAAAAAGATCTTTTTCGAAGGGGGTTTAACTGGCAACATAGAAAGAGTTTCACTAAACACTATGAGGATAGAGAACCCTTATATAAGTCCATATCTTAATATTAAAACTACATCTCACTTCAAATTATTTGCAAAACTTAACTCAACCTTCTCCGACAAGCTTGGTATTAATGCAGAGGCAGGACTACAAAAATTTAACGACCTTCATTTCTACGCATTCGAACCTTTTGCAGAATATAATAATATGTTTAATATAGCTTATGATGATGCAGTTAGATATTATCTAAAAGCACATTTGGAATATAATATTGCTAAAGTATTTTCTCTTAACCTTGATGCAGAATTCCAGTCATATAAAACAGATTTATTAGATTTTGCATACTATAAACCAACCTTTACAACCGCTCTTTCACTACAATATATTATAGCAGATAAGTTAATCTTTGACCTTATGCCACAGTTTAAATCAGGGATGAAGGCATTGTATATGGGAGAGGAAAAGAAGTTAGACCCAATTATTGACATAAATCTTAATGTAAACTATAAGTATAGCGACCAGCTTTCATTGTTTGTGAAACTAAATAACCTTGCATTCCAACGCTATGAGGAATACTACAACTTCCCTTCACAAAAGTTTATGGGGATGATTGGAGCTTCATTTTCGTTTTAGAGTATAAAAATTATTCATAATCAATAATGATAACAAGAGAATATCTTATTGAGTTCTACGATAAGCCAATAGGGAAAGACTGCCTTAGAGATATAATACACGATATCGAAAAGGAATCTTTCCCTATTAGCATTTTATATGAGATGTCCTTTAAGGAGAAGCAAAATATAGGTTTCCATGCAGCTTGGACAATAGAAAAAATGTACGAAAAGGATATTGGAGTTATTGATTTGCTTATTGACGACCTAATCAAAGACTATAATATTATCCCTAACTACGCCTGCGCTCGGCATTATGGAAGGATGCTTGCCTTAGCTCTCAAACTTAATGCAAAAGGAAAAGCCAGCCCAATTATTCAAAAAGCTATTAATGAATCTGACGATGAAATAATAATTGAAGGCTGTTTCAAGTGGTTAATAGAAAAGGATATCCCAATTGGAACAAAGATGTGGCAGTTAGAAATACTATCATATTATACTGAAAAGCACTCTTGGGTCAAAGAAGAGCTAATCCCTATTGCCGAAAAACTACTTCTTGGCGACAGTCCTGCAAGCATACATTATGGAAAACGATTACTCAAAAGCCTAAGACCATAAACTCCTTGTCTAAACTATAAATTGAAGTACTATATTAGAGTTTGAGATTTTAGTATCTTGATTTCTCTGGTAATTAGAATGGCTGTGATGATTGTTGCAACTAAGTCGGAAAGCGGCATACTTAACCAAACTCCCTGGACTCCCCAAAAATATGGAAGAATTACTAAAAGAGGAATAAGCACAATTACTTGACGGACTAAGGATAGGAATATTGCTTTTTTTGCCTTGCCAATCGATTGGAAGAAGTTAGAACAAACGATTTGAAAACCTACTATTGGGAAGAGTATAAAGACAATCCTAAATCCTTTTGAAGCAATATCAATTAGTTCTTGGTCACTTGTAAAAGCCTTACTTATTGTTAGAGGGAAGAACTCAACAGACAAAAACGCTATTATCATTGTTATAACTCCCATAATTGTTCCTTTCTTAAGCACCTCTAAGACCCTGTCGTATCGTTTTGCACCATAGTTATAACCAACTATTGGTTGCATACCCTGAGTTATACCCAGCACAACCATAACAAAGAGAAAAGCAACCCTATTAATTATCCCATAAGCACCAATTGCCAAATCCCCACCATACTTTCTTAAACTATGGTTAATTAGAATAACAACACCTGTTGCTGCAAGGTTCATTAGGAACGGAGACATACCAATTGCAA